>CAJMBK010000001.1 GCA_905211645.1 uncultured Caryophanales bacterium
ATGAATTAATTGATGAAGTAATTAAGGCTAGAGTAGAAGCTGAACGTGCAAAAAAGGGTACGCAGTGAAAGGAGGTGGTCAGGAAAAAGAGTTCATCAATTTATGCAATTTGAATTCGAAATAATTTATGAATTGTCAGAACGTTATCCAATTCAAAAACTATGCTCAATAATAGATATCAACAGATCAAGCTTCTATAAATGGAAAAACGATTACATGTACCAAATGAAAAGAAAGTTAAAAGAATGGAAAACATTCAGTTGTTCATGAATTATCACAATAAGTATCCAACCCATGGTTTAATTATTAGTTTTATTGTTATAAATACTGCTTTTATTATGATAAAACCCATAGTTTTAGCCTAAAATAGGTACAACTATGGGTTTATGTTGTTTTAAAGCGTTTATAAGATTTATTTCCAAAAAAATGGAGCAGGCGACGGGAATCGAACCCGCGTAGTCAGATTGGTAATCTGAGGTTCTACCATTGAACTACGCCTGCAACGCTTTAATATTTTTGCATTTTTAAGTATTTAAAGCAAGAAGAAAAGCTTATTGGGGTCTAATTTAATGTAAAAAGTTTACATTTTATTCAAAGCTAGCTATCTTTTTCCAGGTTCAAATAAGCATTTTTAAAGTAATTTAACATTTTTTGTTTAATTTCTTCATTATCTAAAATGGTAAATTCCTTTCCAAATGCGGAAAAATAATTCATAAAATTTGAAACAGTGCACTTTAACGTATAAACATCACCTTCCACATTAATCACTGTTGGCTTGTGATCAAGCATGTAGCCAAACATCTTGGTTCCTGATTTAGTAAGTTTCACTTTAACATTAATAAATTCGCCAGTTGCATATTCAACACCATTTGCACAAATTTTATATAGTGTTTCAGTTTCTTCCTTAGTAAACTTATATATTTCACGAGATTCTACAACTCTGATAATTTTATTAAGCTTAAAAGCAATAGGTTTTTTCTTACTAGACTTTAAATCAATACCCAAAACGTAATTTCCTGATTCAGAGAGGTTAGGTGATATGCTAAAAGGAGCAATACGATATTTCATATTTCTAGTCTCTATTACAGCGACAGTTTTATTTTTACAACATGATTGAATAAGGTCAAAATTCCTATTACAAGCAATGATTTCTCTTTGAATAACAGGTAGTCTAATATATTCATTTAATAATCTTCTTAAGAAGGAAGACATGGACATATTATTACGCTGAACTTCATTTTCATAAAGAATGTCATAAAATTCTTCGAACTTTTTTGTTGGATAAATTGTAAAGCTATATTTATGTTTACTGATTAGTAAATCTTCATTATAAAAGTCATCCATTATTAATGCAGCTGCATTTATCATTTTTTCTTTATTTCGAGTAGACATATCATCAAGAAGAGCGTATTTCACAAAATACGATTCAAACACTAATCTTTTATGTAATTTATACCTATAAAAATAATAAATCACAGTATTCAAAAATTCATTATGGTTCAAGGTAGCGTTTGGTTTGAAATAATTAAAGCGAAGCATATCTCGCATTAAATCAATGTACACTACAAAAGAAAGATTTATCTTAATTTTTTCTATCATTTTTCATCCTCGTCTTATTGTGTGTGGTGAAAAACACCACAAAAATTTTAACAGATAATTGTGCAAAATGCCTATTTTATCGTTATTTTTACATAAAATACATCACTCAACTTTTTAATCATAAGGAGGTAACACTCTAACATCTCGATTTTTAATAATGTTCACAGGAGGTAGGAAATGATTAAATTTATTTTTAAAAGTAAAAAGAAAATGGCTGAGCCATTTACAGAAACAGTCAGGGTTGGTAAATACACTTTGACATCGCATGCTCAAAATCGTATAGCAGATCCATCAAGAAACTTGAAAAAGTTTTATATATTGGATAATTTATTTAGAGAACCTTTAGGCTATCGTGATTTCAAAATTAATAAATTAGGTCAACCATCGTATATCCAAGTGGGTCGCTATGCTTCTACAGTTATTAATCCTTTAAATAATAATGTAGTTACTGCTCGCAGACCAAATGCTAAAGATGCTAAGGTATTAAATTTAGAAAGGAAAGGTGATAGATATGTCAAAATTAAATAGTTACAAAGTCAGTGACAATATTATCAATTTATTAAAACATTACAACTACAAAGAAATTACAAGAGAAGAATTCGATGAATTTTCCGATAGCTTCGCTACATTAGAAATTACCACTTTTGTTGAAGAAGAGGAAGATTTACACAAACAGATTGATCATAAACTCTTAGATAATTTAGAAGCTATGATTGATGAATTATTAGAAATATCAATTGATGAAATTGATATGGACTATATCAATAAGAGATTAAAGTCATAATTAGAACTAAGTTTAGTAAGTTACTATGAAAAAGGCATATCCTAAGTTGTGGATACGCCTTTTTAGGTTGCTTATGAACCTACTTTGCTATCAAGAGAATATTTGAGCTTTTTTGTGCTCAAATAATCTCTCGCTTGCATAGATATTATCTTGAATATAACTCACTTTCTCAAGTACTTAAAATAATGTAAAATCTACCTATGAATAGATTTATCTTAAAGACTTATGATTCATCTTATCTAGATGAAATCATAAACTTATTTATCTTATCTGTTAAAACTACTTGTTCTAAAGATTATTCAGAAGAGCAAATCTTAGCTTGGATTTCTGGAGTAGATAAAAATAGATGGGATTCAACTTTTAAAACTAATTACACTTTAGTAGCTTTTGATGAGAATAAAATTATTGGATTCTCTGATATTAGTGAATCTGGTTATTTAAATATGCTTTATGTTCATCCTGATTATCAACATAAAGGTGTTGCTACTTTACTTTGTGATAAATTAGAAGAGCATGTGAAAACTAAGGTTATTTCAGTAGATGCTTCAATAACTGCTATGCCTTTCTTCTTAAAAAGAGGATATGAAGTTATTATGGAACAAACTGTTGTAAGACACGGTGTTGAGTTGATAAATTATAGGATGGGGAAAGAGAAAGAAATTTAATTAATTTTGATAATAAAGTTAATTTTAAAACTAAAAAATCCATGTCTACTATCAGTAGAGTGTTCTTCTTTATAACAGCTTAAATCTATTAATTTTTCTAAATACAAGATTGTTTTCTACTATTAGTAGAGTTGTTTTAAACGTCTTTTCCTTCGCTAATTTTTAATATGTAATAGAGTAGATACAAAAGATATTACTAAAAATCTATGATTAATTATCGGAGGAACACTAAAATATGGCTGAAACAAAAAGTTACACTGTTGCTCAATTTGTCAAAGCATATAAGCAGTCAAGAGGTGGTTTCTTAAATACTAAATGTTTTGAACAAATTACAACCCACGCAAAAACATCTTGTATCGATGTGAAATCAACAAGATTCCACTAGAGACACTAAATTTGATAAGCAAAGAAATGGGTTATAGTAAAAACAATTTTAATCCAAATAAATAAATTGCTTATTTTATATAATGCAGAATTTTAATTAAGTTTTATATAGTCTAGTTAAAACCACTTGATATCTTCTTTTGGGAATATTGGTTGATCTGATTTCTCATAAGGATCATATCTTTTAATGTTGCAACCAAACTCTTTAAGGCAAGTTATTTGTCCAACATCATTCCATTTAATTAGAGAAATACCGTCAAATTCATCTACATGTCCGTCATTCATTTTACATTTAAAGTACCATTCAACGATTGTATCATCGGTGGTATTAATCATACTTTTGATATTCCATTCTTCGACAGAACCTCTGGAATTCCATTCGTTAAACCAGTGCTTAATCTTATCGACACCGTGATATTCTGGTCCCCAGCTTTCAATATAAACTGCGTCACTTGCAAAGATTTCATCAATACCTAAATCTTCTTTTCTAAGCCACATTTCAAACCATAAATCGATAATTTCATTTCTGTCTTTCATATTTAAACCTTCATTAAAATTTCCGACTATTTAAATTTTAGCACTAAATTCTAATTTCTATTTCAGAGATGATTTTCTGTTTGTATAAGCTTTAAAGAGAAATCAAACTAATAGCAAAATTAGCATAATTTAACTATATTTCATGATATATCTTGAAACAATGGATTAAAAATAATCCTAAATATAAAGTAATACATTTGAATAAGAGTTATTCAAATTCAAACTACCATGGTTTGAAAAATTCATTTACTGATGAGGTTTTAATAATTAATTACAACATTTAAAAATTCGTGGGCACTAAGTTAATTCTTAGTAACTCACGATATTTTATTTGCTCTCAACTGGAATTATTTGATTGCTGTTTGTAGGTTTAATTAAAACATTTGCAGGAACATCAGATAATATTAATGTATTAGGTGCTATTTTAGAATTGTCACCAATTGTGACACCTCCTAAGATTGTTGCACCACAGCCAACAATTACATTATCACCTAATTTAGGATGTCTTCTTCCTTCTGCAACAGATGATTTAGAACCTAAAGTTACACCATGGAATAACATACAGTTATCACCAATAATTGCTGTTTCCCCAATAACAACACCCATACCATGATCGATAAATAAATTCTTACCAATTGTTGCACCAGGATGAATTTCAACGCCAGTTTTCTTTCTGGCTCTATATGAAATATAGAGACCAAGTAATTTCATATGGTGTGTGAAAAAGTAATGTGCTAGACGATATTTTCTAACGGCGTAAACGCCTGGTTTATATCTAATTTGTAAATTGTTAATTGAAGCTTTATCTCTATCTTTAATTGATTGATACCACTCTTTATTGCTCATTAACGCCCTCCTTTGATTTCTTATATTCTGTTAAAACCTTCATGTATTTGTCGTAGTTATCATAACTGACGCAAAAGATTGTTGAATCCTTTAAACCACAGTTGAATGCTGCATAAATATTACATGTGGAAGTGATACCAACATGCAAACCGTATTTGGCAATTAGTTCTATGACAAAATCAAAGATAGGCTCTTTATCTAAAGCCATAATTTCATCTACTTTAGTTGTAGCAAAATTGTTAGTTTCAAAGTTTGGACCAACACCCTCAAATGAATGTGGCTTAAATTCTTTCTTGGATAATGCTCTTGCTGCACTAGGTTCAAATGCTAAGATCTTGATGTTTGGATAAACTTTTCTTAATTCTGTTGAGAATCCTTTTAAGGTGACTCCAGTACCAACTCCGGAAACAAAAGCATCAAGTTTTGTAACGTTAAATTGATTCTTTAATTGTCCAACAACTTCTTTGACTGTATCAACATGAGCTAAATATAATCTGTCATCAAAGAATTGATCAACATAGTAGGAATTAGCATCAATTGCAGCATCTTCTTTGGCTTTGTTAATTGCATTTTGCATGCCATTTTCTACATAGACACACTTAACGCCTAAAAGATTTAGAATATCTCTTCTTTCTTGTGAAGTGGAACTAGGCATATAAGCATTAACTTTATAGCCATTTGGGATAGCTAAAGTTGCTAAAGAAATTGCAGCGTTACCGCTGGAAGAGATGTTTAAAGTCATGCCTTTGTGGATTTCACCACTTTCTTCATAAGTCCTCAAAGCAAACTTAAAAACACGATCTTTAATTGAACCGGAAGGTTCAAAACCTTCCATTTTAACTAAGATAGTGTTGTTATTTTTTCCATCATATAACTTGTAGATTGGAGTATTTCCAACCATGTCCATAATATTAAAATTCATAAATTATCTCCTTCTAAAATCTAAAGAAAGTATTATCTTTCAATCAATTTATCTTACTTGAATTTCTAAGATACTTTCTTTTAGTACTCCATGTTTAACGCCATATGAGCGGGCGAAATTTAATATGACCCTTCTATCTATAATTATAATCTACAAGTGTATTTTCACGAAATGGGGTGCATTTTTAAAAAGGTGAAATCGGTAAAAAATAAGATGAAGGTAATATAAAATATAAAACAACCTATAAATACTATTTAAAAATGGTTATATAACTAATTAGCGAATAAGTAATTACTATTCTCCATTCAAAAACCACCTGCCACATAAATGACAGATGGTTTGTACTAATTTAATTATTCACTTCGTAAACATTCAACTGGATGTTTCTTACTAGCAACATAGCTAGGGAATAAACCAGCAATAAATGTTAAGAACATCGATATTGCAACCATCAAGAGAGCTAGATACCATGATAAGTCTGCTATCATACCTAATCCAATTGATGGATAAGCCATACCTAAACAGATGTTAATTGGGATTTCAACGATATAAGTAATTAAGATACCAATCAATCCAGCAAAGAAACCGATAATCGTACTCTCAGCAATAAAGAGAAGACCAACATCTTTCTTTCTTGCACCGATTGCTCTTAAAATACCAATTTCCTTCTTTCTTTCAATAACGGAAACATAAGTGATAATTCCAATCATAACTGAGCTGACAAGTAAGCTGACTGAAGCAAAGATAACTAAGATGATTGAAATAACATTGACGATAGTTGAAATCATACTTGTAACTGTTCCAGCAATATCGGTATAGTAGACTTTATTTTCTGGATGTAATTCATTCCATTTATCCAGGTATTGAATGATCAAATCTTTGTTATCAAAGTCTTTTGGATAAATAGTGATGCAGTTAACTTCGTTATCAACACCATAGGTTTGTCTTAAAGTTAAATAACTTGAAACATCAACAGAACTAACTCCGTTAACGTTCTTGACAGATTTAATTTGAAGTTGAGATAAGTCTAAGACTTCTTTACCAATATTTGTGATAAATGTCTTATCTTCTGATGTTAAAGTTTGATTAGTTTGTAACTTTTGTAGAATTAGCAATAACTGTTTTACATTAGTGTTAGAACCAGTGAAACTATAAAAAACTAACTGTTCAATAAGTGTGTTCTTATTTTTTTCAGTGAAGTTCTCTTCAAGATTTCTCATTGCGTCAATCAATGCTTTATCCGTAGAATTATTTTCATCTAATCCTAGGGTTTCTGCTAATCTATCTGCAAGAGAATAACCATCCTTAAATGTTAAATACAAGTTATCGGATAAATCATCCTGCAAGACATAATCAGCGTTTTCATTATATAAACGTAGATCACCTGTACCTGTTGCAACTGTGCCATCAGCTCTAGTTTCTCCAAAAACTTCAATATTATTTGATTGTGCTTCAAGTTTTTCTTTCTCATAAGCACCTTTGACGCCATCAGGTGTACCAGCAGCAATTTCTGTTAATTCAGGTGTGTAATAAACGCCACCAGTTAACATTGTGAATGAAGTTAGTGATTTAGGTCTTAAGACACCGACGACCTTGATAGGTTTTCCAGTGACAAGTAAATCTTCTTCATTTTCTGAATTCCACAACTCATCAATCTGCTCATCAGTTCTTGAATTGTAGCTGACATTTAAGTGATCCAATGGAATATCTGTAACTTTAGATTGATTGAAAGTGATATTTCCATCAGTATCCTTATTTACGAAACCTCTGGTTTCGAAATTAAGGAGGAGTTCACCTAAGATTTCTTGCTTATCTTCTTCAGATAACTCAGTGTTTGTAAGTTTGTTCAAAGTGTTAACAACATTTGAGAAGTTAGCAGTTCTTTTAAGTTTCAAACCTTTTACGTAACTACTTGGATAAGTTTCCTTCAATCTTTCGTAGGCGTCATCATTTGATTCATCTTCTAAAGGTTTAAATGTTTCTGCGTTATTTGTGTAGAATACACCATTTGGATACATCTTATACTCTTTGGTTCCAACTAAGTCTGATAACTGGTTCATCTTAGAACTATCAGAAGAAAAACCTAATGCTTCAAGCGTTGTGGAGGAAATTCTATTATAACTATCAACCAAAACTACAACTTCGTTGGCATTTTCAGGGTATTTACCTTCGATAACTTCATACTGACTTAAGATAAAGTCTTTCTCACCAGGAAGTTCCTTCCAAACGGATGAAGAAGAAACCATACCTAATGCACCACCTGAAGGAGATGTATCGATAAGTTTATATTTAGATTTACTTTCATCAATACCTACATCAGTTACATCATTTGTTGTAACAACTGTGGTGTTGAGTGCGTAGTTATATTGAATTGAAGAAATTTCGATATCTTCATTCTTAATATTATTTACGTATTCAATGTATTCTGGAGTTAAGTTGTTAGAGACAAATCCTGACTGATCTGGATATGTGATATGTAAGGAACCATCATCTGGGTTCTTCTCCAAAGTATCATTAGGATTATTAACATTAATTGTAGTTAATGAGTATTTTTCAACGGTCAATGGATAGTTAGATAATGTTTCTGTAACAATTCTATCCATGAATTGGTTGAAGCCATTTTGAAGAGCAAGAACCATACTGACACCGACGATGCCGATGGAACCAGCGATAGATACCATGATGGTTCTACCTTTCTTAGTCCAGAGATTTCTTCCAGAAAGGCTAACAGAAGTTGTGAATCCCATACGGGATTTTTCTTTCTTACCTTTCTTCTTAGGTTTTGCCTCTGTGATTAAAGGAACATCAACAGAAGTGAGATCTAAAGTGTCAATTTCTTTAGTTTGAGATAAATTGGTTTCTTTAACTTCTTCAGTTTCTGCCTTATTAATTTCATTGTCATCAATTATTTGGCCGTCAAGCATCTTGATGATTCTGTCGCAGTACTTATCAGCGAGTTGCTCATTATGCGTGACCATAATAATTAAGTGATTTTTACTTAATTCTTTAAGAATATCCAAAACAACAACTGAAGTCTCTGTATCTAAAGCACCGGTAGGTTCATCACATAAGATGATATGAGGATTGCTAACAATTGCTCTAGCGATAGCAACTCTTTGCATTTGACCGCCGGATAGTTGATTAGGTTTCTTTTTAATCTCTTTACCTAAGCCAACTTGTTCCAAAGCAAAACGAGCTTTTGCTTCTCTTTCTTTTGAAGAAACACCAGCAAGAGTTAAAGGTAACTCAACGTTTTTCAATACGTTGAGATGAGGAATTAAATTGTATTGTTGGAAAATGATTCCAACTCTTTTATTTCTGTAGTTGTCCCAATCTTTAGCGGTGAATTTCTTGGTGGAAACATCGTCAACCAAAAGATCACCTGATGAATAATTATCAAGTCCGCCTAAGATGTTCAACAAAGTAGTTTTACCACAACCTGATGGTCCTAAAATTCCAACAAAGCCATTCTTATCAAATATAAGTGAAACTTTTTTAAGGGCTTGAACAGGTGCAGCTTTATCAACTATATAGTTTTTCTTAATATCAACAAGTTTTAGAATACTCATATCTGTTACCTATTTCTCTTACTCAAATTTTGTATATAAAAAAGTGTGTATGTTTCTTACTAAATACAACAATATTTTACATTTTTTGTCTTTATTTTCCGTTTATTAAAGTTATTAAATCGATGATTTTCACCACTTCAAATATGCCTAAAATAACCACTACACACTATAGAAATAAATTTTTATACACACTTTTAAAAATGTAACTTATAAATTATATTTTTCTGTATGTTTTAAATTTCTTTATTTTATAATTAAATGATTAAAAATATGGAGGTTTTCTATGGAGCAAATCAGTTTAAAAATCTCTGGTGGTCAAACCATTTATGGTAATTGCTGGAAAGTAGATCCAAAAACAGAAAGTAAAGGAAATATTGTTATTTGTCATGGTATGTGTGAATACTCTGCACGTTATGATGAATTTGCTAAATATTTAAATTCTAAAGGTTATGATGTTTACGCAGTAGATCATCCTGGTCACGGTTTAAACGTTACAATCCCAGAAAATCCTAGCCTCGGTTTGGGTGTCTGGCCAAACTCCGGTTTCAAACTCGCAATCGAATATCTTCACTCTTTGATTGTTGAAGTCAGATTAACCATGAAGCCTATTATCTTATTAGGTCACTCCATGGGTAGTATTGTCTGCCAACGTTACTTCCAAAGATATTCCAACACAATTGATGGTTTGATTCTCTCCGGTTCTTTCACCAACCATCCTAGTTTAGTTTGTGCAAGAATTCTTTCTCAATGGATGGCTAAATTCTTACCAGATCATAAGAAGGAACGTCCAAGTAAGTTCTTCTACAAGGTTCAAATGGCATCCTACAACAAGTTCAAACCTTATGCCGATGGTTACAACTCTGCAAGTAAATTCTTACAAGTTAACGAAGAGAACGTTAAGAAGTACGATATGGATCCAATGTGTGGTTTCATTCCTAGCTTTAATTTCTACTTCAACTTATTCGGTGGTATGAAGCCTACCTTCCAAAAGAAGAGATTAAAAGACATTGAAAATAAAGTTCCAGTTTTACTTATTGCAGGTGACAAAGACCCTGTCGGTAAGATGGGTAAATCCGTTAAGAAATTAGCTAAGTTCTACACCAAAGGCGGTATCGAAGTCGATACACATCTTTATGAAGGTTACAGACACGAAATTTTATTCGATGACTGCAAACAACAAGTTTTTGAAGACTGCTTAAATTACATCGATAGCCAAGTTAACAAAGCTCTCCAAGCAAAATCAGAAGAGAAGCACGATGTTAATAAAGAAGTTTTCGAATAATAGGTAAAGGAGTGAAAGATGGAACATATTAATCCATTCAAGAATTTCCCTTATGCACAAATCGGTCTCAAAGAGATTGATATCAGTGAAATTAAAAATGAGCCTAGCTTCAGAATCGGTTATCTTGAAGGCGATAAAATTTCATACAATTACTTATTAAAACGTTTCAATCTTATTCAAAAGAATAAGATTTACCAAATTAAAGGTCACGTTATCTTAAAGCTCAAAGCATTGCAAAGAAAGCATAAAGAAGAACAATTCTTCGTTTACGGCTTACTTCAAGCTTGTGAAGATAACTATGAAACTTTACAGTCTATCTACGATAAAGTTTCACTCAATACTGCTGAACAAGATTAATGGAACATAGAATTCTTCCTTGGTAAATCCAGAATGAATTCCTTTAAATTCCAAATCAGATTCACTTAAAGCTAAAGTTTTATTGGTTAAAGATATTGCAACAAAGTCTCCTAAGCTTCTCTCAGCTATGGAGTCTTTTTTTATGTCACCAAATATTTGACTTTCCATTGCTTCGTCCTTAGTTATAAGCATGAATTCCTTAGAAAAATAGTGGTTGAATCTTTCAACGAAAAGTTTTTTATCTTCTGGGTTCTTGACAAAGAATGAGATGCATCTTTGGTCAATTGCAGATTTCTTTAAATCAACTAAATCAGAAACATCTTTAAAATCAGTTAGTAAAATTGGTTCATTATTAATATGACCATGGTCAGCCAAGATTAAAAGGACTGTATTAGGCACTTCTAACAAATTATCTACAATCATTTTTTGGAGGTGACGGATATTTTCATAGATGAATTTATTATCAACACCTAATGCATGCATAAGCTTATCTGGTTCGGCCCAATAGCAGTATAAGTATTGTTTCTTATCTAAATTATTGGTGCATAACTCTGCGATTTTTTTGCATTCTTCTTCAAAGGTATCGATATGGATATCGCCAAAACTAGAAACTTCATGACCGACACAATTTTCTACTTTACTAATTCTCTCAGTAAGTAAGTCTAAGGCTAATTCTTGTCTTTCTTTTTCGGTCAAGTTTGCAGGTGTTCTATCTGGTAAACATCTGCCAAAAATTAAGATCTTAGACTGATCTTGTTCTGAGTAAGAGTACCAGCCTAAGTTATTAGTATCTGCAGGTAATTTTGCTGTATGAAGCATACCTGTTGCTGCAACAGTTGTTGGTGGAAATACTGTTTTAAGATCTTTAACTTTGAAATCATAAAGGAAATCACCTTCTTTTAGGGCTAAATCTAAGTTGTAACTACCTAAACCATCTAAAATCATCAAAACAACGTTTCTAGGTTGTCTTTCAACTAAGTAGTTATATGTTTCTTCGTCAACATCATATTTAGGTTCTACATCAAAGTATTTTGAAATTGCAGAAACTACACCTAGAGATGAATTATTTCCTGTGATACCTTTTCTAATTTCTAACAATCTTTTATCCATATTTTCACCTCTCGACTAGAAAAATTATAGAATAATCTCAAGTGGATTTTAATTATGACAATATTAACTCGTAAAGACTTTGAAAAAATCTTTTATAGCAAAAAGAAAAGCCGTGAAAAAGAACCTATTCAGGAGCTTTTTCGTATCGCTGATGGCTATTTTAAAATCATTGAAAAAGACTTAGATGACTTAAAACCTGTTGTTCTTTTTGCAGGTTTAGGACTAACTGGTGCTTTAGCATACGCACTAGCTCAAATACTATTTGAGCATAAATATGACACAACCGTAGTTGATATTTATAGTATTTATCCTCCAATTAAAAGAGAGATTATTAAAAAATACTACGGGAAAACCATTCGATACAATGAATTTAAAAACCTAAAAGAGAATCCAAATGCAGTCTATATCGATGCAATATGGGGACTTGAATATATCAAAGGTAGTGAAGGTTATTTAGATGAGATTTATGCTTTATACAATAACCATTCAGGATTAAAAATTTCTTTAGAAGGAAACTCTGGTTTGAATATAAATTCAGGTTATACAACTGAAGATTACATCGTATCCGATGTAACAATTTCAACCTATGGTTCAAAAGTTGGTTTCTACATAAACCAAGGAAAAGACACTATTAAAAAGTTAGTTATAAATTTACCTATAAAGGAGTAATTATGGATATTTTAGTTAAAGATCTCAGCACATATAAAAGCTATAAAAATTCATTCCCTAAAAGATTAAACTATTCCAACAAAGGTACTTATAAGAAAGTGAACTTTGTTGGTGGTTCTAAAAATTACTTAGGTGCTCCTTTACTTTCTTTAAATGCATACACAACTCTCTGTTTAGGGGCTGGTTATGCATGTTTATCAATTCCTGAATCATTGTTACAGACTTATGCCTTACATTATCCAGAATTAATCTACAATTTAATCGACGATAAAGGTACCGGAAAGATTAAGTTTAATGAAGAATCACTTAATGAAATCATGAAATATGATGTCATCGTTTTTGGTATGGGATTAGGAGTTTCTAAACAAGTTTATAACTCTCTTAAATACATTATTGAAAACTATGAGGGTAAACTTTTAATCGATGCAGATGGTTTAAATTCTTTAGCAAAATATGGTGTAGAAATTCTTAAAGATCATAAGTGTGAAGTAATCATTACTCCTCACGTAAAAGAATTTTCACGCCTTTTAAATAAAGATGAAAAAGAATGGATGACTGAAGTAAAAGATGAAGCACTTAACTTTGCTAATGAATTCAATGTAACTGTTGTTTTAAAGAACAACTCAACATTTGTTACCGATGGAAAAGAAATATATTTAGATTATTCAGCAAAACCAAATCTTGCTAAAGGTGGAACTGGCGATGTTCTCTCTGGATTAATTGCTGCATTTCTTACTAAAGATGATTCAACTTTAGCAGCAGGAATTCATGGAGTTCAATTTTTATCCGCTTTAAGTAACTATTTTTACGATATTAATGTTGATGAAAATACTGTTACAGCTTCACTTTTAATAAGTAAAATTAACGAAGTTCTTAAAAAGTAAGTTAGTTATTACAAAAAAATTACATGGGATTTATCTCAATTTCATCGGGAAATCCCATGTATTTTTTCTCAAATTAATATAAATATGCAAAGTTTTTGAAAATTTTGGTCAAACAATTTTCAACTTTTTTCTATATGTATCTTGTTTTTTGATTTTTATTGTTTTATACTTTTAAGGCATTCGAAAATGGACCGTTAGCTCAGTTGGTAGAGCAACTGACTCTTAATCAGTGGGTCAAAGGTTCGAGCCCTTTACGGTCCACCATTTCGATAATAACCAACTAGCTCTAGTTGTTCATGTATATGATATGTAGAAGATGTAAAAATCTTCTTTTTTTAATATCTAAATATAGCTAACATTACTAAATTAATAAATTCTTTTAAATAATTGTAATTAAAAAGGACTTTGCCGTAAATGCAAGGTCCTTTATCTTTTAAGTAAAAATTATCTAATTCAATTTATATTTTAAATTAAGCTGCTGTATATGTGATGTTGAAACCAGCGATGAAGCCTCTACCTTCATTAACTGAAATTTCTAATGTATTTGTGATAGACAAATCAGTGAAAGAAATAGGTGTATAGAATTTTTCGCCATTAACATTCTGTTCAGATTCAATTGAGCTTTCGCCAATTGTAATTGTACCAGTATCATCTCTCCAAGCAACAAAGTACACATCTACGCTAGTAATTGTTATACCTTCATGCATTGTAAATGTTACTTTTGCATCATGTTTTTTACTACTATTTACTCTAAGTGTGTTTGCATCTGAATTTGTAGCAACATATGAACCTTCAACAGTCATATTACTGAAAACATTGGTGAAACCATCTACTGCTTTATATTTTTCTACTACTTTATTAATGTTAGCCTTAGAGGTAAGATCAGCACTTTCATCAAATGATGTAGAAGCCCAATCAGCAAGTGTAACAAGTTCTACTTCATTTTCAGTTGCAACTTCACCACTTTCATATGTAACTGCTTCTGAAACTGTAACATTGATAACTTGATCTGCTTTTGCATCATAATTCCAATTGATATTTGCTGTAAAACCAGTTGTAGGAGTTGTTGTGAATGTATAGTTTAAAGTAACTTTATCAGTTCCCTTAACTAAGGTAAGACCTGCGCCAGGATTTGTTAATTTAACATTATCTAAAGTAGTTAAATTTTCAGGTTTATTAACATCAACGGAGATAACATATGAACCGTCAACAAGAACGATTTCACCAGCAGTAATTGATAAAGTATCACCTTCAACAGAGGAGGTTAAACCAGTTTCTGAAGCAAGAGCTTGAACTGTACCTGTATATGCAACCTTAACAAGTGGAGTATATGTGATTGATGCTGCGTCTAATAAGTAATAATGATCGAAGTTCTTTGTAACTTTAGCAGTGATCTTACCACCAACTTCTGCACCATCTAATTGTTTTTGAACTTCTGCTAAATTATCACCACGAACTTCCAATGTGTATGTAGAACCATTGTAAGTAACAGTCCAGCCTTCTTCGGTAATTGCAGTAATAACTGCATCAGTCATTGTACCGACATAGTTTGTGCCAACACTTCCAACTGTGCTGTATTCTTTTGCTTCGAACTTAGGTTGTTCTGCAATTTCATAAACTGTTTCTTCGCTAACTGTAACATTCTTAAATGTTAAATCAGTTCCATCTTTAATACCGACGAATGCAACAAATTTACCAACTTCTGCTTTGTAATCTGAAGCATTAAGATTCTTAATTCTGTAGAAATTACCTGCGTCATAAACGTAGATATTTTGATTACCACCTGTGAATGTTTCAACAGAAACGATTTCACCCATAACACCTGCTTGTGCTTCATTTGCAGTTTCGTTGAACATTTGTAATCTGCCTGCTGCATCTTCTGCAAAGACATAACCAGGATCAACTGGAGTTTCGGATGTTGTGGAATCTTCTGATGAGGATGATGAATCTTCACTTGAAGAGGAAGAAGATGATGAAGATGATGAGGTTGAGGAAGATGATGAGGATGATGAAGAAGTAGTAGAAGAAGTTGTGCTTGATGTAGAAGAAGTAGTAGAAGAAGTTGAGCTTGATGTAGAAGAACTATCATCAACACTAGATGTGGTTGTTGAATCACCACCAACACAGCTTGCTAAAGGAGCTGTACCAACTAAGGTGAGACCAGCAATTAATGCTAAAAACTTTTTGTTTCTCATAATTTAATCCTTTCTTTCTATATTAAAAATGTTAGCCCATAAAGAGAGCTAACATGATTAATAACCAAATAAAATTAATAAAATGTAATTACACTTTTGGGTAGAAAAACTGGATGAGGAAAATGCACAAACAGAGGTATATGAAGATAAAACACTACCTTCATTTAAATAGTTATAAGTTCTGTTTTGCTTAGTTAAGATAACCATTCAGTGTCCACCTATTCCTATAAATGCATAAATATTTTAAAAATAAAGAAGATGTTGAACAACATTATTATAAACCTATTGAAACCCCTTTATCTATAATATAATAACTTTATCTCACAAAAAAGAAAAAATATAATAAAGACATGAAAAAGAAAAAAGAAAAACCAGTCAAATTTCTCACAAAAAAAGCACAAAATCAAATGTTGATTGTTTCAATCATCTGTTTGGTGCTTTTTGTTCTCGGTTTATTACTAATAATTTTATTTGGCTTTAATATCGTCAATCTTTCTAAATCTGCAAACACTGCTTTCTTAATTACTGGAGCAGTAATTTTACTTATTTCAATCATCATCGAGATGATATCATTTCCACTAATTAAGAAATACGGTGAGAAAGAATACGATGAAGTTAACGAAGAAAATAACGAAATCTTCTTCAAAAAATAACTATATTTTCATTATTTCATCATCTGATAAAGCGTAAACTTTACCTTGTTCAAGAGATTTTTTACAGTCGATGAATCTCTGATTTGTACTACCTCTAAAAAGAAGCGAAAGGCTTCTTTTTTCTAAAATAAATAATCCGTCAATCAAGAAATCAATCACATCTAAACAGCGTCTAAAATCCTTAAAAACTTCTTCATAGGTGAAGCCTGTGTAGACGATGACATCAAGGTTAGGGCACTCCTTTTTAAGTGCACATAAAAGACTATAAAGAGCTTCTTCCTGGAAGAAAGGATCTCCTCCAGAAATTGTGACACCATTAAGATGTTTATTCTCTTTTATAAGCTTAATAAGTTCTTTTACAGAGTATTCATCACCTTTATCCATTGCCCAAGTTTCTGGATTATGACAACCTTTGCAGTGATGTAAACAACCCTGGAAAAAGATTGTGAAACGAATTCCTGGACCATCGACGATACTCTCTTTAATAATTCCTGCAATCTTCATAATTAACCTGTATCTATTATAAAAATTATCCACTTAGCAGTTAACTAAGTGGATAAATTTATTATTCTAATTCTTCTTTTTTAGAGTAAAGTGAGTGTTTGACTCTAGCTTTCTCTTCGGCTCTCTTACCGTTATTGAATCTATCCAAAGTACCAACTAGATAACCGGTAATTCTTCTGATTCTTTCGAAGGAAACACCACTACCATCATCTTCATGTCTATGACATTTTGGACATTCATCATCGATGATTCCGTTGTATCCACAAACTGGATCTCTATCGACTGGGTGATTGATTGCACCGTAACCGATACCAGCATCATGCATATGTCTGACAACATTTTCAAATGCTTTGATATTCTTTGCGGTATCACCATCCATTTCAATGTAGGTGATATGACCTGCTAAGGTGTAAGGGTGATATTGTGCTTCAATATCAATCTTGTCAAACATTGAAATTGGGTAGTAAACAGGAACATGCATGGAATTTGTGTAGAACTCTCTATCGGTAACACCTTTGATGCAACCGTATCTCTTTTGATCCATCTTGACGAATCTGCCGGAAAGACCTTCTGCAGGAGTTGCGATGACACCGAAGTTATGGTTGTACTTCTTAGTTTGTTCCTTAGCATAATCTGACATATATTTAACAATCTTTAAACCTAATTGTTGGCTCTCTTTGCTTTCACCGTGGTGCTTACCAACCAAGGCAACAAGTGCTTCAGCAAGACCGATGAAGCCGTAGGTTAAAGTACCTTCATCGATAACTGAAGAAATATCATCAGTACGTTTAAGCTTGTCAGAACCTAACCAAACTCCATTACCCATCAAAAATGGCATGTTGTAGACTTTTCTATGTCTTTGAATTTCAAATCTGTCCAAAAGTTGTTTGGTAACTAAGTCCAAAACTGTATGTAACTTGTCGAAGAAGACATCGATATCATGATCTGCTTCAATTGCTAATCTAGGTAAGTTGATCGAAGTGAATGATAAATTACCTCTTCCGCAGGTGACAGCTTTATCTGGGTGGACATAGTTTTCAAAAACTCTGGTTCTGCAACCCATATAAGCGACTTCTTGATTGTAATCGCCAGGTTTGTAATCTCTCTTGTTGAATGGAGCATCAAGGAAGGAGAAGTTAGGGAAAAGTCTCTTGGATGAGCAGATCATAGCTTCAACTAACAAGTCGTAGTTAGGATCTTCCTTATTGTAAGAAACACCTTCTTTCACCTTGAAAATTTGGATAGGGAAGATAGGAGTCTCACCATCACCTAAGCCGGCTTCAGTAGCCTTTAAAATCATCTTGATGACAAGTCTACCTTCTGGGGAAGTGTCAGTACCGTAGTTTAAAGATGAGAATGGAACTTGAGCACCTGCTCTTGAGTGCATGGTGTTTAAATTGTGAATCAAAGCTTCCATTGCTTGGTAGGTTTGATCTTCAATTTCCTTGTTGGAATCTTTAACAATATCCTTTCTGCATCTTTCCCAATCAACCTCTGGGAATCTCTCTTTCAAGAGTTTGAAGGTATTTTCGATACTTTCTTCGTTGAGGTATCTAGGTTGTTTATCATTTGCAATTAAATCAGCAAATAAAGGTTTTAATTTTTCTGAATAACTAACTTCAGGTTGGATGAGGAAATCTGCAAATTTGATGCAGTTATTTCTAAAAATCTTATTGTAGGATTTCTTAACACCAGGAGCCATGGAGTAGTCAAAATTAGGAACAGCTTGACCACCGTGCATATCATTTTGGTTTGCTTGAATTGCGATACATGCTAAAGCGGCATAGGTTCTAATATCATTAGGCTCTCTGACGTAACCATGACCGGTTGAGAAACCATTCTTGAAGAGTTTTAAGAGGTCAATTTGACAGCAAGTTAAAGTTAAGGCGTAGAAATCAAGATCATGAATGTGGATATAACCATCTCTATGAGCTTGAGCGATCTTAGGATCGATCATGTTGTTAAGATAGAAATCCTTACTTGTTTCTGAACCGTATTTAAGCATGGTACCCATTGGTGAGTCGCCATCAACATTAGCGTTCTCACGCTTGGTATCATTGTCCTTACTATCTTGGAATGTAATATTCTTGATGGAAGTCATCAAACGAGATTTTGCTTCTCTGATTTGAGATCTTCTAGCTCTGTAACCTATGTATTCTTCAACAGTTTTCTTGTAGCCCATATCCATCAAGACATCGACAACGATATCTTGGACTTGTTCGACAGTTGGAAGATTAGTATCGGAGAATTTCTTTTCAATCTCTTCGATAACTTTATCTGTAACTAATCCGATACGGACATTTTCCTTTGTAACATGCTGTGCTTTTTCAACAGCGGCTAATATCTTTGATTGATCGAATATTTCTTTTCGACCATCTCTTTTAATAATTTGTGTGATCATTTAAACCTCCCAACCCTTCTAAGAGCGTAATTTGATTATAGATATATTTTCTTAGCGTTTCAAAGACTATGCACGCTTAATTTTTCACCGATTTTTCCAGTTAAAAAACAACTTTTAAATATTTATAAATTGCTAATTTTTATTATAGGGGTAGATAGAAAATTAATTGAAGTTTTGAAAATATTTACATCACTTGATGACCTAATTTCTGTCCATAAAAATATTTTTTTGAGCTGAAAATTTATTTGAATTTTTTATCCTAAAAAATTGGTCAAAAAATTTTTTAAAATATTTTCAAAATTTTTTTAATTTTTTTGATCTCCATGCGATATATAGGTTGAAGGCAGAAAAAATATCTGTCTTCAGTGATTAAAAAATGGTGATATTCCCTCGATACCACCATTTTACACAGGAGATTATTATGAAAACTTAACTATGCGATTTTATTCTTCGTCGTTTCCAGACTTGACTGTGCAGAACAAGCCGTTAGGAACACAGTATGCAAATGCTTTGAGAATTTTTTCACCTTTGCTCAAGCAGAATGTTGCAACTGGTTCTTTCTTTGGACCGATTTGGATGAGGTGGAAACCTAATGTGGTTTCAACTGCAATCCAGTCAATGTAGTGGACATTGATTACAGGATGATTTGGGACTGAAACTTCCCAAGTGTTCATAACAACGTGTTTGATAACAGGGGTATGTTTTGGATCTGATGTTGATTCTTGAAGTGGATACATAACTCTGTCATCTGCTTTAAGTTTTGCACCGTAATCAGATGGTTTAATTACGACATCTTTTGAATAATCACTTCTGTAGAAGACTACTTTTTCCTTTGCCATTTGTTTTCTCCTTTTCTCTTTTTCTTACTTACTTATATTTTAGTTGTAATAGTATCTAACTGGGGTAATAAGTTGTAAGTTATTTTGATCATCACAACTTACTCTGAACATTCTAACTTCGCCAGAGAATAAAATTTCGATCTTTTCGGAATTTAAAGACTTGCAAGCTTGGCTAACGAATGTCGAGTTGAAGCAAATTGTGAATTTTTCACCACTGAATTCGCAATCTTCCAAAACTTCACTACTGGTACCGTAGGAAGAGCTACGTGATGAAACAACAACTCTATCACCATCAAAGTTCAATTTGATGTTCTTTGTTGATGTCTTGTCATCACCGTTAACGATGGTGACACGATCCATAGCCTCGATAAGTTTAGCAGCGTTGCATTTCATCTTATAAGGATATAAGGATGGGATAATTTTATCGACATCTGGGAATTCACCAGGAATGATTCTAGAACCGATAGTTGTGTTACCAACTTGGAAACTAACTTTATCAGCACCAACTTTAAATCTTAAAGTGTCAACACTTTCAAGTTTGGAGATGACTGATAAAACTTTAAGTGGGCAGTTGAATGAAATCTTTGCTTCAGAGTTAATATCAAGTGTCATTCTGGAAAGACGGCATGTGTCTGAAGAGACAAATGAAATCTTCTTGTCTGTACATTTAATATTGATACCAGTGAAGAGTGGACGACTTGTCTTAACTGCGACTGAGAAGTAAGTTGCGTCGTACAACTTGATGAAATCCCTGAAAGGTAATTCAACTTCATCACCGACAGAAGGGGAAATTTCAACATCTGGATAATCTTTACCTTCTTTGGTATTGATGTTAAATGTTGTCTTGCTGTCTGAGATTGTGAGAATTGATGAATCTACTTGTTCTAAGGTAATTTCATTAACGACTAACTTTGAAACAATTTCTCTTGTGATCTTAGCAGGTAATTGAACAGAACCATTTTGAGAATCAAGGATAACATTCTCACCTTCCGAATTTTTATTTAATTGAAAAACTTTAATATGAATATTACCATCGCTAGCTAAAATAGATGCACCTTCATCTGAAACTTCTAATAAAAAGTTCAAAAAACTAGGTTCAGTAGATTTTGCAGGAATTGCATCTTGAGCAACGTTAAGCATTTTGAGTAACTCGTATTTTTTGATAACTAAACGCATTTTTAAAAATCCTTTTCTATGTTTAATTATACGAAATCGAGAGGCTTAAATGGGTTTATGTATTAGTTTATTTTTCTAATATTTATTCATAATAATAAGGTCGACTTATTCACACAAAGCAGTGGATTTTTCATAAAAGTAATTAAATTCAATATATTTCACATGAAATTAATATATTTCGTAAATTTCTTAGTGTTCATAGCCTTGTTGAAAGTAAAAAGTAAGGCTAATTTATTCACCAAATTTACTGAGTTAAAAACATTTGTGGAGGATAAGAAAGGAGGAAATTAATCCACCACTTGTTTTCAACAATTGGGAGTGTTAATAGTAGAAACAGTAGAAAACATCCATTTTTTAATGAAAAAGGTAAAAAAGGTGAAAGCTGATGAAAAAGTGGATGTTAATACTGGTGTGGAAACTGTGGAAAGTTAAAACACTACTAATTTTTCTCAACTTATCATTATTGAGAAGTAAAAAGTGTGGAAAATTGCCTATTTTATCGAAATATTCGCTATTTTAGATGTTACTAATATTGTGGATAAATGTTGATAACATACTCACGTATGTTTATAAACGTTGAAACTTGTTTGTAATATAGTAAATAGAGTATATAAATGATAAAATTTTTAAGAAAACGAGGAAAAAATGAATATGAATAACGAAGAAATTTACAATAAGATTTGGCAAGGTGTTTTAAAGAATTTACAGGATAATTTTTCAAAGGCAACCTTTGATTCTGTAATTAAAGATCATTGTTCAATTCATTCAATCAGCCAAAATGTTATTTATATTCTCGTTTCTAGCGAAAGTATCTACAGAATGATTACTGGAAACCAGAAAGATAATTTTGTTGAGAGTTTTGAAAATGCATTTTTTGATGTTACTAACACTAACTATCAAATTGAATTCATCAACAAATCTCAAGCTAAGAATTTAGATAAGAGCGAAGTTATCGAGAAGAAGGAAATTGAATTCTTCGATCAAAGTTATGTCAGACAAGGTTTTACTTTCGACAACTTCATTGTTGGACCATCCAACAACCAAGCATACAATGCCGCAAAATACATTTTGAATTCTGAGAATAAGTTACACACACTCTTTATTTATGCAGATAGTGGTCTTGGTAAGACTCACTTACTTTCTGCTATCTACCATGAATACAAGAAATTATTCCCAGATAAAAAGATTAAATATGTTTGCGTCAATGACTTCATTGATGTCTACATCAAATTAGTCAGAGAAGAAAGAAATCAAAATAGTAGGACCACAGTTTCAAGTTTGAAAGATTACTTCAAGAAACTTGATTGTGTTTTATTTGATGATGTTCAATTTTTGAAAGGTAAGAATAAGTCACAAGAAGTTTTCTTCGATATCTATGAAAACTTAATTAAACGTGATGCTCAAATTATCATCACCTCAGATTGTTCGCCAGATCACATCCCAGATATCGAAAAGAGAATCACAACAAGATTCACTCAAGGTATCTGCTGTGCTATCAGAATTCCTGAAAAGGATACAATGGTCAACATCCTCAAAAAGAAAATTGAAATCAACAAACTTGATGTCGATTTATTCGATGATGATGCTTTGAACTATCTTGCAAGTAAGAATTCACATAACGTCAGAGAGTTGGAAGGTGCTTTATCAAGATTGATCTTCTACATCACACTCAACAGTTTATACGGTGAAAGAATCACCTTAAATGTTGTTAGAGAAGCATTTGAAGATACTCAACCTATCTCCTTATCAACATCTAAAACTGAAAAGAGTGTAACCATGGAAGATATCACTTATCAAGTTGCATGTCATTTCAATCTTACTCTTGCACAAATTAAATCTAAAGTTAGAACTATGCAAATTGCCTATGCAAGACAAATTGCAGTCTATTTAATAAGAAAAGTTTTAGGTTCTCCATACAATGAAATTGGTAAATTCTTCGACAGAGACCATTCAACTATTATCAGCTCTTGTAATAAGATCAATGGTTTGTTGTCCAAAGATGAGAACTTAAAGAAAACAGTTGAGGAATTACATAGAAAGTTAAAATAAGAAATGTTTGAAATAGTAAAAAATATCTACGTTGGAAGTGAAGATGACTATTTAAACTATGCAGCTGGTCAAAGTGATTTTTCAGTAATTCACGCAAAAGGTGAACCATATTACAGCATGGGTTTATTAGAAATCGGGAACAGACAATCACCACTTAAAGGTTACAAATATTTGTATTACCAAGGTTCATTATGCTTGAACTATTCAATGTATGATGATTCAGTTTTTATCGTGGATGAAATGTTTGAAGAATGTGTTAAATATATCGACAGATCACTTGAACAAGGTCAAAAAGTTTTAGTTCACTGTGGCGAAGGTATATGCAGATCTCCAAGCATTGTCTTTTACTATTTGATTAGAAAACATGCATTAGGTTCAACTTTCGATGAAGCTTCATTGAATTTCTTTAAGCTTTATCCAAGCTTTACGCCAACAAGCACAATGGTTTTGTTCCTTAAACAAACATTCGAGAAATATTCAGATAAAACTCATTAGCAATCTTTATTGGTTTTATTAAATTGTTTGTGATTTTTGATTTAAGAAAGGAATATTTACTATGGATTACATGTTAGAAACACTTAAAACAATGAGAGAAAGATTAGCAGGTATTGATGAGAAGTTAGCTTCTGGAAATATCACTGATCCTAAAGTATACAAAGATTTAACAATTGAACGTTCTTCGCTCGAAGAACCAGTTAATCTCTATAATAGATATGAAAGAGTCTTGGAAGATATTGAAGCGAGTATGGAACTTGAAAAAGATTCAGATGCAGATATGGCTGCTTTTGCTAAAGAAGAATTAAAGAGACTTGAGCAAGAAAAAGAAACATTGTACGGTGAAATGCAAATTGCTTTATTACCTAAAGATGCAAATGATGATAAGAACGTCATCATGGAAATTAAAGGTGCTGTCGGTGGAGAAGAAGCATGTATTTTCGCTGGTGACTTGTACAGAATGTATCTTAAATATGCAGACAAACAACATTGGAAAGTTCAACTTTTAGATGAACAACCTACACCTCTTGGTGGTTATTCCAATGTCTCAGTCATGATTAAAGGCAAAGGAGTTTATTCAAGATTAAAATTTGAATCTGGTTCCCACAGAGTTCAAAGAGTTCCTGCTACCGAAAGCTCAGGTAGAATTCACACTTCTACTGCAACAGTTCTTGTTATGCCTGAGACTCAAGATATTGATATCACCATCAATCCAGCAGATTTGGAGATTGATACTTACAGATCTTCCGGTGCAGGTGGTCAAAACGTTAACAAAACAGAATCAGCAGTCAGAATTACCCACAAACCTTCTGGTATTGTTGTTTCTTGCCAGGTTGAAAGATCTCAATTACAAAATAAAGAAATTGCTATGAACATGCTTAGAACTAAATTGAAAGCTAAGTATGAAGACGAACAGAATGAAAAAATTGGTGCCGAAAGAAGATTGAAAGTCGGTACTGGTGAACGTTCTGAAAAAATTAGAACCTACAACTATCCACAAAACCGTGTTACTGATCATAGAATTGGTTTCACAATTCAAAAATTGGATAGAGTTATGGAAGGTGACTTGGATGAAATCTTGGATGCATTAAAAGATGCTAACCAAAAAGATTTAATCCTTGAATCCATGAAGAATAACCAATAATTCTAACGATGAAACTTAAAAATTTAGTCGAATTATTGAGTGATTATAAAGTAGAAAATTGTGACATTTATTTTCTCGTCAAAGTCTTTTTCAACATTGATGGATATAAAATTCCACTCAAGTTGAATAAAGACTTAGATGATGATAAGTGCAATTTTATCTTAGACAAAATTAAGGCTAAAGTTCCAGTTCCTTACATCACAGAAAGAGTTGTTTTCCGTGATTTAACTATTCTTTTAAACCGTGACACTTTAATTCCTAGACAGGAAACTGAAGAGATGGTTTATAGAATTATCAATGCTTTAAATGATAAACAACATGAACATCTTAAAATCTTAGATTTATGTTCTGGATCCGGAGCAATTGGACTTTCACTCGCTCACTTTTTCACTAAATCTAAAGTTAAATTAATTGATATCTCTCCTTCTTGCATAGAAATATCCAAGAAGTCAGCTTTCTATAACAAAATAAAAAATGTTAGTTTTGAGGTCTCTGATTTTCTTTCCAAAGAGAATGATAGATATGATTTGATTGTTTGCAATCCACCATATATTCCAACAACTAGCCAAACTGATACATTGTATGAACCAGATTTAGCTTTATTTGCTGGAGAAGACGGTATGGATGCATTTAGAAGAATATTTGCCGATTTAGATAGAGTTACTAAGAAAGGAACATTGTGTTTCTTTGAATTTGATTCATCTTATGCAAGTAAACTTAAGCCATTATTTTTCTCTATAGTAAAAGAGCAATATCAAGCTGATATTGCCATTGATTTATCTAAGAAACCTAGATTTTTAGTTGTTCAAAGATTGTAATTTACTTCTCATCATCGAGGATTAATTTATAAAGAATGTTCTTATTTACATCGAAATATTTCTGAAGAATTTTGAGAATAGTTTTATTTGAAACATCTTCTTTTTTCAACATAGAAATAATTTCTTTCAATTTTTCTGTATCTTCTTTTTCTTCTTTACATTTATCAACAATGATTACTAATTCACCTTTGATAAATGATAAATCACTACCTAATAATTCGTCAACAGTACCTCTAATGTACTCTTCATGAATCTTAGTTAATTCTTTGCAAATACAGATGTTTCTTTCGCCATATCCAGCATTTTTCAAATACTTAAGAAAATCTAAAATACGTTTACTTGTTTCATAATAAATTGAAACTGAAGTATCGTAAAGATGATCTGCTAAATATTTGGTTGCTGCTTGTTCTTTTGGTGAGATGAAACCTCTAAAAGTGAAATTTGATGTATCAAATCCAGACATAACAAGTGCGGAAACACTTGCTGTTGCACCAGGAAGGATTGAGACATTAACTTCATTTTCAATAGCAGTTTTGATTAAGATTGATCCTGGGTCTGAAATACCTGGACAGCCAGCATCGGAAAGATAGCAACAAACTATGTTATTATCTTTAACATTTTTAACAATTGATAAAGAGTTGCTAACTTCAGTTTGTGAGTATAAAGAATAAAGTTTTCCTTTGTAATCAATTCCGTAACTTTCCAATAGAAAAGCTGTATTACGTGTATCTTCACAGTAAATTAAGTCGCAGGACTTTAATACTTCAACTGCTCTAAATGTGAAGTCTTTTAAATTACCAATAGGTGAACAAACTAGATAGATTAATCCAGTTGTTGTTTCATTAGGTTTATTTCTCATCTTTACTATTTAACTTTGCTGGGTCTAACTTACCATCGGTAG
Source organism: uncultured Caryophanales bacterium (assembly GCA_905211645.1). Classification (GTDB taxonomy): domain Bacteria; phylum Bacillota_I; class Bacilli_A; order RFN20; family CAG-288; genus CAJMBK01. The sequence continues at coordinate 26,784 of CAJMBK010000001.1, forward strand.
TTTGAATATTCCCAAGGAAACCGCCAGATTTATTTGGTGAAGAAATCTTAGTGATTTTTGGTTTAGGTTGAGTATTCTGAGCTTGAGGTTTAGGAGAATTATTCTTATTCTCATTAGGTTTCTTATCAGATTTATTGTTATTTTTTTCGTTTGGTTTGTTGAAATTTTGTTGATTATTCTGTTTCTTCTTTTTAGGAAATGGATTGTTATGTTTAGGTTGTTCTGCTTTTTCTTGAGTTGCTGTATTATTTTCAACCTTCTTGTTCTCAACTTTTTGATTTTCAATTTTCTTAGCGACAGGTTGTTTATTTTCAACAGCTTTAACTTCTTGTTGTTGAGGTTTACTAACCTTAGGTTGCGACTTTTCAGGAGTAGAAATCTTAACAGAATTAGCTTTTGCAGCTTCTTTAATTTCGTCCTTATTGATTTGTTGAGTTTGAGTTTTCTTCTTTAATGGTGAAACATGAGTTGTTGATTTGAAATCGTCACCATGTTTAAGTTTCATGTATTCCTCAGAGTTAATTTCAAGAACTGTACCATCATCAGTTTCTAAGATGATTGTATCAGTTAAAACATTTAAGGAAGTAACTTTGTAAGTGATATTATCTCTAACAACTAATTCATGATTTGCAGGAAATCTCTTCTTTAACTCAGTATAAAGTTCATCTTCATATTTTAAGCAACACATAAACTTGTTGCATTGGCCAACGAGTTTACTTGTATTCAAAATAAGCATTTGATTTTTGGCTAAGTTGATTGAGATACCTTCAAATGATTTCAAGAATGTTGAACAGCAGATTGGTAATCCGCAAATGCCAACACCACCAATCATCTTGGCTTTATCCCTTGCACCAATTTGTCTAAGTTCAATCTTAGCACTGAACTGAGATTTCAAAACTTTTAATAAATCTCTGAAATCAACTTTATCATCTGCGGTGTATGTGACAAGAAGTCTAGTACCATCGATAGAGATATAACATTGATTGAGATACATTGGGATATTCATCTCAACGACATCTTTTTGGATAACTCTTTTAACTTTTCTTGCTTGAAGAACATAGTTATTGTAAATGTTGAGTTCTTCATCTTTAGCGATAGACATGATCTTAGGATAAAAAGTTTCAATAGGAGTTTCTTCTGGAATTTCGTTCTCTTCAAAAGCACGAGCTGACTTAACGATACCGATACTGGCACCATAAGAAGACTCAATTAAAACTTTTGTTTCTGCTTCGATCATTTGATCGTAAGAGAAGAAACGAAGTCCGTCACAATCATTAAAAACACCTATTAAATATAATTTATCCATAAATATCCTCTAAGAAATTAAAAGCTGACAAATTCTACCTAAAACGCCAACAAAAGATGGGTTTGCGATAGATTGAGCAATTGCATTTTCGACTATTTCAAGTATTTGTTTCAATAAATTTTCATTTATTGGATATAAATCAAAGTCAACATTAAAAATATTTCTATCTCTTCTAATCAAATTAAAAATGAATATAGAAAGTATTTTGTAAAAGTAATTATAACATTTTGATGATTTAAATTCGGGAGCGAGGTCGTTGAGTAAAACGAAGGAACTATTATATGGATTCTTGATAAAAACATTGATAAATTTCTTTGTTGCTTCCAAAACATCATTGAAGTCATCGTCTTCAATAAGTTCGTCAATGACAGATTTATCACCGGAAAATTCTGCTAAAACATAAGACTTAATTTCATTGTTAGTTTTCTCGTAGCAGTAATCATAAATATGTGAATCATTCAAAACGTATATAGGAATACATCTTGAATGAATTGTTGGTAAAACTTTAGCTATGTTTGAAGTAGTCAAAATAGCAACAATATTAACCTTTGGTTCTTCTAAGAATTTCAAAAGTGCATTACTAGCAAACTTGTTGATATTTTGAACTTCATTAAGAATATAAACTATTGTTTTATTTGTTTCAGTGCTACCTAATTGGAATTGTTCTTCGAGATTATCGATATTCTCTTTAACAATCATCTTTTTAGCACCATCAATTAAAACAAAGTCTGGATGAATTCCTTTTTCAAACTTTGTACATGACAAACATTCACCACATGCGAAAATATCTTTTTCACAGTTGATGGATTTAGCTAAATATGTAGCAATTTCCAATAATGGAGCTTTCTTATCTCCATAAAGAAGCATTGCATGGGGCAACCTATTTTTCTCTCGTGCAGTTTTGAAGAAACGAGATAAAGTAGGTTGTGTTTTTAAAAGTTGTTCTTTATTCATTTTTCAAAGTTTTTTCGATTAAGGAATAGCAATTTTCAAAGACTTCTTCTAAGGATTTACTTGCATCAACAATTTCAATTCTTTCAGGATATAAATCCTTTAATTTTCTGTAACCATCACGAACCTTATGATGGAAAGATAAAGATTCAAGATCTAATCTATTAACTTCTCTTTGATTGTTCTTGTTGATTCTTTGTAAGCCAATTTCAGGTTCAATATCTAAAATAAGGGTTAAGTTAGGAAGAATTTTATCGATAGCAAATAAGTTCATTTCATAAACTTCTTGGATACCAATTCCTCTAGCAACACCTTGATAAACAAGGGAAGAATCGATGTATCTATCAGAGATAACGATCATACCTTTATCTAATGCAGGAATAACTTTTTCAACTAAATGTTGTCTTCTACTTGCTGCGTAGAGAAGAGCTTCGGTTTTACCATCCATGGATGTGTTAGCTTTATCGAGAATGATGTTTCTGATTTCTTCGGCAATTTTAACACCACCTGGTTCACGGGTTTGTAAAACTTGATAGCCTTCTTTTTGAAGTCTTTCAACAATAAGTTTAATGACGGAAGATTTTCCAGAACCTTCACCACCTTCAAGGGTAATAAAATAACCTTTAGTATTCATCATCGTTCAATTCCTTATCTATCTCTTTGTCTTTGTTGCTATTTTTAGCACTTTGCTTCATATCTACTCTTTCTTTCAAAGATGAAGCAATAGTTAATTCGTCAATATATTCTAAATCGGAACCAAAAGGTAATCCGTATGCTAAACGAGATACCTTTATAGGTGTATCTTTTAGCAATTTAGCAATATATAAAGAAGTTGTTTCACCTTCTAAAGTTGGAGAAAAACTTAAAATTATCTCTTTAAAATTTTTAGAGTTAATGTAATCAATTAACTGTGGAATACCAATAGTAGACGGAGTATTTCCTTTTGAAGGATTGATATAATCTTTCAAAGCAAAATACAGTCCATGATACTGATTTGTATTTTCAAATTGAAGAATATTTTTGCCATCGCAGATAATCATTAAAGTTGTCTGATCTCTGGATGAATCATTGCAGATTGGGCATTCTTCCTTATCGTGTAAAAGATTGCAGATAGGACACTTTTTCAACTTGGTTTTGATGTTAGAAAGATGCTCAATAAAAGCATCAATTTCCTCTTCTGTGAAATTGATTGTTGAATAAGCTAATCTTGTTGCAGTCTTATTTCCAACACCAGGAAATTTGCAATAATCATTAATTAAATCTTCAATTGTTTTTGGATTATCCATTAGTTATCTGATTTGTTATCTCCATTATTATCATCATCGTCGCCTGTATCATTTAAGGCTTCACTAAAGATTTGATTCATAACTTTGGAAGAAATTTCAGTATTTGCTTCCTTTTGTAAGTTATCAATATCATCATTTGCTTTCTTCAATAATTTGTTGATAACTTTAGTGAGTGTTTCAATGACTTCATCCTTAGTATGTTCAGCATACCAAGTATCATCGATTTTAATTTCTTTAACTTGGTTGAAAGAAATTGTAGTAACTTTAACTTTGCCTTCACCACCGAAAGCAGAGTATTCTTGTTCCTTGAATTCTTTCATTTTTGCAGGTAATCTTGATTGAAGATCACTTTCTGCGAGTGCTTTAAAAAGTTTTTCGAAATTGAAATCCATATTTATCCTCCTTTTTTAATCTTCTCTAAATAGGTCTTCAACGAACAAATCAGAATTGGATTTGTTTGATGCTTTTAATTTTTCTTCGTATTCTTGTAAAGTTGATAACTTGTTTGCTTTCATCAATTCAATGTACTTTTCTTTTAAATATTTGAAAGTAGCATCGGATAAGACGATAGCAGAAATATTTTTAACTCCAGTGTAAGTTTGAATTGCTTCATTAAGTTTGTCTGGATGTCTGTTGCAGTAAACAGCTTGATGAGCATTTGAAGTAACTAAGATTATTTTTTCAAATGAATAGCTACGAACTGAACATGATTCAACAGTATTAACAACAGTTTGATCAAACTGGAAGTTAGTTAGACAACCTAAGAAGTTGTTGTATAAAGTTGTACTCATTGCGGATGTGTTACTCTTGTTATTATTCTTCATAATTGCAAGAAGAGACATCTCATCCAAAGCAGAACCATCAAGTGGAACGTCATCGAATTTATCTTCGACAACTTCTTGTTTAGGTTCTTCTTTCTTTTCTGCTTTAACAGGTTCAGACTTTTTAACTTTCTCAACCTTCTTTTCTTGTTTTACAGGTTTTTGCTCAACTGGAGCAGGTTCCTCATAAGAATAATCAGGGCCTTCATCATCTAAAAGTGGAGTATGCATGACTTCATGCTTTTCAATCTTTCTAGGTTCAGGATTAGCTTCTTCATCCTTAAGTTGAAGAGCAGAAATCAAATTAATTAGAGTTAATTCGAAGTGGTTATAGAGTGAAGTAACTCTGTTATATTCCATGTTAGATTTAACTAAAGTCTGCAAGTTGAAGTTAATCTCTTTAAGTGAGAGTTTACATTCTTTGTAAGTTTCAGGTTTGATAACTGAAAGCACTGAATCATCTTTAGTTAAAGCATAAACCAAATAATCTTTGTAAATCTTAATTAAATCGGAATGTAACTTTGCGATATCCAAACCTTTTGAGTAATCGGAATTGAATTTAGCAAGTAAGTCTTTTAGGTTTCTTGCTTTGATAAGTTTGACATAGTCCATCTTATCTTTCAAAGTGAGCAAACCGAATAAACTGTAAACATCGGAAGTTGTAATCTTGTTGTGACAATAAGATAAAACTTGATCAAGTAGTGACAAAGAGTCACGAACACCACCGTCAGCTAAATTTGCAATAATCTCAAGTGCTTCCTCTTCGTAGTCTGTATTTTCTTTCTTCAAGATATTTTTCATATTTCTGATTAAATCAGCGTTTGAAATCTTGGAGAAATCGAATCTTTGAACACGACTAAGAATGGTAGGAATAATCTTTTGAGGTTCTGTTGTTGCTAAGATGAAAACAACATATTCTGGTGGTTCCTCAAGAGTTTTAAGTAATGAGTTGAAAGCATCGTTAGACATATTGTGGACTTCATCGATGATGTAGATTTTATATCTACCCATGATAGGTTGATAATTAATCTGTTGGATAAGAGCTCTAACATTATCAACACCAGAATTACTTGCAGCGTCGATTTCTACGACATCAGGGTGTTCACCATTTGTAATTGCAGTGCAGGATGCACAGTGATTACATTGATGACCGATACCTTCTTGGCAATTTAAAGCTTTAGCAAATAATCTTGCTAAGGAAGTCTTACCTGTACCACGTGGACCACAGAAAAGATAGGCGTGAGAAATCTTATCTTCTGCGATTGCATTCTTAAGAGTTTTAATAATATTTTGCTGCCCTACAACCTCATCAAAAGTTTGAGGTCGATATGCACGATACATTACTTTATATGCCATTAATTCACTCCGATATTACCTAAATTATACTAAATGCAAATACATATTTTGGTTAGTGCTATATGTAAATTTGTTAATTTACATATATTCATAATGGATGTTCAAAATTCGTTCAAATTATGTTCAGATTTTGTTCAAATTTTGTTCAACACATGTAGAAACAAATAAAAAATAGGAGTTTGCACTCCTATTTGAATTAGCTTCTTGATTGATACAATGGGGCGTCTTCATCCTTGTTTCTTGTGCCAAGCTTTCCAAGTGAGAAGATTGTTCTGATAAGTGCGGCTGCAACATAGGCGATGAAACCGAATTGGTTACCACCGATGAATGCAACAACGAAACCGATGATACCAGGGGTGAAGTTAAGTGTGAAACCACAGCTAAGAGCACCACCGAAGTTCATATCTCTGTAATCTGAATTCTTCTTTCTTGAGCCGACGAAAACAACTACACCAGCTAAGAATGATAAGAAGACATAACCGATCATGAACATCATCAAGTACATGTACATTTCACTTCTTTGGAATGGTAAGTAACCTAAGTCTAAGAGGTGATTCCAGTTTTCAACAATTTGAGTTTGAGTTGCGTCTAAGTTTTCGCCTCTAACCAATTTGTCGAATGTTTGACCTCTAGGCATTTCATTCCAGTAACCTTGGTAAAGAGCAACAGGTTGAGATTCAGCGGTTAAGTTAACTGAGCTGAAGAGTGAGATAGCTAATGTAGATTTTGTAACGTACATGACGTTGAATCTTGTGATGGCTTCACCGTTCTCATTTTTGAAGATACCATTGATAAGTTCTTGATAATTTTCGTTCTCAGTTTTGACATTGACTGGATCAAGATCGAAGTAGTAGATGTGAAGTGTTTCTGTTTTTTCTTCAACACTACCATCATCCTTGATTGTGTTTGTCTTTGTGTAAAGAACTAAACCGTCTTTGTTATCAGCAGAGTAGGTTGCGTTCTCTTTGAATTTTTCTGAAGCAACGAAGTAACCATCTTCACTGACATAGGATGAATCGAAACCGATTTGGAACTTAGTACCTTTATCATCTGTTGTTTCAGGTTGGACAAGTTGAGTCATGTAAGTATCAAGACCAACTGTGGAAAGCATTGAAGCGGAACCATGTGTAGTTGAATTTCTCCAAACTGGTGGAATCCAGATGAGTGATAAAGCAATAATAGTATAGATAATAGTACAACCCCAGCCTTTTCTCCAATTTAAGAAAATTTGCTTGTTGGAGATCATTGAGTGGAAGAAGTATTTAAAATTACGTGCGATACATCTGAAAAATCTTACAAAGATACCATCTTTTTGTTGTACTGCAGCGTTTTTGGATTTATTTGACTTGTTTTTTGAACCCATATAAAGCTCCTTGCATACAAAAAAACTTATTTTTTGCCTTAATAGTATATAAAATAAATTAATATTTACCTAGAACAAATTATATCCTATAAAGTTCGGACGGTTTAGCCGATAGACCATTTAAGCATTTAAAAGATTGAAAATTAAAAGTTTCCAAATGTCAAAAAGTTATCAAAAAAGATACTGCCAACTTTCAAAATTATTTCAAAGTTGTATCTTTAAATAAAATTATTTGAAGAAAATTTTTATCTAGAGCCATCAATTAACAACTTTAAAAATTAGGTCAATTGCTAAGTGAAAAACATACTTAAATTGCTTGAAATTTAAACAGTGTTTCATTAAACTAAAGCAAGTTTTATTCCCAAAAACAAAGGAGGTCATTATGACTAAACAAAGAGGTACACCACGATATTTGAAGATTGCACAAGATATTTGTGGTAAGATTTTAACAGGCGAGTATCCAGAAGGTCATTTACTTAAGGGTAGATCAGTTCTCGGTGCTGAATATGCCGTTTCACCAGAAACAGTCAGAAAAGCTTTAAATATTCTTGAGAAAGAAAAGATCGTTTCTTCCAAGAGAGGCGTCGGTGTCTTCGTCGATTCTGTTTTACACGCACAACAATTCGCAAGCAGATGGAAGAGTGAAACACAAGTTAAAAATAAATATCAAAGCTTATTAGACTTGTTAAACGAAAAGAAAGATCTCGATGAAAAGATTTCTGATGCTATCGATGATATGAAGGATTCCTTCAAGTATCAAACAACCGAAGCAGTCAAGTTCTCTGAAGTCGAAATCCCACAAGATTCCTGGATCAACAATAAGACCATCGGTGAAGTTTATTTCTGGAACTACACTGAAGCAACAATCGTTGCAGTCGTTGATGCAGACGGAATTGCACAACAATCCCCAGGTCCAGATTTCATCTTACATTCTGGAGATAAATTAATTTTCGTTGGTAAAGATGGTTTAACATTTGACCGTGTCTTATCCTTCTTAACCTACGGAATCATGAATGCTGAATAACATTACCTTAAAAATATTTGATTTGAAAAACAAAATGGGTGAGCGAAAGCTCACCTTTTTTTAACTTTAAACTATATAAAAATAGGATGAGAGTAATTTCTCATCCTTTAGTGATTTCATAGTTAAATAATTTAGTTAAAGCTACAAGGCTTATCCATGATGTAGAGAATTCCGATTGTCTTTGGACCACAATGAGATGAAACAACACAACCAGCTCTTGTATGATGGATATTTTCTTCAGGTATGTAATCTTTAATCTTTTCATGGATATATATATCTAAGCCTTCCATATAGCCGGAATCGGTGATAAATACGCATGATTTATCTATATTTGGTAAATCATCCATGAATTCTTTAATTTGTGCATCAACAGCTTTAACATACTTACCTGGAATCTTTTTGTAAGGCTTCAATTCATTTTGATAAACCTTAGCAACAAGGTGAATTCTAAAGACTTGAGTAAGTAATCTTTGCATGCCGGTACAACGACCACCCTTGTAAAGGTAATCTAAGGTATCAATGCAGAATTTTGATGAAACGTTAGGGACTAAAGCTCTAACCTTTTCAGCAATTTGATGAACATCAAGACCTTCTTTGATGAGTTCGCCCATCTTAACAGCTAATAAACCAGTACCTGTTGATAAGTTTTGACTATCGATAATTTCTATTCTTCCTTCTGGGAAAGATTGAGCTGCAACTGTAGCATTTTGATAAGTTGAAGAGAGACCAGAACCGATACCTGTGAAGAGAATATCATAACCATCTTCAATGTATGGTTTGAAATCGCTAATTAATTCTGCAACATTTCTAGCAGCAGTTTTTGGTGTTTCACCTAATTCGTTAACTTTCTTATAAAGTGTTTCTACATCCAAGGTTTGACCGTCTAAGTAATCGATGTTTTCACTTGGGAAATAGACGTGTAAAGGAACGATTTTAATATCATATTTTTCAATTAATTCTGGGCTTAAGTCACAAGTTGAATCGCAGATAATTTTAATTTTATTCATATCACTTCTCCTTGTTATTCTTATTCATATTCAAATCGTTAAGAGCACTGACAATAATAGATTTTCTGGTGATGATTCCTATGAAAACATCGTTATCATCCAAGACAGGAACAAAGTTTTGATCAACAGCAGTCATAAGTAAATTTTCCATTGTCTCAGTTGAATGAATTGGAACACAATCGTGCTTTCTTTCAATATCTTTGAGCATTACTTTTTCTGCTTCAACAAGAGATTTGAAATCATCCTTTTTTATTTCTCTAAGGATATCACCTTCTGTGATTGTTCCGTAATAATGACCTTCCTTAGTTAAAATTGGAATTGCTGTATAACCATGATAATCAAGCTTTTCCATGACTTGACGTAAGGTTGAATCTGCTTCTACATAAGCAACTTTTGATTTTGGTAACAAAAAGAAAAGTATATTGTTTGTCATATTATCTCCTGAATTTTTAATATTATAAACTTTTTAGCCTTCAATGATATTTTTTATAAGTCATAAGTTTTACACCTCTTTTAATTTGAAAATTAAATGCACATTTTCAAAATACTGAATATACATGAAAATACATAAAAATGCATTTAGCAACTTTTATAATCATGTATAAGTTTTTAACAATTGATATGTCAAAGTTTGATACAAAAGTTCATATGTAAAATATATATTATCTAGTTTGATTAATAATATTTAGTTTTAATATAATTATCTTAACAATGGTGTGGAGACAATGCTTATGTACGATTTTTATAAGAGCATGATATCTTTCAAATTCGAAAAGACATCACAAATGGAAGAGTTTCTCAAATCAAAATCTTGCGATTGCTTCTTTGCTAGCAAGAAAGTTTTACTTGATTTCTTAAATGGTAAAAGAATCAAAGTTAATCTTATCGACAAGAGCAAATTTGAGCTTGAGGATAACGAAGATTTAACTAATGAAAAATATGAAGAAGAACTTTCTAAGATCAAGCAAAACTTAGAAAGAGATACATTCTACTTCTCTAGTTACGAAAATGATATTCATGAGGTTTTCAATGAGTATTACAAGAAAGATAACCTCTACTTTTGTATTGCAGTTTTAAAGACGCACCACTATGAACTCATCAATACAAATCCATACGTCGGTTTAGCTCATGTCAAAGTTAGATTAGTTCATGACAGTGAAAACTACTACATGACTTTGAAGAGCCCGGATGTAATTTACGATAAGCAATTCATTCATATTTTCAAAGTTAGATTGGGTGAAGATTTAACTTATGAAACAAATAACTTTAACTATGATGACTACATCAACTTTGTCAATCAATTCGTAGAAAAAGGTTACTTCAGTTTACAAGATGAATTCTGCATCACCGACTGTGATTTGGATTACATGAATTTCAGCTACACTTTATTCAAACATAAAGTTGATATGGTTGAAGATAGCCTTGAACAAATTATCGACAACCAAGTTAATATCCAAAATTACAACAAGCAATTCTATAATTCAAATAAGAAGAAAGTTTTTTCTTTAACTAACCTTGATATCGTTAGCGATATCTTGGAAAACTACAAGACATTCCGTTTTTCACTAGACAATGAGAATGTTGGAAAATCTTTCGAAAGAAGTTTCTTAAGATACTTAGTTTCATCCAAGAAGAACGCACTTATCATTACCAAGGATAATAAGCAAAAGAAGAAAGTTCAAAATGTTCTTGATGCTAACGGCTTTGCTGGATTCTATCCACGTCATAACTTCAACGAAGTTAACACAAACTTAAGAGATGAATTTTTAGATAGCTACAACATCAACGAAACAACTATCTACACTGATGCTGAAAAGGATATGATTGCTGAATATTCAAGATTAAGAACATATCATTCACCATTGGATGAAAAATTCATCAACAAAGTTGAAACTGTTTTTGGTGAAGCATTCCATGTCACATTGAATAAAGCAGCATATTTCTTAAATAACGCTGAACATCTTATTGATACAAAATTTGATATCAACAAATATTCAATCGATGACTATGTCAAAGATCAAGTTTTCTTCTCCAAGTTAGATACTTATTCATCTTTCAACTGCATTTCATTGAAAGAGAATCTTTGCTACGGTTTATCATTTGATAAAGAAAGACTTTCCTATAAGGAAACAATTCAAGTTACTGAAAATGTTAAACAAGCTATTGTTAACTTGTTGAACTACTTCAAAGAATTGAATGTTAGATCCTGGAGAATTGGTTCATTTGATTCATTAACAGATATTTTCGAAACCGAAAATAATCTTTATGAACTCAATAAATATTCAGGTTTTGATGTTAAGTATTTCAACTATGCTAAGGATTCAGAAATTAGAACAACTTTCAACAACTTAGTTGAACTCAATGAAGACTTCTTAGATGCAAAGAAAGAAATTAGTAAATACTTCAACGATCCTAACTTTGTTTATTCCAAATCTATCTCATCATTCTACTTATCAATCGTAAATAATGATGAAGATAAGAAAGCAAATAAGAAGATTATCAAACAGAATCTTGTTAAGAAATCCGATTACAGATCCTTCATGAAGGATATGGAGCAATTTGTTATCAAGGAGAAGAACTTCTACGATAGACTTGCAGAAGTTGAAAGTATCTTTGGCATTGAAGTTTACTCTGCAGATGGTATTAACAAGATCAGAAAGAACTTCGACTACATCGATGAAGTTGAAACATACTTCCACTTAAGAGAAACAAGTGCAAATATTTCCTTCAATTCAGATTTTGTTAAGAAGTATTACACCGATGTTGAATACAGACAAAATCTTTTAGATGTTGTCTTCCCAACTATGGATAAGATGATTGAAGCACTCAAATCCGCTTTGACTTCCTATCGTGAAATCCACAAAGAAGATGACACAAACTACGAGGCAATGTCATTCAAGAAGTTACTTAATCTCTTCTCACTCAGAGCTTCAATGACTAAGCAACAACTTGAAGAATATGCACTTTACATCGATAGTTTGAAGAAGACTTCAGAGAATTTGAAGACATTCATCAAGATCTTCAACGATAAAGGTTATTCATTCTCAACTTGTAAGAATGATTACTTTGCTTCTTTATACAACAACATTTATCTTTCCTACCTTGATGAAACAATCAACGATAGTGATGAAAAGTTAGAGAATAAGATTTCACTTATATACTTCTTATTGAAGAACAATCCATTATTAGTCAAGAAGACTATCATGGATGCTAATAAGGAAAGAAGTGAATTCCTCAAATCTGATTTCTTCAAAGAGAGAATTTCTGCTTTGAATCATACTTATTCGTTCAATTCACTTCCATCAACAAAAGCAATCTTAAATGCAGTTAGTAATGTTTATAACATTGTTTATCCAGTTTCTGTTTTTTCAGTTGAAGAGATTGAAGTTTATTTAAATATCCACTTTGATTATTTGATTATCTATGATTCACTTAACTTTACAGATGCTGAACTTGCATACTTCATCTCAATGTATCCAAATGTAATCTTTGTTAAACATTCAGTTGAAGATTTGAGATTAAAAGATATTCCTTTAATTAAGTTTGATATCAACAAGATCTTAAATGGTATTTTCGATTACACAAGAGTTACATCTTATTTAAGAGAGTATTTAATTAAAGTTTTAGCTCATCACAATATTTCCGTTGAACCTTCGGATCCAGAAGATTTCTCTGAACCACTCATTGCAACATATGATGGTGTTAGATATCCTCTTGTTTTAGATATCTTATTCAACAGACAACATGATGATATGACTAGAGTTTCACTCTACAACTTAATCATCAAAGATTATGGCTTATTCCCAATTGAAATTGATACTTTCAAACTTATCTTTGATAGAAATAATGAAGTCGGAGCTTTGATTAAATCTATTCAAACTTTCAAAGATAGAATACATTATTACGGTATCAATGATGTTGATGCTATCTCTAGAAAGATTTCAAACTACTTCAAGAACGGCAATAGACTTTATAGTAATAGATATTACCTCTACGGTTCCAAAGAAGAATATGAAAATAGATTGAATGCATTTATCGAATCACTTCCTAGCTATCCTAAGGATGAAGATATTATTGATGTTATCAATTCTGGTGACTTCTACAAGTTCTGTAACTTGTGCATACCAATCAGAGAAGACCACTTAGCTAAATTGGTTAACACCGATTTCCAACTTCTCATCACCATGAACTTAGAAGCAAAGAACTTAGTTCAAAAAGATGGTTTTATCTGCTTTAACAGAATTGTTTCCAACTCTTTGAAGAATAACAAAGTTGTCTTAAGAAAAGTTGTAGAAATCTCTGTTTATGAAGTTGCTGCAGGTGTCTTTGAACTTCTTAGTAATTTCGATTACTTAACTAGACCAATGATTCTTGAAGCTATCTCCAAGAGTTATGAAATCTACACACACGAAGATATCGAAGCTTTAGTTGATAAAGCACTCAATGTTCTTATCGAGTATGACATGATTGGTTCATACTTCGATAAATACTTCCTTATTTAAAATAAAAGCTGTCAGAAATTCATCTGACAGCTGTTTTTAGTTAAATAAGTTTCTTTTAGATTCTGGATGAGATGTAATCATCCATCTTTTGTGCAGTTTCTTTAGAGAAGTACTCGACTGGATTAAGTTTGTATTGATCTAAAATAGCAAAGATTAAATCTAAGATATTCCAGATGAAACTTACACCGATAAGCATGAAGACTATCTTCATAAGAAAATAGAAAACACCAAGTTTTGTTCCACGGGAATAATAGAGCTTATCAATACCAAGCCAACCTAAGAAAATAATGATTAAGATTAAGGCAAGCTTATTTGGTGTTTGCTCAATTTGATTAGGGCCAGAAGCTTTAACTTCTTCCTGGTTTGTAGAAGATTCTGTTGTAGTTTCTTCAGCTTTTGTTTCTTGAACCACTTCGGCTTCTACGACTTCTTTGTTTTCTTTTTCTTGCATAGCCTTTACCTCTTTTTATTCGAAGTAATCTCTAAAATCGAATTTATATTTCTTTCTTAAAATTTGGATGCAATCGAAGATGTTCCAAAAAATTCCAACGATAATAAATGTGCATAAGAATTTAATGGCTGCGAATTTCCAAGTTTTATTCCATTGTTTTGCGTAGTAAAATTTATCAGCACCAAACCAACCAAGGAATAATGTAATGAAGAATAAACCCCAGTTAATTTTTGGCTTTTCTGCAGTTTCTATTTGTGTGTAATTATTCATTTAAAATCTCCATAATTTTCAATTTATTTTATTATATATAGATTAATATCTCAAATTATCAATGAATGAAAACACACCAATTCGGGCTTAATTAGATATTTTTAACCCAGAGACCGTGAAGGTTGCAGTATTCATAGACTGCGACAGGCTTTTCATCTTTGACAACAAATGATGCAGCAGGTTTCTCACCTGGATGTAAAACTCTGACGTGAACGCCTTTATCTGTTTCTAATGCGATGAATTCGATGTAATGATTATCTAACATTGGATGTTCAACTGAACCGACAACGACATCAACGACATCACCATTAACTGTAACTTCAGGAACGTGTTTTTCTGTTACTGCATCTGTTGTGTTTGCAACTAATTTCTTATTTGTACCTTCGCAGCATGCACCGCTTTCTTTTGCAGTTAAGACAACAGCTAATGCATCGCAAGGTGTTTTGATAAATTTAATATTTTTCATAGGATTTAATCCTCCCTTTATATGTAAATTATAATCTATAAAAATTAAATTCCTCTTTTAATGCTTTCAAAGATGAGTCGATGCTTATTTTGCTTATTCAGAATGTTCATAAAATGTTCAAATTATGTTCATATTTTGTTCAATTTTCGTTCAAATAAAGTTCAAAAATTTATCACATTTTGTTCTTCATGCGGGAAAACAATAGGTTATTGAAGAGTATTAATTCAGATGAAAAATTTAGTTTGAATCATTGAATTTTGAATGCTTTGCTTATTTGAAAATACGCAAAATAAGCATTAGGATGTACTGAATTAAATGTTGCTGTTCCATTGAATATTTCACAATTATTTATCTATGCAACTCTTATAAGTTAATTCAAATTGGTAATTTAAAATATTTCATGCTTTGTATTCACTTTACTGATATTCAAATTTACAGTTTCTACTCAATATTTAAAAATTATTTCATACACTTTTAAACTTGTGTATTATCCCGTGAAATAATAGTTTGAATAAACACCCTTTAATTTATATAATAAGAAGGCTTTATTACATTTTAAAGCCATTTTTAATTATGTTTTTTGGAGGTTTTAAATAAATATGAAAAGAACTTATCAACCAAGTAAGATCAAACATGCACGTATGTGTGGTTTCCGTGCTAGAATGGCAACCAAAGACGGTCGTAACGTTTTAAGACGTAGAAGAGCAAAAGGCAGAAAACGCTTAACTGCTTAATTTAAGTTAATTTGTCTTAGATGATCAAAAAATATCGTCTTTGTAAAAAAGCTGATTTTGAGAATGTAATCAAAGGAAAAATTAGACTAAAAAATAATA
Source organism: uncultured Caryophanales bacterium (assembly GCA_905211645.1). Classification (GTDB taxonomy): domain Bacteria; phylum Bacillota_I; class Bacilli_A; order RFN20; family CAG-288; genus CAJMBK01. The sequence continues at coordinate 42,420 of CAJMBK010000001.1, forward strand.
ATTATTCAATTATTGCTGAGAAAAATCAGCTTGATCATATAAGAATCGGTATTTCAGTATCGAAAAAGCTAGGAAAGGCACACTTAAGAGTTCGAGTAAGAAGACAAATTAGAAGTATGATTGCTCAATTTGATATCTATCCTTGCAAATTAGATGTAATTATCATTGCAAAGCCAGGCTTTTTGACTAGCTCTTACCAAGACAATTTAAAAATTCTAAAAGAGATGATTGATAAAATCATTTTATGAAAGGAATAGACCATGAGCCGTAACACTAAAAAGTTCGCAACTCTACTCGGCGCTGTCGGTATCTTAACTATGACTGCCACTTCCTGCAGTCTTACCGATCCATTCTGTACACCTACTGATAAAACTCAGCAGATGTATAACTTTTATGCTGAAAATGTCGTTAATTCCAAACAGTCTGACGAAAATGGTATATTCGAAGTTGTTTATGACGAAAATGGAAATACCACTTTTAGTCAGAATTTTTATAATACCGTAACTTCAGGTAGCAATACGACACCAATGACTTTGCCTAGTACAAAGTTCACAAATTTCATCGATCAAAAAGTTAAGTCATACATCGAAGTTGATTCAAACTTCGCAGCAGAAATTAACGCAATTTCAGACAATTTTGACAACGACGCAATTGAACTTAGAGTTAAACGCTCTTTAGCTTTATTTGGTGGTTATGACGAAGATCCTGCAACTCAAGTCTTATGGAAAAACTACGACAGATGGGTTGAAGAATATACCAAAGCAAACCAAGGTACATCAGATCTTCCTAGTACTGCTTTTATAAATTTCTTTAAGAGCACAATTAATAACGGTGCTGCAACAATGCAAGCTTGTATCACCGCAAATGATGGCGTTTTCTCAAATGGAAGCACCTACATTCAAGGTAAGACATGGGGTGAAGCCTTCTCAGAATATGGTTTCTTAGAAGGTTTACTTGTTTACCCTATTGCCATTATGCTTGAATTCTTCACAAATTCATTTGGTAACACAGGTATCGGCCAAGTTTTAGCCATCTTGATTGTCACATTCATTGTCAGATTAGTTCTCGTTATCATTTCAATCTTCACACAGAAGAGTCAAAACAAGATGACAGAGTTACAACCTGAGATTGCATTGTTACAACAGAAGTATCCAAACGCCGAAACTGATAGTAACCAAAAAGCACAACTTGCACAAGAAACAAGACAAATTTATAAGAAGAACGGTGTTCACCCATTCTTACAATTTGGTATCTTGATTATCCAATTCCCACTCTTCATCTGTGTTTGGGCGGCATTACAAGGATCAGCTGTCTTATCCTCAGGTTCATTCTTAGGATTAAGTTTAACAGCAACAATCTCAGAAGCATTCATGTCATTCTCAGGGCAATCTGCCACAGCAGCAATCTTATTCTTAATGCTCTGTGTATCTCAATTTATTTCAACAATGATGCCTCAATGGTTCCAATCTTGGACCAAGAAGAAATTTGTCAGAGTCACTGTTCAATCCAATGTTGATGAGAAACAGGAAAAGACAATGAAGATTGTATCTGTTGTCATGATTGTCTTCATCTGCTTCATGGGTATTTCATTACCATCAGCTATGGCAATGTACTGGTTCTTCGGTGCTCTTATCACAATCTTCCAAACACTCTTTATGCAACTCTTAGCAAGAAGATCAAGAAGAAAAGGTTCTAAAGGTGGTGATGGTTCATCACTCGCTTACGAAAGAAGAAGTAAGAATAACGATAAAAAGACTGCAAAGAAAGTCAAATCTATTCGCTCAAGCAGATAAACAAGGAGGTTTATATGAAAGAATACAAGGCACAAACCGAAGAAGAAGCAGTTGCAAAAGCTGCTGAAGACTTCAGAGTTTCTAAAGAAGAACTTCAATACGAAGTTACACAAGTCGTTAAGAGTATTTTCAAAAATAAACGTAGTGTTACTATCGCTTGCAAAGATTTGAATGATTTAGTTCAAGATGTTACAAGTTACATCAATTCAATTCTTTCAGTCATCAACGTTGAAGCACGTCATTCCTACACTTATGATGCTACAACTGATATCATCGGTTGGACCATCAAACCTGTTAGAGAAGATGACGCACCAAGAGTTATTGGTTATCAAGGTAACTTCTTAAGATGTTTGAATGTTGTTTGTAGAGCACTTATTCAAAATAAATACAATCATAACTACAGAATTCTCTTAGATTGTGATGGTTACAAGAATAAGAAATACGATCGTCTTGAAAAAATGGCAAAGAGACTCGGTCACGAAGTTCAACACACTCAACAAGCTGTTGAATTGCCTGCCATGACTTCAGATGAAAGAAGAATTGTTCATAACGTCATCGCTAAGATGAACTATGTCCAATCCGCTTCAACTGGTGTTGGTAAATTCAGACACGTCACCATCAAGTACGATCCTGAAAAGATTGTTTCCAAGAGAAAAAGATTTAACAAAAATAACAGTTCAGAAGCACAAACTTCCGAAGAATAAACTTGAATAAAGAAGGGAATTAAAGTGTTACTTTTTGATACTATTGTTAGTTTAGTTACACCAAGATTAACTTCTGCAGTTTGTATGGTTAGAATGTCTGGAAACGACACTCTAGCTATTCTTGATAAAGTCATTTTTAAGGATTCATCAACATTGGAACCTAACCGTGCTTATGTTATGAATCTTTATAAAGATGGCAAAAATAAGAAAGATATGATAGACCAGTGCGTTTTAACTTTCTATAAAGGGCCTAAGTCTTACACCGGGTTCGATATGGTTGAGTTTAGTTTGCACGGGTCTATTTTAATTGCAGATGAATTGATTGAAACTTTAACTAAATATGGAGCACGAGTTGCTCAAAATGGTGAATTTTCATATCAGGCATTTTATAACGATAAAATGTCCCTTTTGCAGTCTGAAAAAATCAATGAACTAATCCATGCTAAAAGCTTAGTTAGTAAGAACTTGGCAATTACAGGAATTACTAAAGATAGTCAAAACTTCATTGAAGAGATTAAAGATAAGTTACTTTTCACTTCTTCCTCAATTGAATTCATTATCGAAGATGAACTTGGTGATCATGATGACTATGTCAATGAGCTTCAAAATATCTCTGAAACTCAAGTTGTTCCAGTTTTGAATACTCTTAAGAAAGTTTTATCTGATACTAAGAAATCTGCTCAATTATTTAATGGTATTAAAGTTGCTTTAGTTGGTGAACCAAATGTTGGCAAATCAACTTTGCTCAACAAGATTTTGAATGAAGATAAAGCTATTGTAACAGCCATTCCTGGTACAACCAGAGACGTTGTTGAAGGTGAGACAATCTACAATGGAATTTATTTCAAACTCTTTGATACCGCAGGTATTAGAGAAACAGATGATTTAATCGAGTCATTAGGTATTGAAAAATCTAAGAAGATGATGAATCAAGCCGATGTCATTCTCTTCTTATCTGATAATTCTTTGGATTATGAAGAAGAAATCTTCACCCATCTTGAAGATAAGAATAAACCTGTTATTAGAATTTTTACTAAGAAAGATATTTCTAATAAGGTTCCTGAAAATTTTGATTTAGCTATTTCATCTAAAGATGAAAGTTACAATCAAATATTCGATTTAATCTTGAAGAGATTAAATCTTGATAATGTTTCTGATATTAAAGAGCACTTAACTCAAAGAGAAATTAGTTATCTTGAAAAGATAATTAATATCTTGGAGATGTTTGTTTCTGAAGCAAACGTTGGTTCTAACATCGATGTTTTAGGTGGTTTTATCATGTTTGCTATCGACGAAATTAACGAGATGCTCGGTCTTTCCAAAGGTCAAACAAAAGAGGATGTTTACGCCTCAATTTTTAAGAATTTCTGCTTAGGTAAATAAGATGCATAAGATTATTGATACTCATATTCATCTCTATTCTGAAGAGATTGATAAGGATATTGAAAACTACTTAGATGACAACTTTTCTAATGATGTCATCGAGCTTTTTAATACTGCTGATTCTTATGAATCATTTGAGAAAATCTTATCACTTTCTTCAAAATACCCAGGAAAAGTCCACTCAATTTTAGGAATTCATCCTGAATATGCAAATTATGGAGAGGAATATTTAGAAAAAAGTATTGAGTTTATCAAAGCAAACAAAGATAAGATTGTCGCTGTCGGTGAAATTGGTTTAGACTATCATTTTGATAAATCTGAAGAGACTAAAATTAATCAAAAGCACTACTTTATTAAACAAATTGAATTAGCAAAAGATTTAGGCTTGCCTATTGTTGTTCATTCAAGAGATGCTAGTTTAGATACATATGAAATCATTGCTGAACACTGCAAAGGAATGAAGGTTGATTTGCACTGTTATTCATCTTCAAAAGAAGTAGCTGAGAACTATTTAAGGCTTAAAGATGTTGAAGTTTATTTCGGTGTTGGAGGTGTTTTAACTTTCAAGAACAATGTTGTTACTAAAGAAGTTGTTGAACATGTTCCTTTAGAAAGAATTTTAACTGAAACAGATGCACCTTATTTAACTCCAGTCCCATTTAGAGGTAAGTTAAATAACCCTAAATACATTAAATATGTTTTAGAAAAGATTGCAGAAATTAAAAAGATGTCTGTCTTTGAAGTTAATGAAATTATAAACAACAATGTAAGGAGGTTCTTCAATGTTGGAAAATAGAAATGTTTACATTGTTGAAGGTAAAACAGATAAGGACAAACTTTCAAAATTAGGCTTCAAGTTTTTCATCTTAACCGAAGGTTTACATTGCACTGAAGAAACTCTTAAATTGACTCAAGAATGCTTGGATGCAGGTAGAAAAGTTATTCTTCTTGCTGATCCAGATGATAAGGGTCAAATGATTAGAAGAAAGTTTAAATCACAATTTGGTGATAATGAAAATTACCTTTCCATCCTTTTGGATAAAAATAGTTGTAATGATGGTAAAAAGATTGGTATTGCTAACGCAAAAATGCAGTATTTAGCAGAAGAACTTGAAGAATACATCTCTTATGAAGATATAGAAGATGTTAAGAGATTTGTCGAATACGATATGGAATTAGAGGAAAAATTACACAACTATAAATTCCGAGAATACTTAGTTAATAACTATTATTTCCAAAGTATGACATACAAATCTGTATTAAATTCTTTAAAAATGCTTAAAATATCTAATGAGGAATTATTAGATAACTTACATAAATTTGAGGAGAGTTATGGAGTATAGATTATTTTCACTCATCGATAGATATCATGTTGTAGCCAAGAAATCTTTCGGTCAAAACTTCTTATCTAACAAAGCAATAATTGAGAAAATTATTGGCTCTTTTGACTTCTCAAAATATGATTTAGTTTTGGAAATTGGACCAGGTTTAGGTGCCTTGACAACATCTTTAATTAAGAAATCTGACAATGTTGTTGCAGTTGAATCTGACATCGAAATGTATGAAATCCTCAAAGACATCTTTAAAAATGAGAAGAATATTCGACTCTTCCAATCCGATTTTAGAAGATTTGATGTCAGTCAATTGAAGTATGAAAATTTACTTATTATCTCCAATCTTCCTTACAATTTAACCAGTGATTTAATCGCATATTCTTCAATGCAACATCCAAAAACAATGGGTTTCATGGTTCAAAAGGAAGTTGCAGAGAAATACACTTACAAACCAAATAAAGTTACAAATGATGCTTTAGGAGCTTTTTTAAATATGATTGGTGATGTTACTATTGTTACTGACGTAGCAAAAACTGATTTCTTCCCTGTTCCTAAAGTTGATTCTGCTTTTATCAAAGTAGATAATATTCACGATGTTCATCCTGGATATTTGAATATTTTGAAGAAATTGTTCAAAGATCCAAATAAGACATTGAATAACAACATCAAGAATGGATTCGACAGTTCTTTTTTAGAAAAAGTTAAAGAATCCCATTCCGATTTAATGACATTTAGAGCAAGACAATGCTCCATCGACCAACTTAGAGAATTATGTTCATTCATTGAAAATAATACTGATAAATAAGAGGTGACTTATGATTATTCAAGCATATGCAAAAATCAATTTAGCAATTAACGTTTTAAATAAGAAAGAAGATGGTTACCATGAAATTGATATGGTTGCTATTCCTCTTGAAATGCATGATTCTTTGGAAATCTTCGAAGTTCCAAATAACAACCAAAGTTACATCACTTCCGATGATCCAAACTTGGTCTGTGATGAATCCAACTTAGCTTTCAAAGCCTTAGCACTCTTTAGCAAACACTACGAGATGAAACGCTCCTACAGAATTCATATCTATAAAAGAATTCCTACTGAAGCAGGTTTAGGTGGTGGATCTGCAGATGCTGCAGCTATCATCAGAGTCCTTTGTAAATTGCAAAAGATCGATCCACTTTCTCCAGAAATCATCAAACTTGCACGCCAATTAGGTTCTGATGTCCCATTATGTTTGTACAATAAACCTTGCCATGTTCAAGGTACAGGTGAAATTCTTTCCGATATCGAACTTGCTAAATCTTTCTACGTTTTGGTTGTTAAGCCTAACAAAGGTTTATCCACCAAAGCTGTATTCCAAGAACTTGATAGAGTTAGAGAAGAGAATAATCAACCAATTGAGCAAACAACTTTACTTCCATTAATTGATGAATTGCAAACTTCTAAACCTCTTGAAATCGATCATATCTTCAATTCACTTTTGCAACCTGCAATCAATCTCTGCCCAGAGATCAATGAAGTTTTAAATGAATTATCAACAAATAAATTCAAATACTACGGCATGTCCGGCTCTGGTTCTGCATGTTACGCACTTCATGAAGATAAGAAATACTTGGAAGAAGTTGCTAAGAAATTAAGAAATAAAGACTACGATGTTTTTGTTACATCGTTCTTAAATCACAAACAATTCCTCAAAAAACACAAAATTAAATAAGCTAAATCACCTGAAAAGGTGATTTTTTTAACATTTCAAGTGTTTTCTTTTGGCAACATGTAGAATATAAAATTTCAAAAAAGTAAAATATCCTTGTAGGAGATTAACATGTTAGAAAATACTTTATTATTCACTTTATCCGCTAACAAAGAATTAGGCAGAAAGGTCGGAGATTTACTTGAACAACCTGTTTACAATGTTGAGGTCAAGAAGTTCCCAAGTGGTGAAATCATTGTTGAGCCCCCATTCTCAGTCAGAAACAAAAACATCTTCATCATCCAATCAACATGCCCACCAGTTAACGAAAATTTATTTGAATTATTCGTTTTTATTGATGCGTTGAAGCGTTCTTCCGCTGGCACAATCAACTTAGTTGTTCCTTATTTTGGTTATGCAAGACAAGATAGAAAGGCAAAACCAAGACAACCAATCACCTCTAGGTTAGTTGCAGACTTATTAGTCACAGCAGGTTGCCACAGAATCATCATCTTAGATTTACACGCTCCACAAATCCAAGGTTTCTTTAACTGCTTAGTTGACGAATTGACAGCAATTCCACTTCTTAGCAAAACCTTACAAGATGATAAGTCTATCAATAAAGATAATGTCGTTATCGTTTCACCTGACCACGGCGGTGTTAATAGAGTCAGAAAAGTTGCTGAATACCTCGATGCTCCAATTGCAATTATTGACAAACGTAGAAACGAAAAGAACGAACCAGAAGCCATGAATATCATCGGTAATGTTGCAGGTAAAGATTGCATCATGGTTGATGATATGGTCGATACAGCAGGTTCTGCAGTTGTTGCTTGCAGAGCTCTTAAAGCAGCTGGTGCAAAAAAGATTTATCTTTGTGCAACTCATCCAGTTTTTTCAAATCCTGCAGCAGAAAGATTATCCCATGGTGACTTTGAGAAGATTTTTGTCACAGATTCCATCCCATTAAGCGATGAAATCAAGAACTTAGGTATCGTCAAAGTTGTCAGCTTATCTAACATGATTGCTGAAATCATCAAACGTATTGAAAATGGTGATCCATTATCAGTCGTTTATGATATGTACGTTAAAGTCCAAAATTAATTACAAACTTAAATATTTCACTCAAGATTAACCGTAAGGTTAATCTTTTTTATTACTTAAATTATCAAATAGATATGATTGAAATAAAATATTATTACTTAAAGTTAAGGAGAAACTATGAAGAAAGAACCAGTTATTAAATCTACATTATCCTACGGAAATTTGAAACTACATCATATTAGAAACAACCGTTTTAAATTTAATCAAGACCGTATTGTCAGAGTCTTATTACCTGAAGATTACGATCCAAATGGTGAAAAATATGAAGTAATCTACATGCTCGATGGTCAAAATCTTTTTGATAGAAAGACTGCACAATACCACATGGAATGGTGCATGGATGAAATTGTTAAAGATAAGATGCAAACAGAGGGTATTCGTCCTAGAATCATCGTCGGTTTAGATTGTGGTGATGATAGAATTCCAGAATATCTTCCTTTAATTGTTTCAAATGAAGAATTGCAAAAACAAAAGTGCAAAGAATCCTATGTAAAGAGACAGGAAAACTTCAAAGAAGATTTCGATCTTTTCAAAGCAAAAGGCGATATCACATTCGATTATTTAATTAACGATGTCATACCATTTGTTGAAGAAAACTACAACGTCAGAACCGACAGAGAAGGTAGAACTTTCGGTGGTTCTTCCATGGGTGGTTTGATGGCAGTTTATGCTTATGAACATTACTATGAAATCTTCAAGAATTACATCGCATTCTCAATTGCATTCCCTATTTTGAAATACATCACTGGTAAGGATGAAATCTTCAAGGATTTCTGCTCCAAGTTTGAAGTTCATAAAGAAAATAGAATCGCAATCTGCGTTGGTGGCAAGGAATTTGAAGCTGATTTCACACCTTACTACAACGAATTCACTAAGTTACTTAGAGAATTAGGTTTGGATGATACAAATTTATTCACAGTTTTCGATCCTAAAGCATTTCACAACGAATATCAATGGTGCAAGGCAATGCAACTTGCATACGTTTGGTTCTTCAAGAAATAAATCTAAATATTGTTACAAAGAAAATGGGTAGCCTGGAAAATTGGCTACCCTTTTCTTAATTTGGAGTTTTTACTATATGGAAAAGCTATCTGGATTTGAGATATCTAACTAATGCAGCTCTGTCTCGGATGACAACCTTCTTATATTGCTTATCAACAATTCCTCTATCGATAAGTGTATGCAATGTCTTGTAAATAATCTGTCTGGAACAGGAGATTGAGATTGCAATGTCGTTTAAAGTTAATGGAACGGAATCGGAATTGTGATTCTCGGTGTAAATAAGAAGGAATTGAATGAATCTTTCCTCAGATGATAAGAAGGAGATATTCTGGAATTTATTTGTTAATGTTTGGACATAACCGAGTAGATTCTCACAAACATAAGTCTTGAAGTCTTTATTGGTCTCATAAAGTTGAGCAACAATATCTAAAGGAAGTTGTAAAACCTTGCAATCGGATAAGGCTTCAGCTTGGCTGCCTCTTGCAAACTTATTATCCATGAAGGAAAAGTCGCCGAAACATTGATTTTGTGAGTAAACAAGAAGGATGATTTCTCCACCTTTTTTACTGATTAAAACCTCTTTTACTCTGCCTTTTAAAACGATGTAAAAGAAATGACTTCCGGAGAATTCATTGAAAATTAAATCACGTGACCTGTAGTTTTTAATGTACCCGTGGTACTTGGTGGTCAAAGTCTGAATCAGTATTTCCTTGTTCATATTTCAATTTTAGCAAATATGTCAAAAATTTTACATATTTTTCAAATGAAAATTATTATAATATTGCACTCAGTGAGGAAAGTGAATCTATGTCTAATTTAAATCAGAAGTCGATCGATCTTTCTAAACAAACTGTCGGTGTCAGAAGAGTTGTCACTAAGGAGGAAAGAAAAGAGGCCTTCAAGTATTATAAACAAGCTTTTAGACCTGCTGCAAAATACTTCTTTTTAGATATATTTTTCGTCATCATCGATGTTGTTTTCGAATTATCGATTCCATTCGTATCAAGAAATGCACTCGATTTGATTGAAAACGGAATTACAACCTCAGAGCAGATGAACATCGTATATTTAAACGTTTTATACATGTTCTTACTCGCAATGGCTGGTTTAGGTTCTGGTATCATGATGATGAGATGTGCGACCAAAGCATCAACAGTTTTCATCAACGAATTAAGAAATTTATTATTCAAACAAATTCAACAATTTTCATTCAAGAATCTTGACCATTTTGAAGTTGCTAGTTTGGTCACCAGAATCACTGTTGACTGCAATAACTTAAGAATGTGTATTTTCATGGGTGGAAGAATGGGTCTTAAGTCACCATTCTTAGTTATTTTTGGAACATTATTCATGTTCTTAATTAACCCAATTCTTGCAGCAATTGTAATGGGCGTTAGCTTAATTATTGTTGCAGTTATCTTCTTTATCATCTACAAATCTTCTTCTCTCTATGCCTTAACTCAAGTTAAATTAGACAACTTAAACAGAGAAATCGAAGAAGATTGTAATGGTATTAAAGAGATTAAAGCCTTCGTCAGAGAGAAATATGTCTCCGACAAATTCAACGAAACAAATACTTCCTACAAAGAAACTAGCGTTAAAGTTTTCTCATTAATTAACGTCAACATGCCAATCGTTGTCCTTGGCTTGAACTTAGTTTCTGCAATTATCATCTACTACGGTGGCATGAATTTAACTGAACCTGGTGCAGTTTTATTTGGTTTACATATGAAATCATCCGATATCTCTGCATTCTCATCTTACTCAGTTACATTCTTAATGTCATTCAACTTCATGTCCGTTTTAGTTAATCAACTCGTTAGAGCTAGAGCCTCTAAACACCGTTTGGATGAAGTTTTCTCTGAGAAAATTGATATTCCTTACGAAGAGAAACAAAAGGTTGGTGACTTTGATCCTAACGTAGTTGAAGAAGGTTCTATCCAATTTGAAAACTGCGGATTATCATATTCGAATGATTTGGATAAACTTGCAGTTGGACCAGTTAACATCTCTATCAAACAAGGTGAAATTGTTGGTATTATCGGCGGTACAGGTTCCGGTAAAACCTCATTAATTTCACTCATTCCCCGTTTGTATGACACCACTATCGGTTCCTGTAAGATCGATGGTCACGATGTTAAAGATTATTCATTACAAGCATTAAGAAGTTACATCGGTGTTGTCACTCAAAAGAATGTTCTTTTCTCTGGTACAATTAAAGATAATGTTAAATGGGGTAAGCCAGATGCTACCGATGAAGAAGTCGATGAAGCACTCAAACTTGCTCAAGCATACGATTTCGTTTACGGATTTAACGACAATGTTAACACCATTGTTTCACAAGGTGGTAAATCTGTTTCCGGAGGTCAAAAACAACGCTTAACAATCGCTAGAGCACTTATTAAGAAACCTAAGATCTTAATCTTGGATGATGCAACAAGCGCTGTTGATACAATCACTGAAAGTAAGATTAAACAATGCTTCTACAATGAATTGAAAGATACAACTGTCTTACTTATCGCACAAAGAATTTCATCCGTTCAAGATGCTGATAAGATCATCGTTTTGGATGATGGTCAAGTTGTCGGTTTAGGTAAACACGACGAATTGTTACAAAATTGTGAAGTTTATAAGGACATCTACAACTTACAGAAATCGGGGGTTAGTGAATAATGGCAAAAGTTATAGCAACCACTAGAGGCGAAAATTTTAGAACCAAGCCTAAGAACTACAGAGAAACTGTAGGTAGAACCCTCAGATATTTAGGTTCAGCAAAATGGATGTTTATCTTCGTTATTATCGCTTCACTTGTTGAAGTTACGCTTAACGTTGGTGGTACATTCATGATCAAAATTGTTCTTGATAGTATTGTAAAACCTATCAATGAAGGAACCATGGAAAGAATAACCCTTCTTTACACCTTCTTAATTATGATTGGTTGTTATCTTGTTGGTTTCTTCTTCAACTTCGTTCAAGCACTTCTCATGGTTAGAATTGCTCAAACCGCAGTTAAGAATATGAGAAATGAACTTCTTAATAAATTGATTAAGATGCCACTCTCATTCTACGATGTTAATACTCATGGTGATATCATGTCTCGTTTCACGAACGACATTGATATGATCAATGAGTTATTCACAACATCATTCATGGAAATTATGACTTCAGTATTCATCATTACTGCTGTCACAGTTTGTATCTTCATCTTAAACTGGATTCTTGCTTTAGTTTCCATGGTATTTATCCCACTCATGGTTCTTTCCATTCAATACTTCACCAAAAAGAGTAGAAAAGAATTCCATGAAACTCAAATTTCATTAGGTAAGCTCGAAGGTTATTCTGAAGAAATCCTCGCTGGTCAAAGAATTGTTAAATGCTTCAATAAAGAAGAAGATTCCATTGAAACATTTGCTGAGATTAATAAAGAAGTTAATGATCACTCCTACACATCTAACTTTAACTCAACATTGACCATGCCTATTGTTAATAATTTAACATCAGTTAACTATGTTCTTTGTTGTTTAATCGCTGCTTTGTTACTCTTCTATGGAGTTACACTTCCTGGTGCTAGCGTTACTCCTGGTGTCTTGATTTCATTTATTGCATTCACAAAGCAATTCAACAGACCTTTAAATAGAATCACACAACAGATTCCTTCAATTCAAATGGCTCTTGCTGGTGCAGATAGAGTTTACGCAATCTTGGATACTGAGACTGAAGTAGAACATGATGATAATGTTTATCATTTGGAATACAAAGATAACACAGCATATTGGGTTGGTGAAAATGAATATATCAAAGTTAAAGGTGATATCAGACTCTATGATGTCGACTTCAGCTATGTTAAGAATCAACCTATTCTTCAAGATTTGTCACTCTATGCAAAACCTGGTCAGAAGATTGCCTTCGTTGGCGCTACTGGTGCAGGTAAGACAACAATTACAAACTTACTTACACGTTTCTACAACATCGATAACGGTTTAATTACTATCGATGGAATTGATATTTCTAAGATTGATAGATATTCATTACGTTCCACAATGACTCTTGTTTTACAGGAGACTCACTTATTCACCGGAACAATCATGGATAACATCCGTTTTGGTAGGTTGGATGCAACTGATGAAGAATGTATTGCAGCCGCTAAGATTGCTCATGCTCATAGTTTTATTAAAAAGCTTCCAGATGGTTATAATACCATTATATATGGAACTAATGATACTTTGAGCCAAGGTCAAAGACAGCTTCTTTCCATCTCCAGGTGTGCTGTTAACAATCCTCCTATTCTTATCCTTGATGAGGCTACATCTTCAGTTGATACCAGAACTGAAAAACTTATCTCTAAAGGTATGGATGAGTTGATGAAGAATAAAACAACCTTTGTTATCGCTCATAGATTGTCAACAGTTAAAAATAGTAATGCTATCATGGTTTTAGACCATGGCAAAATCATCGAACGTGGTGACCATGATGATCTTATCAATCAAAAGGGTGTTTACTATTCACTCTGTATGGGAACAACAAAATTAGAGTAAAGTTTAAGGCGTGCTTCGGTACGTCTTTTCTTTTGTTTCACAATGTGAATTGATTTTTCACATCATGTTTATCTTTTCTTTTGTAAAATATTTTTAGTTAAAGGAGCACGATTATGAATTTCTCAGAAAAACTTAAAAACCTAAGAAAAGATAAAGCTGTGACTCAAGAAGAACTGGTTAATCAATTTTTGTCTCTAGAACTTTAATCACAAAATATGAAAACGGAACTGTTTATCCAACAAAGGATAATGTAGAAAAATTAGCTTTGCACTTTAATGTACCTATTTCATATTTACTTTAATGAGTTTTATTCCCTTTATTCAAAGTAGTTACTATGATTACTCACAAGGATTACCACCACAAGTAGTTACAACTTACAATTCACCAATCATGCTTACTGTTAGAAATGGGAATCCTATCGCAATTATTACTTTAATTACATCAGTTGCTAACGCAATTTTCTCAATCCTTACAATGCGTTTTAAGAATAATGTGTGGCTAAAATTAGTGAATTATGTTCTTTTTGTTATTAACATTTTCTTAATAATATTCTCAATGGTATTTGCTATTTCTTACTCTACCAATAATTTATAAGACTTTGTTGTTCCAGTCCCATAAAAGGAACAATAATTTCTATTTCTAGCGTAAATAACCGGTTAAGAACATATTCAAATTTAATATAATGATAAAGCTTTGTATAGTTAGAAAGTAGATTTTTATGGAAAAATTTTATTATGTAGATGGATATAAAACCGATTTGAAAGGTTTGGTGAATGAAGTTGCAATTAAAAATGTCAGAGAAGTTTTTCAAAATAAACTTTTTAGATATTTGAAACTCTTCAGAGTTACTGCTCCTTTGTTTGTCATGTCTAAAACCGGTATTAATGATGATTTAAATGGTTCTGAAAAGCCAGTAAGTTTTCATCTTTCCGATTTCGAAAATGATATTGAAATTGTTCATTCTTTAGCAAAATGGAAGAGACTTAATATCGGTAAATATGGCTTTGATGTTTACCAAGGTCTCTACACAAATATGAACGCTATCAGAAAAGATGAACTTAGAGATAATTACCACTCAATTTACGTTGATCAATGGGATTACGAAGTTGTCATCAAGAAAGAAGATAGACATCTTGATACCTTGAAAGTTTACGTTAATAAAGTTTATCAGGCATTGAAAGATACTGAAGATTACGTTTATGAACAATACGGAATCTCAAGAAATCTTCCTGATACAATTAAATTCATCACAAGTGAAGAATTACTTAAACTCTATCCAAATTTAACTCCTGATGAGAGAGTTAATGAGATTGTTAGAAAAGAAAAAGCAGTCTTTGTCTGTGGAATTGGTTACCCATTATCTGATGGTGTTAAGCAAGATGGCAGAGCTCCAGACTATGATGATTGGAAATTAAATGGTGACTTATTCGTCTACAATGATTTATTAGATAATGCTCTTGAATTGTCTTCGATGGGTATTAGAGTTGATGCTCAATCCTTGAAAGAACAGTCAATTTTTGCTCATAAAGAAGATAATTTGAAACTTATGTATCAACAAAAAGTTTTAAATGAAGAAGTTCCTTACACTTTAGGTGGTGGTATCGGTCAATCCAGAGTTTGTTTATTCTTACTTAAGAAGTTACATATTGGTGAAGTCCAATCCTCAATTTGGAATAAAGAAACTGTTGATTTCTTCGCTTCAAAAGGAATTGAAATCTTATAAAAATATGGTTGTATTCACTTGAATACAACCATTTTGTTTTGAATTATCTTAAATATCTTGAGAAGTTACCTTCAACAGAGTAGGCAAATTCTTGAGTTTGTTTTTGTTTAGGTTCAAGATGTAAAACTACTTCTAACTTGTTGGAGTTTGTTTGTTCATCCTTTGAAATAAGCTTCTCTTCAGGTTTCAAAATCTTAACTTTGATTGAATCATCATTACTTGTAGGTAATGCTTCAATAAGTTTAACATCGACAGGTCGATCAGAACTATTTTCGATATTAATTACATAACTAATTTCGACTTTATTATCATCGTTTTGATCCATGTTGTAGATTTGTTTGACTGCTTTACTTCTTGTAACGTGTAAGTAGTCAACTTCACCTAAAGAAAGTTTAAGTTCGTCACCATTAATTTCGATTGAAGTATTCTTCAATTCGGAACCATCAACTAAGACTGCAAATGGAATTGATGGGATTAAGTTAAGGTTTTCAATGTTTGCTCTGAAGAAGAGATAAACACCTTTAGAAGTGCTTGGTAAAGTAACATACTCAAATGTACCATTCAAGTTGGTTTCTGTCAAATCAAAGCTATTTTCAATTCCATTTTGAGATTTGATAATGTTGACGTTATCTTTAAGTTCGTAAGTGAAAGATGTGTCGTCAACATTTTCTTTAGCACTATCTAATGACATCATTGCTGTTTTAATCTTTCTAGAATTTCTAGGTTGAACACGCTCGCCGCCAAAAATACTAGAGAAGAAATCTGATAAATCAAATGGATTGAATGTAGGCATGTAGGTGTAGTCATTCAAGAAGTTATTCTTGAATGTGAGATGAATGTTATTTAAATCGATAACAGATCTATTTGTGACAAAACCTTTCAATACCAATTTAGCTTCATTAGATTTTGCAGCAGTATTTAGGATGTATTTAGGTGCAAAGTAAATTGATGATGAGTAGAAACTACCTTTAAATGTAACTGTAGCATCGTTCTTTGCTTTAATAACAAGTTTAGTTACACCAACATAGTCTTTGCAAACTTTGTTAACAGAATTTGTTGCTTCCCTAATTCTATCTTCAACAACTTTGGATTCTTTTTCGAGTTTTTTAATATTTTCTTTAACATCTTTTGTTAAAGCAGC
The DNA here is from genome assembly GCA_905211645.1 of uncultured Caryophanales bacterium. Classification (GTDB taxonomy): domain Bacteria; phylum Bacillota_I; class Bacilli_A; order RFN20; family CAG-288; genus CAJMBK01. The sequence continues at coordinate 58,827 of CAJMBK010000001.1, forward strand.
ATATTTATCAACTGTCTCTTTAAGTTTTTCAAAATCAGAGAAGTCACCTTCATATTTGAAGGCACGTTCAAATAAGCTTAACTTATAGTTTTGCTCTCTAAGCTTAGATTGTAAATCGATAAGTTCAAGTTGGTCTTTCTTAATTTGTTCAACCTTAGCATCAACTTCTGCTTGGTTAACTAACTCTTCAGTTTTATAAAGAGAGACGATGTCATAATCTTTGCTACTAGCGAATCTAATATAGTCATCTTTCTTTAAAGGTAAAGAATAGAATTTAACAACATTCTCACCTTTTTCAATTTTAACTGGTTCACTTTCAAAAGAGATGATTGAACCATCTTTGTAGATATTTGCTTTATTTAATGTGAATTTAACACAGATTTCTTTATTCATAATGTGTACCTCCATTTGGAAACACATATATTATACAACTAAAAAATAAAAATTAGCACTTAAATGTTTAGAGTGCTAATTTTATATACTTTATTGTTTCCAAGTGTAGAATTCTTTGTCCTTTTCAGGATCAACTAATTCCTCATCATCTTTATAGATTGTGAATAAAGAATTACAGAATAACTCTTCAAAGTTTTTCAATGTTAGTTCCATTGCTACATTATCGGAGAAAATTTTGACTAAGTTTTCTTTGATTAAGTAGGTATAATAAACAACATTTTTATTTTGAAAAACTAAAGTGTAATTCTTATTTAAATATCTAATTGCTAAATCAATTTTGAAAACTTCATTCATCGATATGATTTTCCTTCTTGATGTAGTCTAAAACTTCAAACATATTTTTATAAATATGATTCAATTTAACTTTTTCTAATTCTTCTTTATTTTCGTTATTGTCTATTCCGATAACTTCATAAGGTTCGGCACTGATTGCAGATAATAAACCAGAGTAGCTATCTTCTAAAATAATACAATCTTTGATATCAACTCCAATAACTTTTGCCCCTTCTAGGTAGAAATCAGGTGCAGGTTTACCTTTGAGTTTGCCGATATCGCAAACAACTTTTTCTCTAGGCAAATATTTTGCAAGTGGAAAAGTTTCATAGTAGAAGTCGACATTAAAACTTCTTGAAGAAGTAACAATAGTAAAAGGAATATTGTGTTTATTTAAGAAATCGAATAGTTGATAAGTGCCTTCAACTAAATCTATTTTACCTATCAATTCTCTAACAATATCTTGGTAGATTTTGACTTTTTCACGAACGCATTTATCGATTTCTTCCTTATCAGTGATTCTATTTTTAGTTAAGTAAGGAATGATGTAGAAATTGGACCTACCGTGAATATTTGTTAAGAAATCTTCACTGGTTAAGTCGATATTAAATTTCTCTTTTGCATATTTTGTCCATGATGCAATATGGATAAATGTATCGAAAAATAATGTTCCGTTAAAATCAAAAAGCACGCCTTTAATCATGTTTAAACCTCGTTATTATTATAAAAATTTAAGTCGTATTTTCTTATGTTTATATAAATGAAAAATCACTTCTGACGTGCAGAAGTGATTGTAGAAACAATAATTGAAATTTAGTTAATCAATTTATTTAGATTCTGGTGTTTCAGGAATAAAACCCATTCTCTTAACAGCAGCGATTCTTCTCTTTGCGTATTCTTCACACTTGGTGAGAAGTTCTTCTGCATGTTCTGGATTAACTCTAGGGAGTTGTGCGTAACGTGTTTCTTCCATCAAGAAGTCACGGAAGAGTTCCCACTTAGGTTCTCTGGAGTCGATTTGTAATGGATTCTTACCTTCAGCAATCTTTCTAGGATCGTATCTGAATAATTGGAAGTAACCACATTCGACAGCCTTCTTCTCAGTGATTTGAGAGTTAGCTAAACCGCCTTTAATACCATGCTCTAAGCAAGGTGAGTAAGCGATAATTAAGGATGGACCATTGTAGGATTCTGCTTCTCTTAAAGCTTTGATTGCTTGCATTGGGTTAGCGCCCATGGAGATTTGAGCAACGTAAACATTTTCGTAGCTCATAGCAATTAAAGCGAGGTTCTTCTTAGCAGTTTTCTTACCAGAAGCGGTGAATTTTGCGATAGAACCAGTTTGACTTGACTTGGAGGATTGACCACCAGTGTTGGAGTAGACTTCTGTATCGAGAACTAAGATATTAACATCTTCTTGGTTAGCAATAACGTGATCTAAGCCACCGTAACCGATGTCGTATGCCCAACCATCGCCACCGATAATCCAAACAGATTTATCGAGTAAGTCATTTTTGTATTCAAGTAAACCTTTGATTTCATCATTAGCTGATTTTTCAACTAAAGAAATCATGTTAGGTAATAATGCTTTGACGACTTCTCTGTTCTTAATATTTTCTAAGTATTGAACTAAAACATCATGAAGTTCAGGTTCAACCTTTTCAATATTTTCATTGATAATTTTAGCGATGCAATCGAGTTTGTAGTCTGTTGCAACTCTCATACCGAAACCAAATTCAGCATTGTCTTCGAATAAAGAGTTAGCCCAAGCAATACCATTACCATTCTTGTCAGTGACATTAGGTGTTAATGGTGTAGAACCGCAGTAGATTGAAGAACAACCTGTTGCATTAGCGACTAACATATCGGGACCAAACATTTGTGAAACAAGTCTGTAGTATGGAGTTTCACCACAACCTGCACAGGAACCAGAGACTTCATGGTAAGGTCTGTAGAATGAAATTTCTTTAACAGTACCAGCAGGATATAAACCTAATTTAGGTTCAACATGTTTGTAGAGATAATTTGCTGCATCTTGGTGAACGTATTCTTCTTTTGCTTCTCTCATTTCAAGAGCTTTCTTACCAGGACCTTTACCAGGACATGCTAATGTACAAACTGTACAACCGACACATGAACGTGGATTGACTTGGATTCTGAAGAATAAACCAGCAACTTTTGGACCACCCATTGCAGGTAAGACATCTGCTCTTTCTTCTTCTGGAAGAGCATCAACTTCTTCTTGTGTTAATAAGAAAGGTCTGATTGTTGCGTGAGGGCAGACGAATGCACATTGGTTACATTGAGTACAATTTTCTTTAATCCAGTGTGGGACTCTATCAGCAATACTTCTCTCTTCTTTCAAGGTAACATTGTTGTTCATTGTACCTGTTAAGAGTTCATATTTAGTGAAGAGTGAAACAGGAAGATTGTAACCATCTAATTCACCGATTGGTGTGACGAATTCATCGAAATATTCATCACCGGTTGATTTTCTTTCGTTGTAGATTGTTAAGTCAGCCCATTTAGGATCGACTTTAATTTCTCTTAAACCATCTGCACCAGCATCGATTGCCTTGAAGTTCATTTCAACAACATCTTGACCCTTCTTGGAGTAGGTTTTTTCTGCAAACTTCTTCATCCATTTTTGAGCAGTTTCATATGGCATGATTTGTTGATTCAAATAGAAGAATGAAGCTTGTAATGTTGTGTTGGTATGACGACCCATACCGATTTCACTTGCAATCTTATTTGCATCGATGACGTAGAATTTAGCATGTTTTGCTGCTAAATCTCTCTTAAATTTATTTGGTAATGAAGAGATTAACTTTTCATCATCCATATCTGTGTTAAGTAAGAATGTACCACCATCTTTGAGGTAGGATAACATATCAAACTTGTAAATATAGCTATCTAATGAGCAGGAAATAAAATCTGCGTTAGAAACGTAGTATGTTGAGTGGATAGGTGTCTTACCAAATCTTAAATGGCTTCTTGTGACACCACCAGCTTTTCTTGAGTCATATGCGAAATATGCTTGAGCATACATATGAGTTTCATCACCGATAATCTTAATTGAAGATTTGTTGGCGGAAACTGTACCATCAGAACCTAAACCGTAGAATAAGCAGGATGTGTAATCATGTTTAATTGACCAATTCTTATCTGCTTTTAAGGAAAGATGAGTTAAATCATCGTTGATGGAAATGGTGAAACCATGGAAGTATTTACCACTTGCTAAGAAATCATAAACAGCTTTGATATCGTATGGTTGTGTATCTTTGGAAGAAAGACCGTATCTACCACCGATAACATCGATGTCACCTCTATTTTGATTCTTCAAAGCAGCGACAACATCCAAGTATAAAGGTTCGCCTTCGCTACCAGGTTCCTTAGTTCTATCCAAAACAGCGATACGTTTGACAGAAGCAGGAATAACTTTAACTAAATCTTCTGCGGAGAATGGACGGTATAAGTGGACTTTAACCATACCAATCTTTCTACCTTCAGTATTTAAAGCGTCAATAACTTCGTGGCATGTTTCTGTAACTGAACCCATTGCAACGATGATATCTGTTGCGTCTTTAGCACCGTAATATGTGAAAGGTGCATATTCTCTACCTGTTAATTTAGTTGCAATTTCAAAGTATTTCTTTGCAACTGTGACGATATTTTGGGTGTGTAAGTTGCTTGCTTCACGACCTTGGAAGTAAATATCATCATTTTCTGCACCACCACGAGTGACTGCGTGACCATGTGGATTTAATGCTAAATCTTTGAATTCTTTAACTTTATCGAGTGGAACAACCTTTGCCCATTCAGACTCATCGACGTATTCAACATTTTGAATTTCGTGGCTGGTTCTGAAACCGTCAAAGAAGTGAATAACTGGTGAACTTGCTTCGATTGCAACTAAGTGAGCAACTGGAGCTAAGTCAGCAATTTCTTGAACGGAGTGTGAACAAATCATACATGCACCAGTTTGTCTGACTGCATAGACGTCTTGGTGATCACCAAAAATTGACAATGCTTTAGCAGCGATTGATCTAGCAGCGACGTGAATAACGGCAGGTAAACATTCACCAACCCATTTGTAAATATTAGGTATCATTAAAAGTAAACCTTGGCTGGCTGTGAATGTGGTTGCTAAACTACCACCTTGTAATGCACCATGGACTGCGCCAGCAGCACCAGCTTCGGATTGCATTTCGATAACTTTAACAGTATTTCCGAAAACGTTCTTTTTACCTTGTGAAGCGTAAATATCAACTAACTCGGCCATTGGAGAACTTGGAGTAATAGGATAAATTGCAGCGACTTCACTGAAAAGATAGCTTTCTAATGCAGCAGCGGTATTACCGTCTGTTGACAAAAAAGACTTCTTTATCTTCATAGTAAACTCCTTTTAAAATCTAATAATATTATACTTTTTTTAAGCATAATTTTTAGACAAAATAGCCACTTATTCGATAAATATCGAGTGGTTTTATTAGTCTAAAATTGTCTAAGTTATTCCATATTAAAATTTGGATTGAAAATAAACATTAAAAGTCATTTGTTAATGTTAGATATCGTAATTAAAATTTCTAAAAACAGCCTAAATCGAGACCACCACAGCCACTAAATAGACTGATTATCTTCAATATCTACTTCATCTTCCTTATCGTCTTTTTCATCATCAAAAATCTCAAACGTAAAAGTCTTAAAAAACTCTCTAAGTGTGATTCCAAGCGCATTACAAATGAGATTTAAATTAGTAATAGTTACATTTTGTTTGCCTAATTCAAGGCGTGATAGGTAGGCTCTATCAACCTTAATAAGCTTAGCAAAATCAGCTTGTGAAACACGTGCTTTTGTCATCCTTAAAAATCTGACTCTTCTTCCAATTGCTTCTTTCAACATAATCTTTTTCCCTCGATATCAGTTTAAATTATTTTGACTTATAAGTCAATAAAATTGATTTATAAATCACACTATGAACATAATTTGAACATTTTATGAACAATAAAAAACTTGATGGATTACCATCAAGTTAAGTTTCAATAATTAGAGTTTCTTTGCTATAGATTTGATGTAATTAGCAACAGATTCATGCAAGTCAGCACGCTTCAATGCAAAGTCGATATTTGCTTTGATGAAACCAAATTTAGAACCGATATCGTATCTTTCACCGATGAAGTTACAAGCATAAATTGGTCTTTCACTCATGAGTGCTTTCAATGCGTCAGTCAATTGAATTTCGTTATTCTTACCAGGTTCTGTATTCTTCAAAATTTGGAAGATATCTGGGGTTAAAATGTAACGACCTAAGACGGCGTAATCGGATGGAGCTTCTTCTGGGAATGGCTTTTCAACCATGTCGACGACTTTGAATTTTTCTTTACCATCTTTAACATCGACGCTAGGTTTGACAATACCGTATTTTCTAACTTCTTCGTGAGGAACCTTTTGAACACCGAGAACTGGATTCTTCTTAAGGTTAAAAACATCGAGAAGTTGCATCAAAGCAGGTTTTGTTTCGGAAACGATCAAATCGTCACCTAATAAGATAGCAAATGGTTCGTTGCCAACGAAGGTTTCTGCACATAAGATTGCATGGCCCAAACCTTTTGGCTCTTTTTGCCTGATATAGTGGATATTAATCAAATTACCTAATTGGTGAATGTAATCAGCTTGTTCAGCCTTACCAGCTTCTTTCAATCTCATTTCGAGTTCGTAGTTGATATCGAAATGGTTTTCCATAGCGTGTTTGTTTTGGTTGGTAATAATTAAGATTTCCTCAATGCCGGATTTAACTGCTTCTTCGACAATAAGTTGAATGTTTGGAGTATCAACAATAGGAAGCATCTCCTTTGGCATACTCTTTGTAAAAGGCAAAAATCTTGTTCCTAATCCTGCAGCTGGAATGATGGCCTTTCTTACTCTTTGATTTTCCATAAATGTCCTTTCATTTGATAGTAGACTGGAAAATGCTGATTTCATTATTTAATTAATGCGTTTGTAACAGCAATTGTAATTCCAGTGAGAACGATAGTATCGAAACGCTCTCTTGCAGCAAAATTTTCTGCTTGTAAATCATCCTCTGTGAATTGGATGATGTCGTTGAGTGAATGACCAGCGATGGAGTAGGATGGATTAGTCAATTCTGGATCTTCGAAGTTAGCTTTGTTGGAGGTACTACCTGCAACATTTGTTTTCCATGTGACATCACCGACAATATCGTAGATGGTTCTACCAACGAATGAGTTGACAATCTTGACTGCGTCTTGATTGACTAAATTGATGAGTTCTTCTGTATAAACATAAGTACCACCAAAACCATTGGAAATTGCGTAATTTACATCCTTTGTGATGACTGCATCACTTGATAAAGATATGGTACCGATTGTGACTGATTCAACAGTTCTTTCAATATATTCACAAACTTCATATTCGCCAGCAGCATCAGTTTCAATGTGGCAAACTTGAGTTGTACCATCTTCTTCAGCGCTGTAGGTTTCAGTCTTTGTTTCACCGATAGTGATATCTACGGAGAAGTTGAACTTTTTATCTTTGGCAATGGTTTTATTAGTGTCTGGGTCAACTGTATCTGGACCTAATGTAGGTTGAACAAAGCTACCTTTAATCTTTTGACCGACTGTGAAAGATTTCAATGTGATTGCGGAGTTACATGATGCTAAAGGTGCAGTTAATGACAAAACACCAATAAGTGGAAGTAATGCTTTAAATTTTTTCATCTTTAACTCCTTTTACTTATTTAATTGTTCGAGATTGAATTCTTCATCTTCGAATCCCATAACCTTACGTAACTTAAGGAAATTTAAATATCTTGTTCTCTTACCGATTGTAAAAATATCGTAGACCCAGAAGATAAACAAAACTCCAAGTGTACAAGCTTTTGTAATACCGCTAGATTTATCACCGATATAAAATCTGTCGGCACCAAAAATACCTAAAGCTGATAATGCGTGTGCAACATTAGGATTTTTCAACTTCAATAATGCATTATGCAAATTGTAGCGAATATCTTCATTATCTTTGATTTCTTGGTACATGGTGTTTAATTCTTCTAATTTTTCGGTAGGGAGATACTTGTAAGAATTGAAAATCTTAACGATCTGTGCGTCTGTGAAGCCTTCACTCTTTAAAAGGTCGTAACTTTGTTTACTATCCCTTTTAATTAAAGGAGTTGGCTGGATATCTTTTGGATTTATTTTAGTGGACATAATAACACCTTTCCTTAAATTTATATAATTATATCAAAGATAATAATAAATTTAAGTTTGCAGAGTAACACTTTTATAAGGGCTTTCATCAAAATTGAAAAATGAGATAATTTATGCAAATTTATAAGTGATAATTAGACTAAATTTGATGATGAAAAGATGAAATTTGTTGCGAATTCTCAATTACTTTTCATAATTTGATAATTTTCACATCAATAAAGACCTAAATTAGCTCGAAAATTTGCGTATTTACATAATTTGAAACGATTATTCTGAAAAGGGTTTACATAAATCTTGAGTATAAAATACTAAAGTTATAAAATAATATTAACTTTTTGTGGGGTTTTGTATGAGAAAAATTAGTTTAAAAATCACAAATCCAGATGGTTTAACAGCTCCAAGAGCAGCAGACTTAGTTGCTGAAGCAAACAAATACCAATCTGAAGTTAAATTACATTGCGGTGATAATTTTTGTGATTTAAAGAGCATTATGGATGTCTTTGGAACCATTTTTGCCAGTACCGGTGATGATTTAGTTATCACATTCGAAGGTATTGACGAAGTCAAAGCCGAGGATGGTTTCAAAAAGCTTTTAACCATTTATCACTTTTAAAAAAACGAGAGTGTTTGGCACTCTCGATTTTATTATTTACTAATTCTTGAATAGAAATTTTCCCACTTTTCAACGACGTAATCTTCCGAGTAGTATTCACTACCTTCTTTTGATTTTTCTGCGTACTCTTTGTAGTACTGTTGATTGGTTGCTAATTTATTGATCTCATCGATGAAATCCCTGTTATTTTGACCTTTTATGTAGTTTCCAAAAAGAATTTGTGGATAGTAAGAAAGGTCTCTTGCGACAACTGGAATGTTAACGTTGTATGCTTCCAAAATTGTCATTGGGAATAGTTCTTCGTAGCTTGGTAAGAAGAGAATATCTGCCATGTTATAGACATCATTCATCTTTTCTCTATGAACTAAGCCAAGTAGTTTGATATTTGGAGTTTCTTTGGCCTCTTCCAATGCTTTCCTGATGGCTTTGTAGTTCTTAGTGTGTTTTTTATACTTCAAAGTTCCTGCCCAAACGAATTGATATTCAGGGCATTCTTTGGCAATTTCAACGAAATCTAAGAAGCCTTTTCTAGGTGAGATTTCACCGACAGCAAGAACGACAAATTGGTCGATAGGAAGACCGAATTCACGTTTGATTAAGGCAATTTCATCGTCGGTTTTCTTTGTGAATAAGTTATGGTCGACATAGTTTGGAATGTAGACTAATTTTTCTTTTGGAATGTTGTATTTTTGATTGAGTGTGTCGATAAAAACTGGGTTAACAGAGACGACATAATCACATTTTTTATAGAAGTTAATGATGTATTTGTAATACATTTTCTTTGCAAAACTGTTTAATTCAATGGAGTTTTCCATGGTTTCTGGAATAAAGTGAACTGATCCGACAACTTTTCCATGAGCTTTGGCTTTTTTGATGCGGAAGAAGTTGGATAAGTTGATTGTATGCATGTGAGTGATGTTGTGTTCATTTGAATCAGAGTTGATTGAAATCTTAAATCTGTTTGGAAGATTGTACAAGCATAATTTATTCTGTTCTCTGGTTGCAGAAAGAACACCACGACCTTTGATTCTTTGACCTTTATAAACTATATTTATGGTTACATCTCTAGCTGCCATAGGATACCTCCACACGTGTTTTATAAATTATATCAAAGTAGAGAAAAATTAGATAAAGCGTTTACATTAATTTTGAAAGCCTAGAATTTTTGACGAATATTCTAAAATATAAGAAGTATGAATAACGTTGTTATTGTTTTAAATGGAAATTATTCCAACGATTTAGACAAGGAAAATCAAATCCTTGAAAAAATTAATGAAATTAAGGAAATTGATGCAATTTATTTTGCAGATGGCGGATATTCCAAATTTTTAGCTGAGAATACACATGCTAAAAAGAAGATTTTTGTTGGAGATCAGGATTCGGTAAAAGATGATTTAGGCAAAATTACTAAAGAAATTTTACCCGTTGAGAAAGATGATACTGATTTTGGTTATATTATGAAACACTTGCCTAAAATCACCAGACATCTTACTATCTTCAATCTTTTCGGTGGCAGAGTTTCAATGGAACTTGCAAATTTTCAAACTCTAAAAGGAACAGAAAAGAAATATAAACGTATAAGTTTCTTCTACTTTGCAAACGACATTTTAAAGGGAGGTTTTATCATCAAACAGATGGATAATTTGATACTTAATAAGACAGCAAAGACATTTTCTGTCTTAAGTTTAGGTAAAACTTTTGAAGTTGAAATAAAAAATGCTAAGTATAATTACAAAGGATGTATTCTTGACACTTTTCCTATCGGTATTTCAAATGTAGCCATCGATGATTTCACATATATCGAAAATATAGTTGGTGATCCTTTGATTATTTTTACAGACGATTCTAATTAAAAATGAGAAACTATCTTTCCCATCTTGGTTTCTTGATAGTTTCTCTTTTCTTTTGTTCTTTTTCAGCTTTTTTATCTATTTTGTATTTGACAAAGAAATCATCAAATAACTTTTTATATTCTTCGTTGAAGATATAGTGACTATTTATCTTTCTATCTTGAGCGTAGTCTTTTGAAAATGCACCATCATCTGGATTTGAAAGTAGGTAATAAATCTCTTTGATTCCTACTTTTCTAATTGCATAATAGCAGATTGGGCAAGGTTCCAATGTGACAACTAAAACTGAATCTAAGAAATGTTTTTTGTCGTATTTTTTAATTAGTTTGTTGATAGCTAAAACTTCTGCATGCTTAAAAGGGTCACCGTCAGCTTCAACATGATTATAAGCAGATGTGTAATCAAATTTGCCATCTTTTAAAGGTGTAATAATGCAGCAACCGACAGGAATTTCTTCTTTCTCATTAGCGATGTATGCTTGTTTTAAAGCGAGTTTAATAGCCTTTTCCAATTCAATTTGAGTCATAATTTTATATAAAAAAGACCATTGCACGCCTTAAACAGTACTTATGGCTGCTACATTCCTGTCCTGACCAGATTCATATGCAAAGACCGCAATGGCTTTAATAATATATCATATTTAAATTTGTTTTTGGATTAGTAACAAATTAAATAGAACAAAATACTTGAGATAGCAAAGGTGTAAACTGAGATAGTGTTACCACAATTAAGAATATTTAGAACTAGAGATCTATCTTCTTTGTTAACAGAACTCATGTATTCTTGGTTGTAACAGAGTGTCATTGTAAATGGGAAAACAATGGTTGGTATGTATCTAAAATCCATTGTGCATCCGTATGGCATTGAGATATTCGAATAAAGGAACATGATGATAATACCGATGAATAATGAAATTGAGAATAATTCAAAATAACCATTCATGTGCTTAGTTTTTACATATCTGTAAATACCATTTACGAGTGAAAAGATGATAATTAAATATGCAGAAACAAAGAGTAAGAAACTCATTTGTCCTCCAACGTTGTAGGTGAATTCACCATATAAAGCTGTTTTAACGGCATAAGTGAAAATGTTGTAATCATTGAATGCACTAGCGAATAATCCGTTTCCTATATCATGGAATGAAATAGGTATGAAGAATCTAAAGAATGGATTGACATCACTGACTGATAAGTCGCTATTTAATCTGTCAAAAACGTATAAATAAGGCATTCCATAATTTTCATGCATGTAGACTTGGTGCCATAAACCAAGTGGTGCACAGATTGCTAAAAAGACTACAAATTCACCAACCATATTGATGATGGCTTTCTTTTCTTTCTTGATACATTTTCTTATAAATGCCCAAGCCATACAGAAACCAATACCTAAGCAAATAGTTGCTGCAGCAAGCTTAGTCATCATAGCAAGACCAATGAAAAGCGCAGATAATAAGATATACAACCAATCATAAGCAATTTCTGATTTATTTTCAAAAATGTTTTTATCTTTCTGTCTGATATACCACTTTAAGGTGTAATAACAAGCAAGTGTTGAGAAGAATAAAGTGATTGTATCATTATTCAACTGCATTGAAAATTGTATGAATCTTGGGAAGAACATTGCAAAGATTGCACCTAAGAAAAATGTGTTTCTTGAAGGTTTCATGAGTTTAATTGCTTTGATGATAACTATTGAAGTCATGAAAGTGCAAAATGTCATGATGACACCGCAACTTTGGAAATAAATATGTGGATCAGTAATGTTATAAATTCCTAAGTAGAAAGGCTCTACAATTCTCATCCACATACCGCAGATAAATGCGTTAAGTGGTGGATGATAGAATTGATAAATATCATCCATGTGGATGTGATGATTTGGAAGTTTTCCTGTTAAGAAATAAGATAATGCATAATCGTAATGAGCATCATTATTGATTGAAATGGTGTCATTTTGTCTAACATCATATTGGGTAGCATAGAGATAACTTAATCTAGTTAATAATCCAATAATTAAGATGGAAATAAGCAATGTTTTAAAGCTCAATTTCTTGCGATAAGTTTGAATTAATAGATAGATTACATCGATTGCAATGAATGTAATTGGAATAGCATGATAGACAGCGCCATTAACTCGATTATTGAAATCGATGTAGATTTTGCTAGGGTTTCTGACAATAAAATAGGATATTGCAATTAGTAAAAATATACCTAAATAAGTTAATCCTTCAAAGATTAACTTAAGATATTTAGGCATATTAAAATCATTTTCTATATATCTTTTGAACTGTTCTTTAACCCTATCGCTTTTTGATTCTACTGAAGCAAATATTGATAAAGATTCATCCATTTACTTTTCCTCGTGATAGACCTTTTCTGTGTTAACATTCCAAAGATTTGATCTATCTGTGATATTGTTTTTGATGTCATTGACACAAACAATACTTGTTAACATTGAGTGATCCATGTTGTTGTAACGGTGTTGACCATTTCTACCAACGCAGTATAAGTTAGAAATTTTATCTAAATATTCTTTAACTTTATCAAAGTCTTTGTAGCTTCCAAAATATGCAGGATATGCTTTCTTAACTTTGATTTGAGTTGAATCTAAAACATCATCTTTAGAGTCGATAACTTGGATTTTAACAAGTTCATCGATAGCAAATTTGATGAAGTCTTCTTTGGACATTGACCAAAGTTCATCACCTTCATTTGCAAAGTATTCAAGACCAATCCAAACAGTGTTATCCACATCTTTGACCATGTAAGGTGACCAGTTGTTGAAGATTTGGATACGCCCCATCTTAACTTCTCTTTCTTGGACGTAAATCCAGCAGTCTGGAACAATGTTATTTAAAGTTTTAGTCTTGGTGTTATTCTTAATTTTTAATTTATCAACTAACAAACCGACTGTGATGAAGTCACGATAAGGTAATGTTGTTGCAACTTTATATACATTTTCATCAACTTTATTAGAAATGCTTTCGAATAAATCTTTAATTGGCATTGAAGAAATAAAGTAGTCAGCTTTGTAGGTTTCTACTTCATTAGTCTCTTTATTTAAAACTTCAACGGATTCAATTGCGGTTTGATCTTCATTAAGGTTGATAGTCTTAACTTCACGGTTATAAAGAATTTCACCGCCTTTCGAGGTAATAATTTTTGCCATCTCTTGATAGAGTTGACCTGGACCTTTCTTAGGGTAATAGAACTGTTCAATTAAACTTGTTTCATCACTCTTTTTGAAAAGACCTTTGATAGCTTTGGTAAGTGAAATACCCTTAACTCTTTGAGCACCCCAGTCTGCAGCAATTTCAGAAGGATGGACACCCCAAAGTTTTGTTGTGTAATCTTCAAAGAACATCTCATACAAAGATTTACCAAATCTGTTGATGTAGAAGTTCTCCAAGTTAATTTCTTTCTTTTTCACAAACTTGGTTTTCATGAATGAAAAACCAGCTTTCATGGTTCTTAAAAAGCCCATGTTCTTGATAGTACTTGCTTTTAAGCTGACTGGATAGTCAAAGAATTTCTTCAAGAAATAAATTCTTGAGACTCTGTTTCTTAAAAGCATGACAACATCGGTTTCTTCTGGATCTGGACCGTTTTCTGCGAAAACCTTATTGGTTGTATTTACTTTGATATCGCCATAACTTGGTTTACCTTGCAAAGGCATAACCTCGAACCAAATTTTATTAACTTCATCAGCTTTAGTGAAGAATCTGTGACCACCGATATCCATTCTGTTTCCATGATATTCAGCAGTTCTAGAAATTCCACCAACGAAATTTTCCATTTCAATAATAACTGGTTTAATATCTGTTTCTTTCAAAAACTGATAAGCTGCAGTCAAACCAGCTGGACCAGCACCGATGATGAGTGCTGTCTTTTTATTTTCAGCCATATTAGTTACCTCGGTATGTAAATTATAACAATTTACATATATAATATTGTCTTGCTTATAAACTCTTTAGCAAGAAACTAAATTAGTAGGAGATTTATATGAAAGACAAAAAGAAAATCCAAGAAATTCTCGGTATCAAAGATTATTCCAACCAACCTGTAGTTGCTTTAGAATCAACAATTATCACTCATGGTATGCCTTATCCTACCAATATTGAAGTTGCATTAGCTGTTGAAGAAGAAGTTAGAAAAACTGGTGCAATTCCACTCACAATTGCATTTGTTGATGGTCAATTAAAAATCGGTTTAACCAAAGAAGAAATTGTTAAATTAGGCTCAGATTGCTCACATGTTGTTAAAGCTTCTAGAAGAGATTTTGGCTATGTCATGGCTAAGAAACTTACTGCAAGTACAACTGTTGCTGCAACAATGATCGCAGCAGACTTAGCAAATATCAAAGTTTTTGCTACTGGTGGCATTGGTGGTGTTCATAGAGATGGTCAAAAAACCATGGATATCTCCGCTGATTTGGAAGAATTCTCCAAGACTGATGTCAATGTTATCTGTGCAGGTCCAAAAGCTATTTTGGATGTTGGCAGAACTCTTGAATATTTGGAAACAAAAGGAATTTCTGTCATCGGTTATGAAACAGAAACTGTCCCATTATTCTTCACCCGTGAATCTGAATTTAAGTGTGAACAAGTCGCTGAAAACGTTGAAACCTTAGCAAATATCATCAAGATGAATGACTTAGTTGGTTTGAATCAAGGTAGTTTAATTTTAAATCCTATTCCTGCTGAATATTCTCTTGATCCAGTTCTTATGAATAAAGCAATCGATGAAGCTTTAGTTGAACTCAATGAAAAAGGTGTTTCAGGCAAGGAAGTTACTCCATTCTTACTCAGCAAAGTTGTTGAACTTACAGAAGGTAAATCCTTGGAAGCAAATATCGCTTTAATTAAAAATAACGCAAGACTTG
The DNA here is from genome assembly GCA_905211645.1 of uncultured Caryophanales bacterium. Lineage (GTDB taxonomy): Bacteria > Bacillota_I > Bacilli_A > RFN20 > CAG-288 > CAJMBK01. Next base: position 74,123 of record CAJMBK010000001.1, read on the forward strand.
CTGGTCAATTAGCAGTAGAACTTTGTAAGAATAATAAATAAAATAGCGAAAGTTAATTAAATATTAAAAAAGCCAACTTATGTTTTTCAGTTATAAGTTGGTTTTTAATTTACTTTTTAATTTCCATTTTATCGATGATATAAAGTGGCTTATTCTGTGAGTTTATAGTAATTGATTTAACGTATAAAGCAATTACTGAGATGGCTCCAAGTATGATACCTGCAACAAAGAATAATGTTCCAATTAACCACAATGTTTCATAAAGTGTGAGGTGGCTGATAAAGTCAGCTGGTCCGACTCCGCTATGAGCTAAGATTGTGACTATCATAAAACCTATTGAAACAATTAAACCAAATGCTAAGTTCGCCAATGCTAATTTGAAAATTAATAAAAGAGGATTTGTAGATTGAGTAGCAACGATATTCATCGAGTAGTTAATCATCTTCCTTAAATTGTACTTAGTCTGACCAACAACTCTTTCAGGTCTATCGAATGGAATTTGTGCTTTTGAAAAACCTACCTCATCTAATAGTGTGAAGAATGTAACATCATGGGCTACATTTTCAACAATAATTTTTTGAACCTTTTCAGTGAACATTCTGAAGGTGTTTGAATTAACAGCATCTTTTGCGTGTTTACCTTTTAATTTAGCAAGTAATGCATAGAACATTTTTGCAGATAAGTTCTTGAAAAAAGAATCTTTCTCACGTGATCTTCTAACACCTTGAGCGATGTCGTAACCTTCGTCAAGTTTAGCTGCCATCTGAGGTAAAACTTCAAGTGGATCTTGTAAATCAACATCCATACAGACGAAATAGTCACCTTTTGCATGGCTTACACCTGCGATTTGTGCAGGAGATTGACCGAAGTTTCTGCTAAATGAGATGTAATTGACATTCTTGTACTCTTTAGAATATTTTTCTAAAAGAGCAAGTGTGTTATCTGAGGAACCATCATTAACAAAAATGAAGTTATATTCATGAACTTCATCTGTTTTTATAAACTCTTGAGCCTTTTCAATAAATACAGGTAAGGCTTCTTCCTCATTAAAACAAGGAACTATAACTGCAATTTTCTTCATAATATCCTCTTTGAATTGACTATTGAAATTATACAATTTTTGTAATTTTTCATATGTTCTAATTGTAGTAATAAAAAAGATTTAAGAACTATAACCTCACTTGCGTTATTCTTAAAACTTAAGCAAAAATAAATTAGCACTTATCACTTGAAAGTGCTAATAAACGTTGTATAATAAATAGCGTCAAGGAGGAAATTGTATGATTAAACCTTTAAGAGATTATGTAGTTTTAAAACCTGAAGAAAAAGAACAAAAGATTGGTTCTATTTATATCGCAACAAAGAAAGAAGACCAAGAAGGTGTTGCAGTTGTTGTCAACGTTGGTCCTGGATACATCGATGAAAAAGGAAATAAAGTCGGTGTTGATGTTAAAGTTGGTGACAAGGTCTTATTCAAGAAATATTCTGCAAATGAATACGTTGATGAGAATAAAGAAAGATATAACGTTGTAAGAAATAGCGATATTATCGCTATCATCGAATAATAAAAAGGAGATTTTATTATGGCAGCAAAAGTTATTAAATTTGGTAATGACGCAAGAAAAAGCATAATTAGAGGTGTCGATAAATTAGCCGACACTGTTAAATTAACATTAGGTCCAAAAGGTAGAAATGTTATTTTGGATAAAGGTTATGGTTCACCACTTATCACAAATGATGGTGTTACAATTGCCCGTGAAATTGAGCTTCCTGATTCATTTGAAAATATGGGTGCAAAGCTTGTTTATGAAGTTGCAAATAACACTAACGATGTCGCTGGTGATGGTACAACAACAGCAACAGTTCTTGCTCAAGCAATGATTCATAAAGGTATTGAACAAGTTGAAAAAGGTGCAAACCCAGTCTTTGTTAGAAATGGTATTGAACTTGCAGGTAAGAAGGTTGCAGAAGAACTTTTAAATATTTCTAAACCTATCGCAACTGATGAAGATATCGCTTCTGTTGCTACCATTTCTTCTGGTAGTGAAGAAATTGGTAATTACATTAAAGATGCTATGATTCAAGTCGGAAGAAATGGTGTTATTACCGTTGATGAATCTAAAGGATTGGATACATCCTTAGAAGTTGTCAAAGGTATGCAATATGATAAAGGTTATATTTCACCTTATATGGCATCAGATAGGGAGAAGATGGTTTCCGAACTTGAAAACGCCTATGTTTTAGTTACTGACTACAAGATCAGCAACATTCAAGACATTCTTCCTGTTTTACAAGGTGTTGCAGACAGTCACAAGCCTTTACTTATTATCGCTGAAGATTTGGATAACGATGTCAGCTCAACACTTATCATCAATAAGTTAAGAGGTGGTTTCAACGTTGTTGCAACCAAGGCTCCTGAATTTGGTGATAATCAAAAGAATATTCTTTCTGATATCGCAGTTATGACTGGTGCAAATTACATCTCATCTGATCTTTCCATGGATCTCAAAGATGTTACCATGAACGATTTAGGTTTTGCTAAGAAGATCACTGTCACTAAAGATAACACAACAATTATCGATGGTGCCGGTGATAAAGAAGCAATCGAAAATCGTGCTGCAGAACTTAGAGCTCAAGTTGAAAATACTAAGAGTGAATACGATAGAAAGAACTTAGAAAAGAGAATTGCAAAACTCACTGGTGGTGTCGCAGTTATCAAAGTTGGTGCTGCAACTGAAAGTGAGATGAAAGAGAAGAAATTAAGAATCGAAGACGCATTGAATGCAACTAAAGCTGCTGTTAGCGAAGGTATTGTTATCGGTGGCGGTGCTGCTTTGATGGAAGTCTACAAAGTCTTGAAGAAGACTTTGAAAGATCCAAATACCGATGTTCAAAAAGGTATCAATGTTGTCCTAGACTCTTTGCAAGCTCCTTTGTATCAAATTGCAGAAAATGCTGGTTATGAAGCAAGAGATGTTGTTGAACAACAAATCAGAGCTAAGAAGAACACAGGTTTTGACGCAAAAAATGGTAAGTGGGTTGATATGTTTGAAGCAGGAATTGTTGATCCAACCAAAGTTACAAGAAGTGCAATTTTGAATTCTTCATCAATCTCCGCTTTACTTATCACTTCTGAAGCAAGTATCTCTGAAATTAAAGAAAAAAAGGAGACACCTAATTTAGGCGAAGATTACTAAACAATTAATTTAATGTAATAATTAGTGCTTTTCTTGACCAAGAAAGGCACTTTTTTAAATGTGTAAAAATGTTAAATTTGATTTGTTCTTTTATATAAGGCAAATAATGGATTGATTAGGTATAATTAAACATATTCTATTAAGGTATTAAAAAGGTATTTTTATGTGGCATGAAACAATGTATGATGTCTTGAATATCATTAATAATATTATTCTCATGTGCATTGGTATTCCTTTCTTTTTGCAGCTTATTTATATGTTGCTATTCTGGGTTAAAAAGAAAACCTTCAAAAAGAGCGACATCAAAGGTAAAGTAGCAATTGTCTATGCAGCAAGAAATGAGGAAGATGTTATTTATGAAACAATCAAACAGATGAGAGATAATCAAGATTATCCAAAAGAACTCTATGATATCTATGTTATATGTCATAAATGCACAGATAACACTAAAGCTGAAGCGGAAAGAGCAGGTGCTAAAACAATTGTTTATAACGATCCTGATCCAAAGACTCACATCAAAGCTTACTGTATGAATTACGGTATCGATTATCTTCTAAAACAAGGAATTGAGTATGATTTTGTTCTTTGTTTCGATGCGGATAATAGATGTAACAAAGAATATATTTCTTTGATGAACGACGCTTATCAAAGCGGTGTTAAGTTTGCAAGACCATATGAGTCTGCAAGTAATATGACACAGAATTGTTACACAAAAGCTTGCGGTCTTTATTACATCTTCGATTCAAGATTCTCCAGTCGTGTTAGAGAAAGATTGCATATTGGTGCTCATGTCAATGGCTCCGGTATGATGATTGCTTATTCTGTTTTAAAAGAGAGGGGAGGGTTCAACTGTTTCTCTATCAGTGAAGACGCTGAATTTACCCTTGATTTGATGGATAAAAAGATCTTTGCACACTTTGTTGAAGATGCAGTTGTTTATGAAGATTTACCATCAACATTTAAGGATACTTACAACAGAAATAAGAGAATTGGTAGTGGTTCTATCCGTTTGATTTTTGGTAAGATGGGTAAGTTATTCTTGAAATTCTTCTACACATTTAAGTTCAGTTATCTTGAGTATTTCTTAACTTATTTCTTCAATATCATCTGTGTCTTATTGTGCACATGGATTCCATTATTCTATATTTACGATATCGTTTATTTATTATTAGTTACAAATAACGTGATTCAAGTAACAGCGAATACAGTGGCAAGTTACAGCCAAGTCCTGACTAATACTTGGATTGTCATTGTTGTTTGCGTATCGGTCTTATTTGTTTTCTGTGGATTCTTACAGGCATTTCTTCTCATCATGTTAGACTACAAGAAGATGGGTGCTAAAAAGAGAAGTGAATTAATTTCTGGAATGTTTTTATTTCCATTCTTCTCAGTTATTTACATTATCACCTTGGCTTTGGGTGTTTTTTCCAAACCAAGCTGGAATAAGATTAAACGTAATCCTAAAAAAATTAATAAATAAAAGTTCGCAATAAAAATCAGTGGTTACTCTCAACTTAGCGAGAATAACCACTTTTTACTTTAAATATAGTTTATTTGAACAAGATGAATTTTCTTGTGAGGTAATTAAAAACCATAACAATGATTGTTCTTAATAAGAAGACTAAGATGTATGGTTCCAAGAATATAATCTTTTCGTTGTAGAAGATTGATTCAAATCCGATTCCGATAAGTAATCCAACTGCAGAAAGAATAACAAATAGGACAATACCTTTCTTAGTTTTAGCAAAGTTATTTGTTGTGCTCTTATAAACCATAGTTACTGAGAGGATGTAATTGATGATGACACCAACGATAAATCCGCAGGTAACAGCAACGATTGTCGCATAGATTTGGCCCTTGTTATCTCCAAATGAGAGACGGGTTAAACTTGTAACTAAATAGTCGAAGATTGCTGCGATTAATCCAACTAAAGCAAAACGAAATATCTCCCAAAAGATTGCTTTATTAGATATAAAATCTTCACAAAACAACTTATATATTAAGTAAGAATAGGTTAATACAATTAATGAAGATATATAGGCTGAACCAGTCACATTTAAAGCGATTTTAAAGCTGTCAGCTGCAAGGATTTGATTGAGAACAATGTATGCAAAGATACCAAGAAGTTCAAATATTATAAAGAACGCAATGTATCTTTTCTTGGAAAACTTAGGCTTGTAAAGACTAGGTTTTAGTAAGAATATCGTTAGAAGGAATATTCCAATTAATAGAGCTCCAACCCAAGTTGAATGAATCATAATTGAAGATGAGAATTGATATTGATCAAGAATGTTGATATCTGCATTTGTATCAATTTTTAAGTTTAGGAATATCAGAGAAATAAGTGAGATAATTGCAATTGCAACTGCACTCATGATAATTTCTCTAATTAAAACTTTTTTCTTTGAAATGGTAACAACTTTATTATCAATTGCGTCAACCACTTCAATTTCATCAGTCTTTTTATTTTCTTCGCTCATTTTCTTACCTCTTGAAAATCATGAAATAATTTAGATAATTATTATACTTTGGGCCTGTAATTTAATGGAAGAATATTTCGTTCGCAACGAAATTGCATGAGTTCGATTCTCACCAGGTCCATTTTTTATTGCATTTAATTATAGGAAAAAGAAAAGCACTTAGAGCATTTGAAATCTTCTAAGTGCTTAAAATTATTCCTTAATAAGTTCAATTTCGGAAAAGTCAACGGAAATAGGTTGAGGTTTACCGAACATGAGAATGTTAACAACAGCTTCACCAGTTTCTTGGTTGATGCTATCAATATAACCTTCTGTACCTTCGAATGTGGAAGAGATGATTCTGACATGATCACCAACTTTATAATCGGATTGAACGGTTTCTGCAATCTTCAATCTCTTCAAGATAGGTTCAATCTCTTCATTGGAAACTGGGAAAGGCTTTGTACCTTTACCGGATGAACCGACGAAACCTGATGCATCAGGTGTGTTTCTAACAACGAACCAAGCATCATCGGACATAATCATTTCAACGAAGACGTAACCAGGATAGAAGTTAACCTTCTTAGTTTTACCAGTAGGTCTACCTTCTTTATCTAAAACTGGTTCTTCCTTTTCAGCAACGACAATTCTGAAAATGTTATTTTGAAGATCGAAAGCGATCTTTCTCTTTTCAAGAGCGTCTGCGACTGCTCTTTCTCTATTTGTAAAAGTACTGATAACGTACCATTTCTTGGTATTATTTCTAGTTTCTGACATATAATTAACCTCCTTTAGATACTAAAAAATTGATGTGAAGAATAATCTTATGTAGTTGATAATTGTGCTGGTAACTGATGATGTGCCAGAGGATGTTGCTGTTGAATTTTGTTGGAATGCGTTATTTAACTGTCTCATCATTTCAGCAGTTAAGAAGTCGAGAAGGAAAAGTACAACAGAACAGACAATTGTTACGGAGATAACAATTAAAACATTCTTCAATAAGAAGTTCTTCATAGGCCATCTGATACGATGAGCTTCCTTGTTAACTCCTTTAAAATAAGTAACTAAACTGATTCTTGTTCTTTTTTCTTTTTTAGTTGCCATAAAATACTAAGACTCCTTTATTTAGTTTCTTTATGTAAAGTGTGCTTATTGCAGCGAGGACAGAACTTGTTTATTTCAAGTCTGACAGACTGATCACTCTTCTTCTTAGTGACGGTGTAGTTACGTGAAAGACATTCGGTACAAACTAATGTAACTTTATCTCTTGCCATAATAACCTCCTTATTTCTGCAATTAAAAAGGCTCTCAAGAGCCAATTTCTATATTAATTATACTAATTTTTACTTTATGTTAGTAATATTATTTACATAGTAGATGACTGAGTGAAAAAGTGATGTTGAGTTACCTTATTAAATTAAGATGTTTACTTAAGTTAATTCGATAACTTATATTGGATTTTCCGCAGTAATTTCATTACAAGTTAAAGAAGATTTTACTAGCAATTTCCATATGAAATTCTGACCTTATACTGAAAGTCACAAAATCATAATGTTATAATTTAATCGAAATTTAAAGGTGTTATTTTAATATGTTAAATCCAAATGAAAATGTTTTAATTGTCGGCTTAGGAAATGTCGGTGATGAATATGAACACACCAGACACAACGCCGGTTTTGACGTTATAGATGATATTGCTTCACTTACAGGTGTTAGCTTTAAGAAAGGTTTCAACGGCTTTTATACAAAAATCTCTTCATTAGGTGATAAAGATGTTTTCTTGTTAAAACCTGCTACTTTTATGAACTTATCAGGTAAGTCTGTTAAGCCTTTCTTAGATTTTTATAAGATTCCTACCGAGAATATGATCGTCATTCAAGATGATATGGATTTAGATCTTGGTAATGTAAAAGCAAAAATTTTAAAAGGGGATGGCGGTCATAGAGGTATCAGAAGTATTGTTGCTGAAACTGGTCAAACTGACTTCATCAGAATTAAAGTTGGTATCGGTCACCCACAATTTAAATCAGATGTCGTAAACTTTGTTTTAACTAGACCACAAGGCACTGATTTGGAAGCTTATTCACAAGGTTTGCATGATGCAGCTTTACTTACATTATTGATTACAAAGAATGGCTACGATAAAGGTAGCAACATGTTCTACTCACAAAGAGATAAAAAGAAGAAAGAATTGAATGCTTAAGGATAAAGACTTTATTTTAAAGAAAATTGATTTGCCAAAGGATGATGTCGTAGATACTTCTAACATCATCTCTTTTGCTTTGAATGTAACTAAGTACTATCAAAATAATCATAAGAAGATTTGCTTAGTTATGCCTAGTCTTTACGACAGTCAAAATCTCTATGATATCCTTACTAATTTCATCGATAAAGATGAGATTTCACTCTTTGTCAGTGATGAAATAATCCGCTTAAATTCATCTTATCAATCTAAAGAGATGGAGTTTGAAAAGATTAGATCTCTTTATAAAACTATAGTTGATGAACCTAACATTTTGATTGTTAATCAAAATGGTTTATTGGAAAGTATTAACTCTAAAAAACTCTTTTTAGAAAACACAATTCATCTTGTTAGAAATACTGAAATCAACCGCAGCGAATTTATAAAAACACTTGTTAATTCTGGCTACATTCAACAAAGAAGTGTTACTCAAGTCAGTGAATTCGCTGTTAGAGGTATGATTATCGATGTCTTTTCACCTAATTATTCCTCACCTATTCGTATTGAATTTTTCGATGATGAAATTGATGACATCAGACTATTTAACGTAGATAAAGAAGTCTCTTTTGAATATTTGAAAGAATGTACAATTGTTCCTTGCTCACTCAAACTTTTTGATCCTGCAACTAGAGTCGAAAAGATTAAGTTAGTTGAGAATGAGACGGTGAGTTGGCTAACTCAAGCAAGAAATGATTTTATCTCAGCATTAGAAGTTAATTTAACAGGTGGATATTTACCCTCAAATTTAAGTAATTTATTCCCTTATTTCAGAGATGAAGAAACAAATATCATTTCTTATTTAGATAAATATAAAGTTTTTGCTTACGATTATCCAAGATTAATTGATCAAGTAAATTACTACTATCAAGAAAATAAGAAATATTTTGGTGAACTAGCTATTCAAAAACAAGCATTAAAAGACGAAAGTCAATTTAACTCATTAGATTTTACAGTTGATAGTCTTTTAAGAACTAAAAAAATCAATATTCTTGAAGAAGGTAATATTACAACACCTCCATATACTTCAAGAAATGTTTATGAGTCAATTCAAGCTTTGAATTTATACGAGAAAAATGGTGATAGAGTTATTATCATTCTTTCAGATAAATCATATGATTCTTACAAAGCAATTCTTGTTGAAAATAAAGTTAGTTTCAACGAAGGTTATGATGAGAAATCATCATTATGTTTAATTAATGATGAATTCAATCATGGTTTTTACGATAAAGAAAATAAGATTGTTTATTTATCAAATAAAGATATCTACAACATCAACTTTGTTAAATCTAAGTTCTTATCTAACTTCAAACAAGCAAAAGTCATTAAAAAATATGATGACTTAGTTTTTGGTGATTACGTCGTTCATGAAAATCATGGTATCGGACAATATCAAGGTATCACTGAGATGAAAGGACTTGAATACTTAAAAATACAATACGCTGAAAAACAAGTTCTTTATGTTCCACTTAACCAATTTAAATTTATCCGCAAATATTGTGGAAGAGAAGGCTATGTACCTAGTTTAGATACAATTGATGGCTCTTCTTGGAAGAAGAGAAAAGCAAGAATTTACTCTAAGATTTCCTATATGGCTGATCAACTTCTTTTACTTTACTCAAAGAGAGAATCTGAAGAAGGTTTTGCATTTTCTTCTGATCCATACTACGAAAATGAATTCGGTAAGAACTTCCCATTTCAATTGACTAAGAGTCAAATTGAATGTATTGAAGAAGTTTCAAAAGATATGGAAAAACCACATCCTATGGATAGACTTATCGCAGGTGACGTAGGTTTTGGTAAAACAGAAGTTGCTTTTAGAGCAGCATTTAAAGCTATTTTAAATGAAAAACAAGTTGCAATCTTATGCCCAACTACAGTTTTAGCAAGACAACATTATGAAGTTGCTTTAACTAGATTCAGAGGCTTTGATGTTAATATTTGTGAGTTAACAAGATTTGTTAAACCTAAAATTTTGAAGCAAAATCTTGAGGATATCGCTGCTGGTAAGATACATCTTATTATTGGCACACATAAATTGCTTTCAAATAAAATTAAGTTTAAAGACTTAGGATTATTGGTAGTTGATGAAGAGCAACGCTTCGGTGTTGTTCATAAGGAGAAGATTAAAGCTGTAGTTAGCAACATCGATTGTTTAACTTTATCGGCAACTCCTATTCCTAGAACTTTGGAGTTATCTTTAATCAATGTTAGACCTTTATCTCTATTAAACGATCCACCACTTAACCGTTTACCAATTAAGACATACACAGTTAAAAAAGATCCTAATTTAATTAAAGAAGTTATCTACAGGGAATTAGCAAGAAAAGGGCAGGTTTACTACTTATTTAATAGAGTTGAGAACATCCATTTGAAGCAGATGGAACTTGAAAAGATGTTCCCTGAAGCAAGAATAGCTATTGTTCATGGACAGATGGATGGCAATGATATTGAAAATGTTATGGATAATTTCTACGAAGGAAATATTGAAATTTTACTTTGCACTTCCATCATTGAATCGGGTTTGGATGTTGCAAATGCAAATACAATCATTGTTGAAAGAGCAGATACATTTGGTTTATCTCAACTCTACCAAATTAAAGGAAGAGTTGGACGTTCAGATAAATTAGCTTATTGTTATTTCCTTTACGATAGTTATGAAACAATGACTGAAGATGGAAGAAAACGTCTTAATGCACTTAAGCAATTCACTGAATTAGGCTCTGGATTTAAGATTGCAAACCAAGATTTACTTATTAGAGGTGCTGGAAATATTTTGGGTCAAGAACAAGCAGGTCATATCGACACAATCGGTTATGAAACCTACAATAAGTTATTAAAAGACGTTATTACTCAAAAGAAACTTTTATCTAATTTAGGTGATAGTCAAAAACCTATCAAGAACTCATTATTTGAGCAAACTTCAAAGAAATTTGAGTTATCTTTTACATTGGATGCTATTGTTCCAATCGATTTTACTGATGAAGAAAATAGAATTAATATCTACCGTGAATTAGGTAATATTACTAATGTTAAAGATCTATTTTTCTTCAAACGTAAATTGCAGGATATGTATGGTAAATTACCAGAAGAATTAGGCAATTTATTAACTAAGAAAGAGATTGAAATTCATCTTAGTACACCAATCTTTGATGAATTTAAGGAAACACTTGTTGGTTATCAAATAACCATGACAAATGAGTTTTCTTCACAAAGAAATATCATTAAAAAATTAGAGACTGATTTAAAGCCTCTAATTGAAAATTTACGTGTCTCAATAGTTAATAAGAAACTTGTTTTCTTCTTAAATAGAAAGCAAGAATATCTTTCTCAGCTTCTATATTTAGTAGAAATTCTAAATAAGGAAGATGATAACAACGAAGAAGAAGTGTCAACTGAAGAAGATTTAGGTGATACTATTTAATTTTAACTAAATCTCTGTATTTTTCCATGTAAGGAACATAGATATAATCGGTGAAAAGCTCATCGAATCTAGGTACAAAAATACAGTTTCTATCATCATCGATAATAATTGGGTAGATATCGATTAAAGCGAGTGGGAATCCTTGTTTTTTGAAGAATTCATAGAGATTCTCACCTTTTAATTTACTCTTCATCTTGATTAAGTTTGGTTTAGTCTTCATGGAATAAACGTTTGTTAAACAAGGATTTGAAACATCTAACTTGTAACATTTTTTAAATTCAGAAGAAGGATGGAAATATAAAGAATTCATTTGGTCAGTGTATCTTTCGTACTTATTTCTCATAAGGTATACGAAGAAATTATTACTGGCAACCAATTGGATTCTATTTTTGTTAACAAGAAGATATGTGAATTCATCAAGGTTAATTTTTCCGTTGAATTTACCTTTTGTTAAGTAGTAAATGTCGTTAACTAAAGAGAGAATGTATTTCTCCTTGTAGGCATTTGCGTTTTTAATTCCACGATAAATGATACGTTTTCTTAAATTCTCTTTAGTTTCCTCATCAAAATCATCACTAATTTTTTCGAATGAGAACACATTATTTTCTAGAAATGAAGATCTGACAATCTCTTTAAGCTTATCATTTTCAAGGTTTGCTTGATTAATCTCTTCTTGAAGCTTTAAAAGTTCTTCATCAGACATCAAATTGATGTCTTTTCTGATGACATTTCTCTTTCTTTCAGAGTTATTTGTTGGATCATCGTAGTATTTATAACCATTATCTTTACAGAATTGTATAATCTGGGACTTTTTAATTCTTAAAAATGGACGGATGATCTTGTTGTTGAAGATTAAGTTCTCCTCTTTTAATCCGTAGTAGTCAACGATGGATTTTCTTTCTTTTTGTAAATAGTAAGTTTCGTAGTAATCGTTTAAATGTTCAAAGATTACTGTAGCATCGCATTGATGGAACAGAGCAACTTCCCTGAATGTTGTGTATCTGAAAACTCTAGCAGCATCCTCAAAATTTGCTGCGTTAACACAATCGTAATCCATGACAAAAATCTTGTTGAGTTTAAATCTCTTGCAGTAGTACTCAACAATTTCCTGCTCCTTATCTACATAAGGTGAATCGTGATAATTTATGTATATCAAAAGAAGGTAATTTGAAATTTCCTCATCGGTATATTTGAACTCTTCTTTGAAGATTTTTACTATTTGAATTAGACCGAAGACTGAATCTGGCCCACCAGAAAAGGCGAGAAGATATCTCTCGTTCTTTTTCAGTAAATCTTTGTTAATCAAGTTGTATAAGTTGGTCATCTGATTCAAATGTATTTATTTCTGTAACTAATTGATTTTGTGGATGTAAGGATTGCTCTGAAACTTGTTGCCTATTTTGAATAGCTCTGACGAAGAAATAGATAATTACAGCTAAAATTGCAACCATAATTACGATGATTATGGCACAGATAAAATTGGTAACTTTAACTGAATTTAGTCTAGGTTTTTTAACTTCTTTTTTAGAAGTTTCTTCTTCCTTTTCAGCTTCTGTATATACTTTTTTACTGTCTTTAACTTTCTTTTTCATATCAATATTATAAAAAAATAAAGAAATACTTGTTAGTCTTCAAGTATTTCGTACATGGTTTTACTATCCTTAATTGAAGAAAATTCGGCAACTTTCAAGACTTTAATCTTAACTTGTCGTGTAGGAGAAATGTTTAAAAGAATGATGTCATTCTCTTTAACATTGGTAGATGGCTTTGCTAATTTATCATTAACAAAGCATCTATCCTGTTCGATAAAGTCGTGAGCGACTTCTCTTCTTTTGACTATTCTAGTAACTTTTAAATATTTATCGAGTCTCATCTTATTTGATGACAGTGCAACCCATATATTTAACTAATGCTTCTGGGACTGTGATGGAACCATCAGCGTTTTGATAGTTTTCAATGATTGCTGCAACTGTTCTACCGATGGCAAGACCGGAACCGTTTAATGTGTGAACAAGTTCAGGTTTGCTATCTTTAGTACGTTTGAATCTGATTTGCATTCTTCTTGCTTGATAATCCAAGAAATTGGAGCAGGAAGAAATTTCTTTGTAGTCGTTGTAACTTGGTAACCAAACTTCTAAATCGTATGTCTTAGCTGAGGAGAAACCAACGTCACCAGTTGATAAAGTAACAACACGGTATGGAAGATTTAAACCTTGCAAAACCAATTCAGCTTCATGAGTCAAGCTTTCAAGTTCATCCCAGGAATTTTCTGGTAAGCAGAATTTAACGAGTTCGACCTTTTGGAATTGGTGCAAACGGATGATACCTTTTGTATCTTTACCTGCAGAACCTGCTTCACCTCTGAAACAAGATGAATATGCAGCAAAGTATTTAGGAAGATCACTTGCTTGTAAAATTTCACCACGATAGTAGTTGGTAACTGGAATTTCTGCGGTGGAAATCATCCATAAATCATCTTTTTCAATGTGGTATGCATCTTGAGCAAATTTAGGAAGTTGACCTGTACCATACATTGAATCAGAATTAACCATGTATGGAGGCAAAACTTCAGTGTAGCCATTTGCAGTATGCAAGTCTAACATGAAACTTGCAACTGCTCTTTCCAAACGTGCAAAAGCACCTTTGTAGAAGACAAATCTTTGACCAGCAACTTTAACGCCTCTTTCGAAGTCGAATAAACCTAATTTTTCACCTAATTCCCAGTGAGATTTAGGGGCAAAGTCAAATTTTGTTGGTTCACCCCATTTTCTTTCGACTCTGTTGAAGGAATCATCTTTACCTAAAGGTAAGGATTTATCAGGTAAATTAGGTGTCTTAAGTAAGATTTCTCTAATCTTTTGTTCAATTTCATTCAATTCGGTATCGATAGCAGCAACTCTGTCTTTGTTAGCAGTAACTTGAGCCATTAATTCTGTTGCTTTAGCTTCGTCTTTATTTTTCTTAGCAACTCCGATTTCTTTACTTAAAACGTTTCTCTTATTCTTTAAATCGTCACCTTCTTTAATCAAATCTCTTCTGATTTTATCCAAAGCAGGAATCTCTTTTAAATATGAAAAATCACCATTACGAGTGTTTAATCTTTCAATTACTTCATCTGTGTGTTCAATGATATATTTAATATCTAACATGTTAAAACTCCTTTAAGTCATATCAATTATAAACTTTTTATAATCGCTTGAAAATTAGAAAGATTACTTGAAATAATCAATTTGTTCCATTTTTAACTCTGATAAATATTCATTAACTTGTTTGAAACAGTTTGAATGGAAAAATCCACGGTAAGCTGATAACGGAGACGGATGATTTGTTTTAACAATTCTATGGATTGGATTTGTTATAAGTTTCTCATAGTTTTGGGCATAACTACCTAGTAACAAAAAGACAATTGGAGTATTTCTTGAGTTTAATTTTACAATTGTTTCTTCAGTGAATTTTAACCAATAGCTGTCTTTGTAGGATAGTGGTTTACCTTTTTTAACTGTAAGGATTGTATTAATTAAAAACATTCCTTGTTTACCCCAATTAGTTAAATCGTAAGATTGCCTTTTTATTCCATATTCAAGCTCTAACTCTTTGAAAATATTTCTTAGCGATGGAGAAATCTTATCTGTTTTGTAGCTATTTGAAAAACATAAACCATCAGCAGAACCATCATGATATGGATCTTGACCAATAACAACAACTTTAACATCAGAAAAATCGGTTAGGTTGTATGCTTTAAATATATCTTTATATTCAGGATAAACAATTTCGTTGGTATAGTCTTTTTGAATTGATTCCATAAATGAAATAAAATCTGGATTAGTTATTGTTTTGATTAAAATCTCATCCCATTCTTTATTAAGTAAGTATTTCATGCCTTCATTATATTATTATTTGAATCTGTCAAATTATAAACATGTAATATAATGACTTATCAAAAATAATCTCTGTGTTATTTCGGGGATTAGTTACGATTAATAAAACTCAATCTCTCTAAGATGATTTATCAGTTTTAACTTTCTCTTAAATTCAGAGTTATTTTTGAATATAAGGAAGGTATGGTTATGAAAGAACTTTTATCCTCCCTTATCTTTTGAGGGTTAAGCATCATGAGAAATCCAATATTTTTAGACATATCAAAAATGAAGTTGAGCAATGATATTGCTCAACCACTATTTTCGTATCAACTAGGTACTATTGTTGACACTGATTATTCTATTCATAAAGAGGTTTATTCGAGATCTCGATTTTCTAATAAATTATTATTTAGCTTACCACTTATAATTAGCACTATGTTTATGTGGCTTCCAAATTGGATGTCTCCATACAGTAGTAGTGATGCTCCTATGTGGTTAGATATTACAATTATTGTAGTAATTATATTAGGACTATTATTTTTGTTCTGCTACACCGGGAATAAAGTGTTTTTTAATAAGAGTGTCCATATTTTCGGTTTTTCAACATTAATTATGTTTTTGTCTAATGTAGAACTAATTAGTGTTTTTGGATTTGAAAACTTTTTTAATAACTTATCTACTGTTTTAGCTTTTGTAAATGTTAATGTTATTTATCTATTTGTCTTATTAGGAATATTTCTTAAAAGTTATTATAAAACTAACACTGATTTGGTTAGTGATATTCTGTCTATTAGTTCGGTATGCATATCTGTTATTAGTGTTATTAATTTGGTTTTTACAAATCCAGTTATCAACTTTTTAGAAACCGATAATATAAATTATTTGATTCTTCCAATCTTAGCTCTTATTTTGGTTGTTTCATTTTGTTGCCTATTTAAATCTACAAAGAAGTTAATGTTTCCTGCTTTATATGGGAATGATCCTGCTTATGACATTGAGAAGAAAATGCTTGTATTAGATTCTACAGTTATATTTGTTTCTTTAGTTTGTTTAGCATCTGTATGTAATTCTAAAGAAACAATTTCATTAGTAGATAATAAAAATGTTTACTTATTATTTTTACTATTTCTAGTTCCATTTTCATTATTTGGTTTCTTGCTAGTTTTAATTAAATTCGGAACTAAAATTCCTGCAAAGTATTTAAAGATATTATGCATTACCGTTTTGGTATTGCTACCTTTATCTTTTTTACTTTTTGATGCACTCTATAAATTTTTACCTTATCTTTTATCAGCAAAACCTGTTGAAGATGTCAGCGATATGGCAATATCCACTTATATAACTGTTGCAAGGGCAGCTGAGTTTTTATTCTTATTTTTAACTCAAATTCTATTTAAGGATGCTTTGCTTCTTGAAAAGAAAGATAGACGTATCATTAATGGAATTAGAACTTTATTCCAGGTTTCACACGTCGTATTTTTATTGGCAGTTTAAAAAGAGGTATATAATGTATCAAATAATCTCTGAATAATGCTGTTTTAGTTTAGAGATTTACGTTTAAAAGCTTGATTTAATCCTTCTTGGATAAATTTTAATTTAAAGCGTTTTTCTGTATTTGGAGATTATTTCAAATAGAGGAATTATGCTTATGATTGTGTTGTTATACAATGGTCTCTTTCTATTATTTCTAACCATAACGTGTTTTTTGGTAATGGTAGAAAATGTGATCAAAACTATTGCGTCCCAATTAAAGACGATGAAGTTATTAAATTGACACATTTGACAGAGTTAGTTGAAAAACAAGAACACGGTCTTGATGAGATGATTTTAGATAACGGTGCTAACTTCTCCGGAGGTGAAAAGCAACGTATCAATTTAGCAAGAGCTCTTATTAGAAATCCTAATGTTCTCTTCCTTGATGAATCATTCTCTGCACTTGATATTGATACAGAAAATGCAATTAGAAGTGAACTTTTCAAGAAGGATATTACAATCTTAGAAATTTCTCATAGAGAAAATATCAATTATCATTACGATAATAAGATTGTTTTAGATTAGTGTTTATAGCGGCAGTATTTGGTAGATTTAACTAAGTACTGCCGCTTTTTCTGTCCGTAAAATTAGCTGGCTGCACTTTTCCTTTTAATGTATAGGGATCTTTCATCGAACAAAATTTACAAAATCACAATAACCTATTGAATTTCAATTTTATATTTGATATTCTTTTTAAGCACGAACCTTAAAGTTCGTTCTGTTTTTATGGAATATGAATTGAACGCCCGGTTCCGTGGAAAAAGCATATATGGAGGAAATAATTGATGCCTACTATTAATCAATTGGTCCGTCAAGAAAGACGTTCAAACGTAGAAAAAAGTAAATCTCCTGCATTAGGTAAAAGATGGGATTCTTTAAATAAGAAGATGAAGAATATCCCTTCACCACAAAAGAGAGGTGTTTGTACCCGTGTCGGTACCATGACCCCTAAGAAACCTAACTCTGCTTTACGTAAATACGCTCGTGTACGTTTATCTAACGGATATGAAGTCACCGCATACATCGGCGGTATCGATCACAACTTACAAGAACACAAAGTTGTTTTGATCAGAGGTGGAAGAGTTCGTGACCTTCCTGGTGTTCGTTATCACATCATTCGTGGTGGTTTAGAATGTTTCGGTGTTAAAGGCCGTAAACAAGGACGTAGCTTATACGGTACAAAACGTAATGGCGAAATCCAGAATAAGTAATTTAGGAGGATAAGTAAGTATGCCAAGAAAAAATGGTAGCGTTAAAAAACGTGATGTTTTACCAGATCCAATTTATAATTCTAAATTAGTTACTCGTTTAATTAATAAGATTATGAAGGGTGGTAAGAAAGGCACTGCTCAGACTATTCTCTACGGTGCTTTTAAGAAGATTGAAGCAAAAACCAACCAATCTGCAATGGATGTTTTCAATTTAGCATTGGAACACATCATGCCTGAAGTCGAATTGAAGGCAAAACGTTTAGGTGCATCCAACGTTCAAGTTCCTACTGAAGTTTCTAGAGATAGACAAGTCACATTAGGTCTTCGTTGGTTAGTTAACTATGCACGTTTAAGACATGAAAAGTCTATGGAAGACAAATTAGCAGGTGAAATCATCGATGCTGCAAATGGTACCGGTGGCGCTGTTAAGAAGAGAGAAGATACATACAGAAGTGCTGAAGCTAACAAAGCATTTGCACACAACCGTTTCTAAAATAAGGAGTGAAATATGGCAGATATTAATGAAGAACTTGTCAAATATGAAGCTGTCCCAATCCAACGTGTAAGAAACATTGGTATTATGGCTCATATCGATGCAGGTAAAACTACAACTACTGAACGTATTTTATTCTACACAGGTAAAACCCATAAGATCGGTGAAGTCCACGATGGTGCTGCTACCATGGACTTCGATAAGCAAGAGCAAGAACGTGGTATTACCATTCACTCTGCTGCTACAACATGTTTATGGAACAAAGATAATCAAGTCTACAGATTTAACATTATCGACACTCCCGGACACGTTGACTTCACAGCTGAAGTTGAACGTTCTTTAAGAGTTCTTGACGGTGCTGTCACAGTTTTGGACGGTAAAAACGGTGTTGAACCTCAAACTGAAACAGTTTGGAGACAAGCTACTAAGTATGGTGTTCCTAGAATCGTTTTCGTCAATAAACTTGACGCAATCGGTGCTGACTTTGAAATGTCAGTTAGAACAATCAAAGAAAAATTAGGCGCAAAGGGATATGCTATTCAATATCCTATCGGTGCTGAAAAGGATTTAGCTGGTGTTATCGACTTAGTCGAAATGAAGGCTTGGGAATTTAATCCTGAACTCGATCCTAGATCCAAAGCTCCTAAGTATGCTCCTAAGAAGACAGAGATCCCTGAAGAATACAGAGCAAAAGCTGAAGAATTCAGAGGAATCTTATTAGAAGCAATCGCTGAATACGATGATGAAATCTTCGAAATGTTACTCGAAGGTCAAGAACCTAGCATCGAACAAATTAAGAAGACCATCAGAAAAGCAACAATCGGTGGTGATTTCTTCCCTGTTTGCTGCGGTTCCGCATACAAACACTGCGGTGTCCAAACTTTATTGGACGCAGTTGTTGACTACTTACCATCTCCTGTTGACATCCCAACAATCGTTGGTCATGACCCAGAAGGTAAAGAGGTCGAATGCCCTACAGATCCTAAGGCTCCATTCGTCGGTTTAGCTTTCAAGATTTCAACAGACCAATTCGGTAAGTTAACCTACTTCCGTGTTTACTCCGGTACATTGAAGACAGGTTCCTACGTTTTAAATACTACTAAGGGTACCAAGGAACGTATTTCCCGTTTAGTTTTGATGAATGCTAACTCCAGACAAGATGTCGCAGAAGTCAAAGCTGGTGAAATCGCTGCTATCGTCGGTTTGAAGAATACTACAACTGGTGACACATTATGTGATGAAGAACACCCAGTTACATTGGAATCCATCCAATTCTCCGAACCTGTTATCTCTGAAGCTATCGAACCTCAAAGCAAGAACGATCAAGATAAGATGACCGCTGCTTTACTCAAGCTTCAAGAAGAAGACCCTACATTCCACTTCTACACCAACCAAGAAACTGGTCAATCCATCATCGCTGGTGTTGGTGAATTACAACTCGATGTTTATGTCACTCGTTTGAAAGATGAGTTCAACGTCAACGTTAAAGTTGGTGCTCCTCAAGTTGCTTACAGAGAAACCATCAAGTCTGTTGGTGAATGTGAAGGTAAATACATCAAGCAATCCGGTGGTCACGGTCAATATGGTCACTGCTGCTTCAAGTTTGAACCTAACCCTGGTAAAGGTTTCGAAACTGTTGATGCAATCACTGGTGGTGCAATCCCTAGAGAATTCATCAAGCCATGTTTCGAAGGTTTAAGAGAAGCATTAGATCGTGGTTTGATTGCAAATTATCCTGCAATCGACATTAAAGCAACACTTTACTACGGTTCATATCACGATGTCGACTCTTCCGAAGCTGCTTACAAGTTAGCTGCTGGCTTAGCTTTCAAAGAAGCTGCTAAGAAGTGTAATCCTGTCATCCTTGAACCTATCGTCAAGTGTGAAATTACAACCCCAGAACAATACTTAGGTAACGTTATGGGTGATATCTCTTCAAGAAGAGGTCAAATTGAAAATACTGAAACAAAGGGTAATGCTAACATCATCACCGCTTTCGTTCCACTCGCAAACATGTTCGGTTACATCTCCGACTTAAGAGCTTTAACTCAAGGTCGTGGTATCTACGTCATGGAATTTGACCACTATCAAGAAGTTCCTAAAGCTATTCAAGACGAAATCGTCAAGAGTAGAAACTAATCCAATTGATTAATAGTAAGTACTGAAAATATAGAAGCTCGCCTTTAGTTGGTGGGCTTTTTCTTGTGTAAAAAATTAATTGGCATTGAAAAACACATTTAAAAAGTGATACCTAGAAAAGTATATTCTAAAGTATCACTATTTAATAGATACAACTTTTAAAACTACTTATAAATTTTTACTACTTCTTAGCGTTTACCTGCTCAATAATCTTGGCTTGTAATGCTTCAGGAACCTTTTCGTAGCTTTCAAATGTTAAGTTGAAGAAACCAGTACCTTTGGTGATTGCTTTCAATTCATTTGCGTATTCAAGAATTTCTGATTCAGGAACGATTGCAATGACGTCTAAGTTACCTGATTCATCCTCTTCAGTAGCATTGATTCTTGCTCTACGTTTGGATAAGTCTGATAAGACAGAACCTAAATAATCTGGATTGATATTTACAACAATTCTGTCGTATGGTTCGAGTAAGATTGGATTACATTTATTGTAAGCTTCTTTGAAAGCTTCGATGGCAGCATTCTTAAATGCCATTTCGTTTGAGTCGACGGAATGTTCTTTACCATCTTTAAGCACTGCTTTGACACCAACAACTGGGGCACCAATAAGATAACCATGCTCTAAAGCTTCGTAAAAACCTTTTTCAATTGCTGGGAAATAACCTTTGGAGATATGACCACCGAAAATTTGTTCCTCAAATTTAGTTTCATCGGATGGCAAGAAATCCATGATGACAACACCATAGTAACCTGCACCACCTGATTGTTTAACATATCTTCCTTCAACATCAGTTGCAGGTTTTGTGATAGTTTCTTTATAAACAATCTTAGGTTCTTCTAGTGTGAAATTAATTTTATAGTTTTCTCTAAGTTCTTCAAAAACATAAGAGAGATGTGATGTACCTAAACCACCAACCAAAATTTGTTTTGTTGTTAAGTTCTCTTTTAAAACAACTGTTGGATCTTCAAGCATAATCTTTTCAAGAGAAGGATACAATTTATCGCTGTCTTTCTTTGTTTCACAGACGATTGATTTGAAATAAGTTGCAGTTGGATATGTAACTTGTTTATACATGACATGCTTTGTAGGTGAACACAAAGTGTAACTTATTCTTACATTTTCCAAACGGGTTGTAGCACCGATATCACCAGCAACAACTTTATCAACAGGGGTCAATGTCTTACCACAAACTGAGAAGAGAGTGTTGATCTTCATTGTTTGTTTAGTATTTGGACAATAAACTTCATCACCGACATGGATGACTCCAGAGTTAACTTTGAAAATAGAAGTTAAACCTTGGTAAGAATCGTAACTGTTCTTGAAAACATATAAGGAAACTGGAGCATCTTGCTCAGTTTTAACTTCGACGATATCACCATTGTCATCTTTTGCCTTATAAGGTTTCAAATCGGTAGGACTTGGTAAGTAATCGATCATCATTGATAAAAGTGTATCGATACCGATATTCTTTGTTGCGGAACCTACGATAATTGGGTAGAGTTCACCATCCAAAACACCTTTTCTTAAACCTTGTTTAATCTCTTCGTTAGTTAACTGTTCGCCGGAGAAGAATTTATCCAAGAGTTCATCGCTTGTTGTTGCAACTGCTTCAACAAGTCTGTTGTGCAATTCAAGAATTTTTTGTTTTTTATCATCGTAAATGACATCATCTTCACAGGTGACACCATTGAATTTTCTTGCTTTGAGTTCGACAACATTGACGAAACCATCAAAGTTTTCTTTTCTTCCGATTGGGAAGGAGAAAGGAACACATTTGATACCACCAAGGTTGGTTTGGATATCACTTAATAAGTTATCAAAATTGACGTTTTCCTTATCCATCTTATTAACATAGATGAAAATTGGAACGCCACGTTTTCTTAGAGTTTTGAAATGTTTAATCGTACCGACTTGTACACCTGAGCTAGCATCGATGACAAGGATTGCACCTTTGATCAATTTGGTGACACCTAAGGATTCAAAAACGAAGTCATCGTTACCTGGAATATCGATTAAATTAATCTTATAGTCGTTGTAAATAAGTGGAATAACTGAGGAAGAAACAGAGCTTTGTTTCTTCTTTTCTTCATCTAAGAAGTCAGAGATTGTGTTCTTCTTTTCAATTGAACCTTTCTCAGGAATAAGTCCACATTTGTATGCTAATGATTCAACCAAAGTGGTTTTACCGCTACCTTGGTGTCCAAGCACAGCGACATTTCTAATTTTGTCAGTATTAATTTCCATAAAAGCTACCTCCTATGTAAGCCGTTTCATATATTTTATAGTAACCGATAATTTTATTGTTGTTATTTGATAAAAAGAGATTTTGAAAAAGCAAAAAAGAGCGTGATTTCTCGCATTAAATCGTATCGTAAAAGTTTATACATCGAAAGCAAATTGCAACATATATATTGATTTTATGTATATTGTTGCAAGATAAAAAATCATTGTTTATAATATTTGAGCATTATTAAAAGGAGATTTTTTATATGGCAAAAGAAAAATTTGACAGAAGTAAACCTCACGTTAATATTGGTACTATTGGTCACGTCGACCACGGTAAAACAACTTTAACCGCAGCTATTACAACTGTCTTATCTAAACAAGGTGGCGGTCAAGCTATGAAATATGATCAAATCGACTCCGCACCTGAAGAAAAAGCTCGTGGTATTACAATTAATGCTGCACACATTGAATATCAAACAGCAAATAGACACTATGCTCACGTTGACTGTCCTGGACACGCTGACTACGTCAAGAACATGATCACCGGTGCTGCTCAAATGGACGGTGCTATCTTAGTCGTCGCAGCAACTGACGGTGTTATGCCTCAAACACGTGAACACATCTTACTTGCAAGACAAGTTGGTGTTCCTTACATTGTTGTCTACTTAAATAAATGTGACTTAGTCGATGATCCAGAATTGATCGACTTAGTTGAAATGGATGTCCGTGACTTATTAACATCCTACGGTTTCGATGGTGAACATGCACCTGTCATCCGTGGTTCCGCAAGACAAGCTCTTGAAGGTGATCCAGCAGCTGTCCAATCCATTATCGATTTGATGGATGCTTGTGACAAGTACATCCCACTTCCTGCTCGTGAAAATGATAAGCCATTCTTATTAGCAGTTGAAGACGTTTTATCCATCTCTGGTCGTGGTACCGTTGCAACAGGTAGAGTCGAACGTGGTGAATTACGTGCCGGTGATACAGTTGAAATCGTTGGTATCAAGCCTACAAAGAGTGCAGTCGTCACATCTATGGAAATGTTCCGTAAGACTCTTGATTACTGCCAAGCTGGTGATAACGTTGGTGTCTTACTCCGTGGTGTCCAAAGAGACGAAATCGTCCGTGGTCAAGTTTTAGTTAAACCTGGCTCAGTTACACCTCACAGCAAGTTCGATTGCCAAGTCTACGTTTTAACCAAAGAAGAAGGTGGTCGTCACACCGCTTTCGCATCCAACTACAGACCTCAATTCTACTTCAGAACCACAGACATCACTGGTGTCGTTACACTTCCTGAAGGTACAGATATGGTCATGCCTGGTGATAACACCAACTTCACAGTTGAACTTATCCACCCAGTCGCTATTGAACAAGGTACAAAATTCTCCATCCGTGAAGGTGGTAGAACTGTTGGTGCTGGTACAGTTACCAAGATTTACTAATCTAAATAGGACTAACTGTTAATTATGAAATCTAACTATTGAAAAAATATTCCGTAAGTAAGTAACCCTTACTTGCGGTTTTTTGTTTATATTAATAAATATATAAGGAAAAGACAAAAATCTAAAATCTTAAAATGTTTATGTAAACGTTTTCATTGAAATTTGTTTAAATATATTGTGAAAACACTTTCAATGTTATAAAATACCTAAAATGTATCAAAATTTATACAAAGAGAAAAACTGCAAGCCTTTACAAAGGCGACGGACAAATTCTGCTTTGAAAAGAGTTTTCTTACATTTTATAATAGTTATGCATATAGGTTATGCGTTTTCACGGAGGAAATAAGTGTGAAAAAAAATTCGTTAAAACTTGTTACTGCTGTTGCTGTTTTATCCCCTGTTGCATTTAATTTAGCATCCTGCAATCGTGGTGACTCTTCTCAATCTGCATCGGATTCATCCTCTTCATCATATTCTGTCGCAGAAGCAAAATACAATTGTGCTGAAGAAGCAGCTAAGAATCCAAACATGACAGTTTTGAATTTCTGGCACGCATTCAACAACGTTAATGAAACTGCAGCTGTCAATGTTACAAACGCATTCAATGAACAACACGTTCATGATGAATCATTCCCAATCTGCGTTACATTAACCGGTCAAAAAGACTACGATACTTTGTTCACTCAAATCAACTCAAGTATTCAATCCGGTAGTATTCCAGATTTAGTTTCTTCATATCCTGATCACGTTGCTAATTATCGTGAGCAAAACGTTGTCGTCGATATGTCCAAGTTCCAAGATGATGCAGAATACTCAATCAAAGATTTCGATGATATCCTCGAATCCTATCAAAAAGAATCATATAACTATGTTTTTGACAAAGATACCTTAGATCAATACAACCAAAGTCTTACAGATGGTGCTAAGTATGGTAAAGGTAGCTTGATGTCATTACCTATTAATAAATCCACCGAAGTTATGTACTACAACAAGACATTCTTCGATATTTTCACAACTGGTGATTTAACAAAGGCAACATTATCAGATGGTCAAACTGCTGATAAAGCACCATATGCAAACAGATTCATCAAAAAAGAAATTAGAGTTACCGTTGATGGTAAAACTTATGAAGGTTTACCATGGGATTTGAAGGATGCTGATGGTAACAAATTGACACTCAAACACCCAGGCGATATCGATGTTAGTGATGTTTCCACATGGTTCACATGGGATGACGTTAGAGTTAACGGTTTAATCATCCAACAAATCACATTGAATTACTACGATGTTATCAGTGGTAAGAAATACAATACTCTTTACACTCCTGGTGATAAGTATGCAAGCCAAATTGAACAACGTGGTAATTTCTCAATCAGCTGGGACTCAGTTTCCAACTTATTCATCTCTTTAGCTAACTCTTACAACAAATATTCAACAATTGAATACAATGATGTTTCAGGTAAGATGAATGCAAAACTTTTATTCAATGATCAAGAAGTTATTAACCAATATCAAAAGATGAAAAATATGTTCAGTGAAGGTATTTTCACAATTCCTACATTGATGGGTTCTCAAACTGATAAATACGGTACAACTCAATTTATCAACCAAAATATCTTCATGTCTGTTGGTTCCACAGCTGGTGCTGCATTGAATGGTAAAGGTTCATTCGTTACCGGTGTTACAGCTGCTCCTGTCGTCTTCAATAAGACTGAAGGTAATCACTCTCCTAAGATCATTCAACAAGGTACAAACATTTCCATGTTGGCTCAAGCTGATTATGTCAATTTGACAAAGGATGCTTTAACAAGTGGTACTGCTGTTCAACAAAAAGCATTCAAGAAACAATTGGCTGCATGGGAATACGTTAAATATGCAACTTCATATGAAGGTAATATGGAATTCGCAACTGGTACAAACTACTTACCAACAAGAACAACAGTTGTTAACTCCGAAGAATATAAGCAACACATTGCAAACAAATTAGCAAATCCTGCTACAAAAGCAGAAGCACAAGCTATGCAAATTGCACTTGAAATTGCTAATACTGGTGTCTTATTCACTGACAGACCATTCCCAGGTTCTGCAACACTCAGAACAAACAGTGAATCAATTGTTAAAGACTTCCTTTCTTCAACCCAATCAGTTGCTGCTACTATCAATAAATTCTACTCCGACGAATCCGCAAAACTTAAAGAGTTCTAATTATGAAACATTCAAAGTTGCATAAGCTTCTTGCCTGTACGTGTTTATTAGCAACTTCTGGTTTAGTTACATCCTGTGGAGAAGAGAGTTCAATCTCTTCTTCACCTTCTGCTTCATCATCTTCAACTTCTACAATTGTTCCATTAGCATATTCTCCTTTAGAGACAATATATGCTTACACACCTAAGACTGAAGAGTTGACTGCAGACTATTATCAGAATGTTATTAGAAGCGTTTCTGCTAATAAGAAATGGGATGTTGATTTCATCGCTCAAGCCCAGTTTGTTGATACATCTGATGGTGATACGACTACATTAATTGTTAATACAAGTAAAGGTAGAGAAACAAAAGAGATTCGTTATTACGCTATCGATACTCCTGAGTTACATCACCCATCAAAAGGTGCTGAAGCCTGGGGATTAGCTGCTAAGCAGTTTGTTGAATACCGTTTTAAAGAAGCTAAAGAAAATGGTTGGCCAATTGTTGTTGAAGCAGGTAAGACAAGTATTGAAACTACATACGAAAGAGAAGTTGGTTACATTTGGTGCGGTCCACATTTAATCAATCTCGAATTGGTCGAAATCGGTCTCGGCAAATATTACGCTGATACAAATAACGAAAATGATAGACATGCCGATTGGGCATTCGAGGTTAATAAAGAAAGAAGTGGTGCTAACAATTATCCAACAACTCCACTTGGCGATATGATGTTCCATGTTACCAATTACATTGATCCTAATTGGGATACAAGTAAGGAAACAGGAAAGCATGAATATGTCGAGAATAATCCTGCTGTCAAAGATTTGAATTACAAGTATAATTTCAACTTTGACTTATCAGGCAAACTCGAAGATATTCCATTATGTAATGAAAACGTCAATTTATGCTTAAGTTAATAATTCTTTAAATCGAAAGGAGTAAATGATGAAAAAGAATAGATTACTTGCTTTAATTGCATTAACTGCAGTTTCAAGCACAAGTTTATTAGCAAGCTGTGATCGTGGTGATTCTTCCAGCGTTGCTGATTCAACATCTTCTTCAACATCTTCAAGTTCATCCACATCTACTGGTCCTGAAAGTCCTGACTTCACCAAGTACTACGACATGAGCTTGATCGGTAATAAGGACAAATTCACTTCCGATCATAAAGGTGAAACTGTCACAGTTAGAGGTTGGTACACAGTTGGTGGCGATGGTAATTACTGGGATGCCTCAAGCTCTAACAGAGGTCACAACGGTTACTTAGTATTGGACAATGGACAATACATGTACTTACACCAAGCTTCCTTAGATGCAAGTGAAAATATCTCTACTGAAGTTGTTGCAGGTGCAGAAATTAGAGTCACTGGTACACTTGATATTTATAACGGTTTACCTCAAATTAAGGATTACACTTATGAACTTATCACACCTGCAAGTGAAAAGTCCGAAGATGAGATCAAAGGTCTATTCCATGAAGTTACACCTGAAGAAATCAAGGATAACATTTCAGTCAACGTTACTGATTTAACTGCAGAATGGGCTTTAAGACCTATTTACTTAAAAGATATGGTTAATATCGAAGCAGTTACAGGTTCCGGTTTATCCAAATGGTGTCCTTTAGCTTATGTTGGTACCGATGCACAAGATGATTACACTGTTCAAATTTATAGACCTGGCATTACTGGTTCATTACCAGCTGGTAGACTTTATGATATCTATGCTGGCGTTACTGCATACAAAGATGTCCCACAACTTCACGTCGGTTCCATCTCTGATGCTACAGTTACATTCAAAGGTTTACAACAAAAAGATTTAGGTACTGTCAACGATACTCAAAAAGAAGCAATTGCTAACTTACAATCTAAGATCGATCTTAATGGTTCATACAAGTTTAGTGACGTTGATAAAGGTGAAGCCACTCTTGCTTCTGGTACTTCAATCCTTACTGCAAGCAAGGATGTCAATGGATTAACTGGTGTTGCTATCAAATATGATTTAGTTACTGGCTCAGATGTCCAAGAAGGCTATGTTGATGCAAGTAAGTGGATTAGTATTAAAACTGAAGATGAATTTACAGTTCAATATTCTGTAAATACTGGCATCGACTTTATTAATAAAGAACTCTTCTCCGACAGTTCATTTGGTACAAAGAAAGTTAAGGTTCAAATTAAGAGAACAATTTCTGGTATCGGTGCTGAAGATATTATCAAATATGATGATGTTGAATTAACATTTGAAAGATATAAAGCTAGAACAGATTACGACATTGTCTTCACTTCAGATGATATGCCTAATAACCTTGAATACTTCACCAATAACTCTTCATATCCTGACCCAAGCTTTGTTACTATCGGTGATAAAACTGGTATTGAACTTCGAGAGAAAGGTGGTATCGGTATTACCAACTTGGTTGCTGATTATCGTAAAGATGTCGAAGACTTTACATCATTCGAAGTCATCAGTGGTAACAGATTCAACAGCGATCAGAATTCTGATGTTACATACACTGAAAAGGGTGAAATCACAATTACATTATTGAATGCTGATGGTACTGTATTAGGTACTGCTGTTGTCGAACAAGAACTTGGTACTGCTAAAGCAGTTTACACAAATGTTGCTGAAGTTAAACTTGCTGATAACCTTGCTACAATCACAGATCACAAGGTTGCAAATATGACAGTTTACGTTACAAAATCACCAACACTAATCATGATCAATTCTGTCAAGGCAACTTTCAAGGCTTAAACTGATAGTATATTAGATTTAAACTAAACACTATTAATTATTGGAACAATAAAACACGGGATAAAACCCGTGTTTTTTATAGAAACAACTTTATTAACTGATTTTAAAGTTGTTATTTTGATTTTAGTGCAACCAATTTATTATGTAAGCGTTTGACAAAAGACATTTATGCAAGATAATTTCATTAGTAATTTACTTATATAATTATTATAATTATCTAAAGCAATAAGAAGCAGGAGGATTTCTATGAAAATTCGCTTTGACAAAATGACAATTGCTTTCAAAGAAGTAATTGCTGTCAACCAATTAAGTTTAGAAATTCCTGAAGGTGAATTAGTCTGTTTGCTTGGTCCTTCAGGATGTGGTAAATCCACTACTTTGTTCGCATTATCCGGTTTGTATAAGACTACTTCAGGTAGAATTCTTTTCAATGAACAGGATGTTTCTGGTTTACCACCAGAGAAGAGAGGTATCGGTTTAGTTTTCCAAAACTATGCATTGTATCCTCACATGACAGTTGAACAAAACATTATGTTCCCTTTGGAAAATAAGCGTGTTCCAAAGAAGGAAGCTCGTGAGAGAGCACTTAACGCCGCACGTCTTTGTAAGATCGATAATTTACTTAAACGTAAACCTAGCCAATTATCAGGTGGTCAACAACAGCGTGTTGCTATTGCTCGTGCTCTTGTTAAGAATCCTACAATTCTTCTTCTTGACGAACCTTTATCCAACTTGGATGCTCGTTTGAGAATCGAAATGAGAGAGGAAATCCGCCGTATTCAACAAGAAACTAAGATTACTACAGTCTTCGTTACTCACGACCAAGAAGAAGCTATGTCAATCTCTGACAGATTGGTCGTCATGAAGGAAGGTGTTTTACAACAAGTCGCTTCCCCACAAGACATGTACAAGACTCCTAGTAACTTATTCGTTGCTAAGTTCTTAGGTAACCCACCTATCAACGTTCTTAGAGGTGATGTTAAAAACGGTGATGTCATTTCAACCGGTGTTAAACTCACTCACAAGAATTATCCTGATGCTGCAAATTGTTACATCGGTATCAGACCAGAAGGTTTCAAGATTGCAGAAACTGAAGAAGATCTTGCAAGAAGCTTCGAAGTTAAGATTGACTTTGTCGAAGTTCTTGGTAGAGACACCACACTTCACTTCACAATCGGTGATCAACCATGTAAAGCTATTGTTATTTCTGAAGACAATATTAAGAAAGGTGATGTTGTTAAATTAGCGGTTAGACGTCACTCTTTACACGTCTTTGATGGAACCACAGAGGTCCGTATCGATGAGTTCCAATAATCAACAAGTATTGGAAAACAACGTTCAAACAGCAGAGAATCTCTTCGCCAACAAAAACAACGCTAAACGTAGCGATATCAGAATCGTTCACGAACTTGAAAAGTTCACTTTGGTTGAAGAGGAAGTTAAACTCGAAAGAAGGGGTAAATCATTAGACCGCTACTTCTTTAGAAACTTCTACTTGTATTGTAAAGAAGTTTGGTTCTCCTTTGTATACGCTGTTCAAATGTTTGTTAAGACCTACACAAACTTCAAGATGTTCGTCCCTAATGTTAGACGCAAATGGGTCACATTCAAGAGATTCTGGGCTGAAAACTGGAAACCATTAGTCTTCATTTCCCGTTTAGGTGAATTCTGGCAAGACTTCACCCGTTGGGTTAGAACACCAAGAAGAGCTAACGGAACCGGTAGAAGAAGATTCTTCTCTTTCTACATCTTTGGTTCTATCCTTGCAATTGTCTTTATCATCTTAGTTTGTGTTACACCAGAAGGTGAAATCAACAACTTCGGTGAATACGTCAAAATCAACTTTTTTGAACACAACGCTACAGTAATTGCAATCTCCACAACAATCTGTGCAGTTGCATTTATTCAATCAGCATTCGGATTCAATAATATCTACAAGAGATTTTTGAACACAACAAAGAGATATCCATTAGTCATGGGTATCATCATTGGCTTACTTGCTATCGCATTGTTCTTTGGTGCACAAACTCCATTTGTCAACTTATGGAACCTTGATGCTTCAGCAGAAAGCTACGACTTGATGAAAGGTATTGCCATCTTAGTTTGGGGCTTAGTTGTAATTGCATGTTACGTCATCGTCTTCTTCGATGGTTACAGCAACATCATTGCAAGAATCTTCTTCTCAAAAGGTGTTGATGGTTCCAATACTCTTTCAAGAAACGTCAAAGGTTGGTTATATTTATTACCAGCTCTTATTCCATTGTTCGTCTTCACTTTCTTACCTATGATCAATGCATTGCTCATGGGTTTCGTCAGATTGGATCATGATTTCCCTTACACATCCTGGACATTCTTCGGTTTCTGGGAGAAGTTACTCACAAATGAGAATGACTTCGTTAAGAATCATATGACTCTTGAATTCTTCAAGATTACATTCGAAGATCCAGCATTCTACCATTCATTAATCACAACAACAATTATTGCAATCGTTACTGTTCCAATCTGTACTGCAATTTCCGTCTTCATTGCTGTTTTCTTAAATAGCATCAAGAAATTGCAAGCATTCTTCCAAACAGTTTACTTCTTACCTTATGTTACATCCATGACTGCTGTTACTGCAGTTTGGCGTTTAATCTTACAAGATAACGGTCCTTTGAATACAATCTTTGGAGCCGATATCGGTTGGTTAGGTGCTTCCGATCCACTCGTTACAATCGGTAGTTCCACATTCTTAGGTTATGTTAATGGTACTAAGTTTAACTTATATTCCAATTGGGCATATCAAATGTATCCACAGATGTTCGGTTACATCATCTACTCAGTTTGGAACGGATTAGCATTTAAGATTGTTATCTTCTTATCCGGTTTACAATCTATCGATAAACAAATTTATCAAGCAGCAGAACTTGACGGAGCATCTGCATATAGAAAATTTGTCAAGATTACAGTGCCTCTTTTGGCTCCTATCTTACTCTTCAACACATTGACCAGTTTGATCGGTGCCTTCAAAGCATACACTGCTACCAAGACACTTTTCTTGGATTCCCCAAGATTCCAGACTATCGTTTACTACATGTTCCAATTCATCAACAACACCAGCTACGATAGAGGTTCCGCGGTCGCATTCATCTTGTTCTTCATCTTGTTACTCTTCACACTCGTAAGAATGATGATCTCCAAGAGAACAAACATCAGAATGAGTAAAGAGGATAAGAGAATCGCTAAAGAGAGAGCTAAGACTATGAAGAAACGCTCTCGTGCTGAAAGAATTCTCGGAGGAGGTGTTCAATAATGGCTAAAACAATTATCATGTCAAAGAAACCTATTATTGAAATTAAGAAGGCTCCTTTGAAAGTTAGAAGAAAGAAAACTCTCGATTACTTCAACACCGCACCTGATAAGGTCTGTGCTGAAATGATGAGAAAGGTTATTTTCAAAGCAATCACATATCTCATCCTTTTATTCGGTGGTATCTTAACAATCTTCCCATTCTACTGGATGCTTGTCTCTTCACTCAATCTTCCTGAGAACATGCAACCTGGTAATCCACTTTATTGGGGTTGTGACTGGCAATTCAGTAACTACTTAGATGCTTGGAAGTTACAAGCATACTATCTTTCTGGAGGTGATTATTCAACAGGATTTGCTCCACTTGTTGGTTTGAATCCTGAAACTGCAACACTCGGTATGTATTTTAAGAACTCCTTAATTACAACCGTCTTGAACACCATCTTAACTGTTGCAACAACATTGTTTGCTGCATTCGCTATCTCCAAGTTGAAATTCGCAGGTAGAAAGCATATCTTCTCTATCTTGCTTATGACGATGATGATTCCTGGTGAAATGTTAACCATTCAAAACTTGGTTACCATGAAACAGTTAAATTGGGTTGATACCTACATCGGTGTCGTTGCACCATTTATCACTTCCACATTCTACATCTTCCTCTTGGTTCAATTGTTCCAAGGTATTCCAGATTCACTTTATAAGGCTGCTAGAGTCGATGGCTGCGGAGACTGGAAGTTCTTGTGGAGAGTCTTAGTTCCAATGTCTGCTAATACTATTTCCACAATCTCCATCTTAAACGCAATTAGCTCCTGGAACTCATATTTGTGGCCATCCTTAATCATCGTTCAAAAGAAGGAACTCACAGTTCTCTCCGCTGGTTTGTATGATTACACCGCCGCAGTTACTGGTATGTCTTCAGGTATTTATCCTGGTCAAAACTTAACCATGGCTGCAGCCGCAATCGCTATCTTCCCAATGGTTATTGTTTACTTATTATTAAGAAAACAAATTCTCGCTGGTGTTAGCCGTTCAGGTGTTAAAGGTTAAAATATCAAGTCGCTTAGTAATAAGCGACTTTTTGTTTGGAAAAATAGACTATTATATTGAACTTGAAAGCCCTTTATTATGTGTATAATAAAGGTAATCAGATTTAGGAGGACTTGTGAAATGGTAGAAGTTAAAGCATTTCTATCAAGTCTTAATGATTACATTAGAAATTATTCCCATGATTTCTTTAATCTAATTAAGACTGATATTAAAATCAAAAAAATCTATGAGAACTACTTAAGTAACATCGACGAATTGTGGAAGCTTAGAAACGGCAAGGACAAGGATAAGTACGAAGTTTACTTGGATGAACTTCTCGAGACAAATTTAAAGGAAGCTGTTTATTTTGTCATTGCATTCAAGATTCAAAATCATGATAGAAACATTGATAAAGTCATCAGCAAAGTTGATTTCGACAAGTTAACAACCAAGATTGCTCTTAGTAAATTAGCTCCTTTCCGTCTCTATTCAATGACTAAGTTAGCAATGCTTCATACCGAAGATAAATCTTCAGATGGTGATATCTATTACAAGAATAGATTGTTCCACTCACAACAGGAACTTTACACCTTCTTATGCTACGAATATTTATCCAATCCATTCTTAGTTACCAACCAAAAATACACTGAAAGAAATTCTCTCTTAAATAGAATTAAGAATATGCCTCATGATATCAAAGAGGTCTTCTTATTAAGTCTATTCACACATTGGTCAACACACAAAGCACAACCTACATACATTGATGTTTTCAAACTTTTCTTCAACAACAGACAAGCCGAATTCAACTTAGGATATGACTTCAAGGATTTGTACCAAGAGATGTTCAAATGCTTGAAAGAACTTGGTGGTGATTTTTCTAACGCAGCAGACTTACTCCTTGATGCGGTCAATGTCTGCGATGCAAGATACTCAAAGTCAGGTAAGATCTACTCCGAACTTTACAACGATAAATCCTTCTTAGGTCAGGACGATGAAACACTCTACGAGATTGAATCTCGCTTGAATTCAGACAAGTATCCAAACCTTATTAACCGTGTTAAAAACAACGTTAAAAAGATTTGTACTAAGAATGAATACTTCTCAAGTATCGACAAGGATTCTGATCGTTTAGTTAAAAAGATGTGCGATCTCTTATCCAATTTCTCCAACAAGAACTTTGAACTTATCAAAGAACTTCACACTTTGATGGATAAAACATATAAGAAATCAGAGGAATTATTAACTGTCACCTTGAATAAGATTAAGGATATGAGAAGTTATGAGTCATTATCACTCTGTTTCGTTATGAATCTCTGCGGTATCGACGTCTTTGCAAGTAAAGCATACATTCAAAAATATCTTTACTTTGATGTCAACATCAGAAAAGATATCGACAAGTTAGCTTTCAACTATTCTAAGTTCTTAAAGTACTATTTATTAACTGGCGATTACGATAAGGATACAAATATCCTCAACGATCCTAGAGATATCGTCTTGGATGATTACCATAAGATTTTCGAAACTGTTTCCGATTTCACCAACTACTACATCAACAGAATCGAATTCTCCAAAGCAGTTACTGGTAAAGATATCTCTAACAGCAAATACGAGGCTGCCTACATCGTTAATAACTTATTCTTATTCTTTATCTACAACAACTCTTTAGACGCTTCTATCAAGTTAAATTACAACCTTTACGGCACATTTGATAATCTTGTTTCCGCATTGCATGATTGTAATTTGGATGACGTTGTTGAAATCTTAGTTCCGGTTCTTGAAATGGTCTCCAAAGAGATTGAAAAGAACCCAGTTAAGGTTAAAACAGACTTCAACCTTGAGGAAATCTTAGACGCAGCTCAACTTATTAAACTCAATCGTTGCCAAGAGAAATTACACGGTCTCCACAGCGTTGAAGAGTATCAAAGCAAAGTTAGAAGCTACTGCGATACATTAGGTTTATTATCATAAGTAAAGTATTTATCTATCACAAGAAAGTAACAAGTTGTTACTTCCTTTTTTGTTAAATATTTTCATAATTATTAACTATATACATAAGGCTATTTTCTATAATATTTATACAAGTATTCGAGGTATTTTTATGAAATTAAAGAAACTGTCTGCATTGCTTATATTAGCGATGACAGCAAATATTGCTTCTTGTAGCCAAGACAATTCTTCTATTACTTCTAGTATTGATGATTCATCATCTTCCACAAGTAGCTCAACTTCCTCCAGTAGTTCATCTACAAGTGGCGGTTCTTCCGATGAAGGCTTAGGAAAATGCGGCGATATCTACGCTGAAGTTACTGGTCAAGCAAGAGCAAAAGTTAGCCCTCTTGCCTCAGTTCCTCAAGATATCTTCACAACAGAAAATGTCGTTTCAGATAATGTTGGAAATTATTATTCAGGATTTGACATTAATGATAAAACCAACTTGGCTGAAAGAGCAGCAAATGCTACTATTAAGGGTAAGAAAAATAAAGGGTACAGCAACTTTGATCAATACTATCCAACAACAGACGCTGACCCAAGAAATCCAGG
The DNA here is from genome assembly GCA_905211645.1 of uncultured Caryophanales bacterium. Lineage (GTDB taxonomy): Bacteria > Bacillota_I > Bacilli_A > RFN20 > CAG-288 > CAJMBK01. The sequence continues at coordinate 110,137 of CAJMBK010000001.1, forward strand.
TAATTTAATCCTTTTCTACACCGGTGAATCCAGAAAGTGGCCAGGTAATTTCTCAGGTACCATCAACAGGGAACATGTTTGGCCAAATTCTAGATCCTCAATGTCTGATGAGAATGATTTGCATCAACCTAGACCTGCAGATAAAAACGGAAATGGTTCCAGAGGCAACAACGTTTACGGAATTGGTGCAAATATGTACGATCCTGGTTCAACAACAGAAGGTAACCGTGATGAATATCGTGGAATTGCTGCTAGAATTATCCTTTACACAGCTTTAGCATACGGAGAAATTTCCGGTAAAGGTAACTTAGTACTAAATGAAAGTACTTCAAATGCTGGAAATAATATGGGTGTTCTATCTCAACTTCTTGAGTGGAACATTGAATATCCGGTTACTTACATTGAAATGTATCGTAATGACCGAACTTATGAAGTTCAAGGAAATAGAAATATTTTCATCGACTATCCATCATTAGGTTGTGATATTTGGGGCGATACAAATGATAAAACCCGTGCAGTTTGTGCTAATGAACAACCTGATAATCCAACAGAAGATCCTGATCCAGAACCTTCACCAGATGAAGTTAAAGTTAGCTTCCAAGCATCCGATTTGAATAAATCTATCTATGTTGACGAAGTCACAACTTACAAGACCCCAACAATCGAAAATAACACTGAAGATCCAAATTACGTTTATTTCTCCAGTGGTTTACACACTAATGTTGAATTATCAACTGGTGAGACAATCGGAACTTCCGAAGGTACAGATCATATCTATGTCTGTGACACAAGTTCCGGTGCCTATGCTAAGACAACTTTAAACGTTTTAGAAGAACCTGTCGTTGATGAAAACGCATTGACTATTGATATTAACGATTTTAGTCTTGATGCTGCAGGACCAACTTCCGGGACAGCAACTAGTGGTGGAGTTTCTTATTCATTTACCGATTTGGGAAACTTGAATCATTCGGGAGTTTGGTTCTTTGTTAGTAATTCAGGTGCATTAGGAAATACAAGTGCGTATCCAAGTGAAATTGATTCAATTGAATTATTATGGGCAAGTGGCGGTTCTCAAAAAGCTACAGTTTCAGTTGAATTTAGCGATGAACCTATCACTTCAGGTACAAATGGCTCAACTGTTGCATATGGAGAATCATCCGTTGTTTCCAATGTATCTGGTGCAAAATACTTTAGAATTACGTCAAATAGCAGTAAAAATGCACAATTTGATAGTATTATCATCCACTTTAAACAATAAATCAAATAAGCTCCGAAAGGAGCTTTTTTCATGTTGAAAAATAATAAAAATCTAAACTTTGACTTATATAAAAAATTAGTTTTTAAATTCTTTCTAAAACAAAATTTTAGTTGATAAATTTAAGTAAATAGATTTACATTTGGTAGCGGTTTTACAGACAAGTCTTATTGAAATAAAATAAATATGTTTGTAAAATTTCTCAAGTTTAGAAAGGTATAAAAAGTAGGTGTATATTAGATGATTAAGACTATTATGAAATCTATCCGAGAATATACAGCTAGTTCAATTTTAGCACCGGTCTTCATGGTTGGAGAGTGTGCCGCAGAAGTTTCAATTCCTGTTATCATGTCCTTGCTTCTCGACAAACTTCAAGATACAGTTGGAACCAGTGAATTAAACTGGATTCTTATTTACGGAGCAATATTGTTCGTTTTAGGTTGTGTTTCTCTTACTTGTGGTACATTATCTGCATTCTATGCTGCAAAAGCCTCATCAGGTTTAGCAAAGAACTTAAGAAGAGATATCTTCGACAAAGTTCAATCATTTTCATTCAAGAACATCGACAATTTCACACAATCATCATTAGTCACCAGAATGACTACTGATATCACCAACATCAAAGAAGCTTACCAGGTAATCATTAGAATTGGTATCAGGGCTCCACTTATGATGATTTTCTCACTTATTATGACTTTCGTTATCAACTGGGAGTTTGCTATCTACGTCTTAATCGCTCTCATTGTCATGGGTGTTATTGTCTTCACAATCATGCTCTTAGCAATTCCTAACTTCAAGAGAGCATTCAACAGATACGATAGAGTTAACTCAGAACTCCAAGAGAACGTCAAAGGTATTCGTGTTGTAAAAACTTACGTTAGAGAAGATTACGAAAAAGAAAAATTCAAGAAAGCTAGTGCTGATTTGAAGAACGAATTCTTTAAAGGTGAATTCATTTTAACCTTCAACACACCTAGCTCCCAATTCTTCGTTTACTTAATGATCACATTGGTCTGTACATTAGGTTCATTCTTAATTGTCAGATCCAACGAAGCCGATTTATCTTTAGGTCAGATGCAATCATTGCTCCAGTACTCAATGATGATGCTCATGTCCATCATGATGCTTTCCATGATCTTAGTTATGATCGGTATGTCACTTGCTTCTGCAAAGAGAGTCTACGAGGTCTTGACTGAAGTTCCAGATATCCAAGACCCTGCAAACCCTGTTTATGAAGTAAAAGATGGTTCTGTTGTTTTCGACCATGTTTCCTTCAAGTATTCTGCTACCGCTGAGAAGAATGCCTTGAACGAAATCAACCTTAATATCCCAAGTGGTACCACAGTTGGTATCTTTGGTTCCACCGGTAGTTCCAAATCAACTCTTGTCAACATGATTTGCCGTTTGTACGATGTTACTGAAGGTAGTGTCAAAGTTGGTGGTGTTGATGTTAAAGAGTACGATTTAAAGACCTTAAGAGACTCAGTTTCCGTCGTTTTACAAAAGAACGTTCTCTTCAAAGGAACCATTAAAGAAAATCTTATGTGGGGCGATGAAAACGCCACTGATGAAGAGATTGAGCATGCAGCAAAACTTGCTCAAGCTCATGAATTCATCATGAACTTCAAGGAAGGCTACAACCATATGATCGAACAAGGTGGTACTAACGTCTCCGGTGGTCAAAAGCAACGTCTTTGCATTGCTAGGGCATTGCTTAAAAAGCCTAAGATCTTGATTCTTGATGATTCAACTTCAGCAGTCGACACCAAGACTGATAAGTTGATTAGACAAGCATTCAAGGAGTACATCCCAGAAACAACCAAATTCATCATCGGTCAAAGAGTTTCATCCATCATGGATGCTGATATGATCATCATCATGGATAACGGTTCTATCTCACAGATTGGAACTCATGAGGAACTTTTAAAGACCAACAAGATCTATCAGGAAGTTTACTATTCACAAACAAACGTTACTGAAAATTTAGGAGGAAATAATTAATGCCAGAATTAGTTAATACCTCAACAAATCAAAAAACAAAGAAGAAACATGTTCTGTTCCAAGTTTTAGGCTATGCCTATAACGTCAACAGACCTCTATTCATTGTTTTGCTCTTTTTATCCATCATCATCGCTGGATCCAGCATGATTGGATCATTATTCATCCAACAATTTATCGATAACATCATCGAACCTAATATCGGTGACAATTGGACCGGTATGAACGATACAATCATACAGGGAATTGTAAGATTAGGTTCAATCATGGGCGGTATTTATCTTGCTACCGTTGTTGTTTTATGGCTTAACTCATACGGTTTAACCTATTTAACACAAAACCTCATGCACAAATTGAGACAGGATATGTTCAACCACATGGAGAGTTTACCTATCTCATATTTTGATAGTCATCACCATGGTGAAATAATGTCCTACTACACCAATGACGTTGACACATTACGTCAGCTCATCTCCCAAGCTCTTCCTAGTGCTTACCAATCAATCATCACCGCATTGGTAGCATTTGGAATCATGGTTACATTCTCTATTTATTTAACTTTGATTGCTATTGTATTTGCAATCATCATGGTCATTGTTTCCAAGATTTTCTCAGGGAAATCCTCCAAGGCATTTTTAACCCAACAAGGTAAAATCTCTGAAATTGAAGGTTACATAGAAGAGATGGTTGCTGGTCAAAAGGTTATTAAAGTCTTCAACCACGAGAAAGAAGCCTTAGAAGGTTTTGATAAGATCAACGAAGAAGTATGCAAACTTATGACTAAAGGTAATAAGTTTGGTAACGCACTCATGCCTGCAATCGGTAATTTAGGTACTTTGATGTACATCTGCGTCGCTTTCGTTGGAAGTTTTATTGCAATGTTTTCAACCGGTGATAACAACCTTACAATCACTGGTATCAACACACTTTCCATGGGTGTTGTCATCTCATTTTTAACTCTTGCAAGAGTCTTCACAAACGGTATCTCCCAAACCTCATCACAGATTGCAATGATCGTCTTAGGTATGGCAGGTAGTAAGCGTGTCTTTGAATTCCTCGCCGAAGAAAGTGAAGTCGATAACGGTGTTGTCACCCTTGTCAACTGCACTGTCGACGAAGATGGTACCATCCACGAATGTAAAGAAAACACCAACTGCTGGGCTTGGAAACAACCTGCAAACGATAAGTATCCATTAACTTACAGATTGCTTAGAGGTGATATCCGTTTCTACGATGTCGACTTCGGTTACGTCAAAGATAAGATCGTTTTACACGATATCTCCTTGTACGCTAAACCTGGTCAAAAGATTGCTTTCGTCGGTCCTACCGGTGCCGGTAAGACAACTATCACCAACCTTATCAACAGATTCTACGATATCGCTGATGGTAAGATCAGATACGACGACATCAACATTAACACCATCAAGAAAGCAGATTTAAGACGTTCTTTAGGTGTTATCTTACAGGATACAAATTTATTCACTGGAACAATCATGGATAATATCCGTTACGGTAGATTGGACGCAACTGACGAAGAATGTATCGCTGCAGCAAAACTTGCTAATGCAGACGACTTTATCAAGATGCTTCCAGAAGGTTACAACACTGTCATTGACGGTGATGGTGGTTCCTTATCACAAGGTCAAAAGCAGCTTATCTCCATCGCAAGATGTGCTGTAAGTAATCCTCCTGTCATGATTATGGACGAAGCTACATCATCCATCGACACCAGAACTGAAGCCATCGTTCAAAAGGGTATGGACCAAATTATGGAAGGAAGAACTGTCTTTGTTATCGCACATAGACTTTCAACCATCCGTAACTCCAAAGCCATCATGGTTTTACAAAATGGTCGTATCATCGAAAGAGGTGAACACGAAGATCTTCTCAAGCAAAAAGGCTTGTATTATCAGTTATACACTGGTGCAATCGAAATGGAATAATTTCAACTGGTTAGGAAACTAACCAGTTTTTCGTTTCAAAAAATTATAGTTTTTATTGACATGTGTTTATGAAAGTACGAAAATTGAGACATCAATAAGGAAGGTATTCGTATGAAAAAATCTTTATTTACTAAAATCCTCGGCATTGTAATTCTTGCTGTTGGTGTATTGACAATCATCTTCTGTTTCTGTGATGTTTTCACAAAAACTATCGATGCTGGCTTTTTCAAAGTTTCAAGGCATTACAGCGCAATTGATCTTCTCTTTAAAGACATGGAAGGTATCTACTATGTCATGTTTGGTGGTATCTTTGCTGGTATCGGTGCTATGTCATTATTCGTTAAAAACAAAAAAGATGGTACACAATTTATTGTTAATCTTGTCTTGATTTGTGTTGCCGCTGCCGCACTTATCGTATTCTTCACAATGGTCGGAAGAGCTTGTGCTCAACTTGGCGATAATGCCGAAGTTACATTACCTTGGTCAAGATAGGTAGTTTCATTTGTAGCGTTCCTAACGTATCCTTAATCGGATACGTTTTTTGTTTGAAAAAATTTAAATTTTAAAATAAACAAAGAATCGAGATTTAAATATCAAATAAATAGAGTAGAAGGGGAGAAATACTGAGAAAAACTAAATCTTAAAAAATTTTTAAAAGAAAATTGCAGAAAAAGAAAGAATCGTCTTCAAAATATCACATAAATAAGGTGTAAGGGAGAATTTTTCTTCTAAGAAGTTAACTTTTTAAGAAAAATTTAAGAATTTTTGTAAAAAGACAAAGAATCGCAGTTTAAATATCACATAAATAAGGTATAAAGGGAAAACTACAGGAAATTTTCCTAGATACTTTACTAAATAAAGGATGTTGATTATCTAACAATTTTGAAGATATCACATGTAATTGAGTGGTGGCAATTACAATTGTGGTTTCTTATTTAATATAGAAAGGATGTGATTTAACAAACTAAATAACAGAATTTTATTCATAAATTAAATCATTTTGGAATATATTCAAAAATTTGAAAGTTATTAAGAGCCTAATTTTATATAATAACAAGCATGAAAAAAGGAAAATTTAGTATTCTTTGTGCCTTGTTATTACCAAGCATGACATCATGTGGTCATGTTGTAGGTGACAGCACTAACATAACAAGTGTTCAGACTGTCCAAATGCAGTTTTTAAGAACATCAGGGGATAATCAGTTATTTGTTGTTAAGAGTTCAGATGGAACCAGTGACGGTTTGATTAGCCTTTTCGGTTCTGTTATGTATATTAATATCTATAACGAAACGGAAAAGGGTGTTGCTGAAATCGCAAAGAACTTCCAAGATACCATGGAGTATTATCACGTTCTTTTCGATAGGCATCACACTTACGCATATAAAGACAATCCAGATGATGTTATTCATAATTTGAAGTACCTTAACGATAGTTATGGTACTGGTGAATGGGTTACATTGGAACCTATTCTTTATGATGCTTTAAAGTCAGCATATGATTTTACTTTGCAATCAGAAGGTTACTATAGTCTTTTCATTGGAAACTTATCAGATGTTTATGATGAAGCAATTGATGCTGCAACTGAGGCTACGACTTCATCAACAGGTAATAATGTTTACAAGTACCTTTCTAAGATGAATAAGTTCAAAATCTACAGAATGCCAAGTCGCTTGGATATTGAGAAGGCTTTGAAATATACTCCTCAAGTTGTTTGTGATTCCGAAGGTAACAATTGCAAATTTGATCAAAAAAACATTTTGGAATTTGATGACAGCAAAAGGGCTGTTAAATTCAATAAATATGAAGTTGCTAATCCAGTAAACAATATGCAAGTTTCAATTTCAATGTCTGGTCAAGGTAAGGGTATTGCAACTGATAAATTCATCCATGATAATCCAAATAAAATCTTGTTAGTTAACGGTGGTTCCAGCTCCATTACCACTAATAACGACAAGACTAATGGTCGCCCATGGAAGATTACCTTTACTAATCCAGCCTATAAGGAACTTAGCAGTATGGGTTTACCAATCAACGTCAACGAGTATGATGTTGTCTATTCTCATTTTGGTGGTTTCAATTTATCTACTTCAGGCTATTATGAGCAGTATTACTATGCTCCATTCACTGCAATTAAAGACGAAGAAGGTAATGTAACTGGCTATGAAGAATGGCTATTTGATACAAGTAAAGACTATATTGGTACAGCTAATTATGAAGATATTGATGTCTTGAAGAGAATTTCACATATTATCAATCCTAAGACAGGTTATCCTGCTGGTTTTGATAGTGAAGTTCAAATTTCCGGTGATATTTCAACTTTATCATCAGTCGACTTTGTTTCTATTGTCACAGGTGATAATTTAGTTACCGATATGTATACAACGGCTTTGTTAGCAACTAATTGTTTTGATAAAGCATTAAAAGTTAAAAATAAGTTGGACGACATATATGGTGATACATTCATGGTCTATTCATATAAGGAATATGATGATTATTCAGGATATAGAAAGTTCTTGAATTATAATCCAGTTCCAATGAATCCAGATAAGCCTCTTGATATTTCTAACTATGTCTTTGATAGTCAAGCTCCATATCAGAAAACTGGTGGTTTGAATTTCAAACAGGTTTACATGGTTCCTTCGAAATATTCCAGTGATGTTTACATCGATTTAGACACTGTAAATAGCACAGATAACGTTATTGCAGACATTCGTTGCTATTAATCGGTTATTGACATTTATCCTATTTTGTTTATGAATAAAATTGATGATTAATTTTGTAAAATTTTACATTTAATTCATCAATTTTTTAATTTGCTCATTTTGCGCATTTAGCATTTTTAAAACTTGCATTTTTGAGTTAAATGAGCACGCATTTTGCTAATTAAGGGTTTTCAATCTTTTAAAAACTAATTTTATTTATATATTTTGTGAATATATTGCTCATTAGTTTTATAATTTTAGTAGCAAATATAGGAGGACAAATAATGTCAATTAAACTTGCTATTAATGGCTTCGGTCGTATCGGAAGATTAGCATTCCGTAGAGCCTATGATGAGAAAGACTTCGAAGTTGTCGCCATCAACGACTTATCAAGTGCTGCTAACTTAGCATACTTATTAAAGTATGATAGTGCACAAGGTCCATGGAGAGTTAATGATATCTCTGCTGAAGAAGATCCTACCGGTGAAACAAAAGGTTTTATCGTTTTAAGAACAAAGAATGGTGACCAAAGAATTCCAGTTATTGGTCAAAAAGATCCTGCATTATTGGAATGGTCCAAGTATGGTGTTGACATCGTCTTAGAATGCACAGGTAGATTCAAAGGTCAAGCAGATGCATTGGTTCACGTCGAAAAAGGCGGTGCAAAAGGTGTTGTTATTTCTGCTCCAGCAGATAAAGAAACACGTACATTCGTCTATGGTGTTAACCACACTGAATTAACAGCAGATCTTAAGGTTATTTCCGGTGCTTCCTGTACAACAAACTGCTTAGCTCCTGTCTTAAAGGTCTTAGAAGAAAAATGGGGTATCCGTGGTGGTTACATGACAACTGTTCACGCATACACAAATGACCAAACATCCCTCGACTTAGTTAAAGAAAAAGACTTCCGTCGTGGTAGAGCATGTGCTCAAAACATCGTTCCTAGCTCCACAGGTGCAGCTAAAGCTATCAACCTCGTTTTACCTACATTGAAAGGTAGATTACAAGGTGGTGCAATCCGTGTTCCTGTCTTAGATGGTTCTTTAGTTGACCTCTCCTTAATCTTAACTCGTAAAGTTAAAGATGATGATGTTAACAGAATCAATGAAGCTATGTTACGTGCTTCTAGAGGTTCCTTACGTGGTGTTTTAGGTTACACAGATGAACCTATCGTTTCCCGTGATATCATCGGTCGTACAGAAGGTTCTATCTTCGATGCAACTCAAACCCGTATCTTCACAACACCTGAAGGCGAACAATTAGTTAAAGTTGTTTCTTGGTATGACAACGAATATTCATATACATGTCAATTCGTCCGTCTCGCAAGACACTTTGCTCACGTCTTAGGTTGTGACGCTGAATAATTAATAAAAAGTTTAAAAAAGTAATTTAAATTTATTGTTTCGAGTATGGGGCCAAAATTAAGGCCCCATTATTTGAAACTAACTGATTAATCATTTATTCATTAGGAGGAAAGTTAAATAAATGAAAAACCATGTTAAAAAACTTTCTTTTGCAGTTAAGGGTAAAAGAGTTTTAGTTCGTGTCGACTTCAACGTTCCATTTGCAAAAGATGGTTCCATCTCTGATGATAATCGTATTGTTCAAGCATTGCCTACCATCAAGGAATTATTAAGAAAAGAAGCCAAAGTTGTTTTGTTCTCCCATTTAGGCAAGATTAATTATAAGAAGACACCTGAAGAAATCGAAGCTGCTAAAGCTAAGAACGATATGGGTAGAGTTTATCCACGTCTTTGTGAATTACTTCCTGGTGTTACTGTTAAATTCTGCAAGGCACTTCGTGGTCCAGAATTAGTTGAAGCAGTTAATTCCTTACAAAACGGTGAAGTTTTACTTTTACAAAATACCCGTTATGAAAAGGGTGAATCCAAGAATGATCCTGAATTAAGTAAAGAATGGGCATCAATTGCTGATGCATTCGTTATGGATGCTTTTGGTTCCGCTCACAGAGCACACTGCTCCACATATGGTGTTCCAGAAATTTTGAAGGCAGAAGGCAAACCTACAGCAATCGGTTACTTAGTTGAAAAAGAAATCGAAGGTTTAGGTTCCTGTGTTAACCCAGATGCACATCCTTATATCGCCGTTTTAGGTGGTTTGAAGGTTTCTGATAAGATCAAAGTTATCGATTCTTTATTAAAGAAGACCGACAAGATCTTAATCGGTGGTGCTATGGCATACACATTCTTACGTGCTTTAGGTCACAAGACAGGTACATCTCCTGTTGAAGAAGATCAATTAGATTACGCAAAGAGAACTTACGAAGAAGCAAATGGCAAGATTGTTTTACCTATTGACTGTGTCGCTACAGATTCCTTTGATAATCCAACAGACATCATCACTGTTGATGGCTTAGATTTACCAGATGCATACGAAGGTATGGATATCGGTCCTAAGACTTGTGCAAAATTTGCTGAAATCATCTCTACTGGTAAGATCGTTTTCTGGAATGGACCAATGGGCGTTTTCGAAAAGGATCAATTCCAAACCGGTACAAAGGCTGTTATGCAAGCTTGTGCAGATAATACAGCAGCTAAGACAGTTATCGGTGGTGGTGACTCCGCAGCAGCAGCCAAACAATTTGGTTATGTTGATAAATTCACACACGTCTCTACAGGTGGTGGTGCATCTCTCGAATTAATCGAAAACGATGGTCACTTACCAGGTATTGATGTCATCGAAGATTTAGCTGAATAATTATGGCAAGAAGAAAGATTTTATTAGGAAACTGGAAGATGAATCACACCATCAAGGAAGCTCAAGCTTTCTGTGATTCAATCGATGAAACAATCAAATTAGCTGATAAGAAGAATATTGTTATCGGCGTTTGTCCAGCATTCTTAGCATTAAATACAGTTAGAAGAAGTAAATCTTATTCTTTCGTTGTTGGTGCACAAGATTGTCACTACAAAGAGAGTGGTGCTTACACTGGTAATGTTTCAATTCCTATGTTGAAGGAAGTTGGTATTAACTGGTGTTTAGTTGGTCACTCCGAAAGAAGAACCTATGAACACGAAACAAGTGAAGTTTGTAATTTAAAGATTAAGGCTTTACTTGAAAACCAATTCACAGTCGTCTACTGTGTTGGTGAAACCTTAGATGAATATGAACAAGGTTTAACCCATGAAATCGTACATGATCAAGTCGTTAAAGGTTTGAAGGATGTTTCATTAGCAGACTTATCCAGAGTTGTTATTGCCTATGAACCAGTTTGGTCCATCGGTACTGGTAAGAACGCAAGTAAAGAAATTGCTGACGAAGTTTGTGGTTACATCCGTTCTATCATCAAAGAGTTATATGGTGAAGAAGCTAGCGAAAACATTTCCATCCTCTACGGTGGTTCTGTTAAACCTAACAACATTCATGACTATATGACTACACCAAACGTCGATGGCGCATTAGTTGGCGGTGCTTCCTTAAAGGCAGAATCCTTCAAGGAATTAGTCGAGAACTTCTAATAAATTTACTAAAACTATCGGAAAAACAATGGAGCTGACTTTTGGCTCCATTTTATTTATATAGACATATTTAACCTTAGTTTCTTTTAACGGATATAACAAATATGTCTAAATAAATATAATGAAATTTATTAATTATATTAAGAAATGCTGGGAATTATTGTATTTTCTTGCTCTATCTATATAGAGATGGGAAAATTTCTATATGTTATATAATAATATTCAGTATTCATATTTAACTTTTTAGGAGGTCGATTATGGATTTATATACACAAACTCCAGAAGCTGAAGTTCTTTCTGAGTCTGTTGAGTCTAGTAAGAAAGTAAGCAAAGTTCATCTTTCTACTTTAAAAGTCTACTTATACTTTGCAATTGCACTTGTTATAACCGGCGCAGTTGGTATGCTCTACCCAATTATCCTTGTTAGAGCTACTGAAGATATTGCTAGCGTTTTCTCCATGGGAGGTTTAATTGCTGGCATTATCGGTATGATTATTGGTTCTATCATGGTCGTGGTTGGAACTAAGGGTGCAAAAGGTGTTGTCGGTACGATTGGATTAACACTTTTATCTATCGGCATGGGATTACTTGTTTCACCAATTATGTTTTTATGCGGTTTCGAAGGGTCTTATGTCGATTATACGATTGTTTACATTGCATTCTTTATAACTGCTGGCGTTTTCGTAATTTGTGGTCTACTTTCGAAATTATTGCAGAATGTTAGCAGATTTATCCAAGTATTATCAATGCTTGGAATAGGCTTGATGATATTGATGGTTGTTAACTTATTCATGATGTTATTCGAAGCATACAATTCATGGGCATATTTTGGTATCTCAGTTGCAATTCAAGCATTGTTTATGATTTATATCATTATGTACACCATTCTTGATTTCAAGAGAATATCTGAAATTGGTAAAAACGATGGTTTCAAGAATGCAAATGGTTTAGCAATCATGTGTGCAGCAAATTTGTATTTTGATTTTATTTATATATTCTTGAGAATACTTCTCATCCTTGCAGCATTAAGAAGAAATAACTAATTATGACTAGAAAATTGTTAGGTAAATTCGACTTACCTGATTACATTAAAGATAATCAACTAAAGTCTGAATTTGAATATTACTATAAAAAAGCTTTAGAGGATTACAAGTCTATTGATGACGAAAATGTTGAGTTTGCTAACAATTTTGCAGTGCGTCTACTTTCTAATAAGACAAACTGTTTATTTGATGACGAAAATTGTCTAATATATAAGAAATATCCTTTTTATTTTTCATATGTCACCTTAGGTTCTTGTATTAACGCCAAGAAATTTGGTGACTTTAATTTTAATTATTACTTTGCAAAGAACTGTTCGCTCTTTGCAGATGATATCGTTGATTTCTATTCAAGGCTTGTTAAAGCTTATGTAATTGATAACCCTGATTACGATTTCTTATCAGATTGTTTGATTAAAGAAATTCAAGATAACGAAAATTACATATACGTTATCGACATGATTTATGAAGGAAATAGCAGAAGATTTTTCAAAGTTATCGATTACATTTTAGAAAGTCCACACACCAAGTTTATAGAAAAAGCTTATTTGTTAGATAGGTTGAAGAACTTATCTAAACGTACAGAATCAGTTTATGATAGTCATAGAGTTAATCTCATCTATTATTCTGATTTAACTTCAAGTAGTGGTGCAAGAAAGACTTATATAGATAATCAACTTATTAGAGATATTGTTTACTATGATGATTCTAAGTTCTTGGATTATGTAGAAACTAAGTTCTTAGATACTATCAACGATAGAAAATTGAAAAGATATTGCCGGTCTTATATATTTTTACTACACTATCTCTATCAATTTAGTGATGCAACATTGAATGTTACAGACTTTATCGATGCGGTTATTACCTCATTAAAACATGACTTAAATGTTAAATTCCCTGGTAAGGAAGTTTTCTTACGTAGAAAGTCAGATATTATCAATAAATTCAGTAATATATGTGCTCACTTCAAACGAGATGATAGCATTAAAGAAAGGGGCAACTAGTGAAATTTATTGAAAAAAACAACAAGATTATCACCGAATACGATGTTGATGGAAATTTAAGCAAGTTCTACGATATTTGCTTACGTGCATTCAATGATCTTGATGGGGAGAATAATCCAAAAGTAATTGAATTACTTCATGAATTCTATGAATCTAGCGATCATGAATTCTACAAATATATTTACTTCAATCTTACGAAGTTTTTAAAAGCGGACAGTCCATTTTATTTGATTGTTCAATTATGTGTTCTTTTAAGAAGTATCGAATCTAAATGTTATATGACTTTATCGAACTTTATGTTGCTTAAGAACGTTCAGTCATACACAGTATACGTCATGAAAGTCTTCCCAATTTTTATGAGAGACGATATTTTCTTCTATGCTAGACAAGGTATTTTAAAAGCTCCTTATGAGTCTTTATATTTACATAGTTTCTTGAAGGCATTAGAAATCTTTGATAAAGAGTTCTTAACAAAGAATAAGTCTGAATTGTATGAATTATTCTCATTCATCCTTGAAGAAGAATCTATTCTTTTTGAAGGTAAGATGATGGTTATCGATTACTTGCAACAAAATAAGGATCTTTATTCTGATTTTGAAATCACATTGAATTACAAGCGTGATTATTACGATGGTTCAATTAGAAACTTTATTAACAAGATTAAGGTTAAAGACTTCAAGTTCTTTGACAATTCATACTTTGAGAATTATTTACATGAACATTATCTTTTTGATATTCCTAAGTTGGTTAAAAGAAATGAAGGTGAGGATGATATTCAATATCAGACAAGAGGTGTTACATTCGCATTGTATGTTAGTCAAATCTTCAAATATATTTACACACTTTATTCAACAACAAGACTTTTTAAAGAAAAGTACAAGGACTTTGCTGAGGCTATTATACAATACACATCAGATAGTAAATCAAACATTGAAGTCCCAGATGTAATTACAACTATTGTTGTAGATTTTTTCAATACATTAGAATTGGATAAAAAGTAGAGGTTTTATATGATTAAACTTGATCATGTTAGCAAGAAATATGGTAATTTTTTGGCTGTTGATGATGTTAGCTTTGAAATCGAAGATGGTGAAATCTGTGGTTTCTTAGGTGCAAATGGTGCAGGCAAAAGTTCTACTATTAAAATGATAACTGGTGTAAATCAAATTACTTCTGGTGATATTTTTGTTGATGGACTTTCAGTTATCAAGAATCCTTTGGAGACAAAGAAAAGTATCGGATTTGTTTCAGATAATGTCGATGTTATGTTAGGGTTTAAAGGAATTGAATACTTAAACTTCATCGCTAATATTTTTAAAATGGATTTAGAAGTTGCAAAACGTAGAATTGTTGAATTAGCAACTAAATTTGAAATATTTGATAAATTGAATGATCCAATTTCTTCTTATTCTCATGGTATGCGACAAAAGATTGCTGTTTGCGCTGTTTTACTTCACGAGCCCAAAAATTGGGTTTTAGATGAACCTATGACAGGTTTAGATCCTAAGTCTGCCCACGTATTAAAGCAGATGATGATAGAGCATGCTAAAAAAGGTAACACAGTTTTATTCTCAACACATGTTTTGGAAGTTGCAGAAAACTTATGTACTAAATTAGCAATTATCAACAAAGGTAAAATTATCTATGTTGGTACCTATGAAGAATTGAAAGACAAATTAGGAGACGCTTCATTAGAAAGTATTTTCTTGGAGATGACAAATGATTAAAGAAGATGAAGAATTAGACATTTTTGGCGCTGATGAAGATAATTCTGAGCCTAGCAAAAAAGAATCTGAAAAGGTTTTTAAATCTCAGGACACATCATTACCAGAAATTGAAAGTCTAAGTGAGGATAAAATTGAAGCTTTATCTAAAAATATTGTGCTTAAAAAGAGAACTCCATTAATGGAGTTCATTAATTTTGAATTGATTAAAGTTGCAACTAAAAGCAATAGATTTAAGACAGGAAAACGTAATAGGTCTGGATTATCCATGTTTATTTACCAAATTGCTATTTGCTTTATTGTTGGCATTATGCTTGCTATAAATCTCTTTGTTGGAGTTGAGGAAGAATCACAGTTTTTGGCATATGCCAGCAGTAATTTTATCAGCTGCACTTTATATTTAACAATTTTAGTTACAACATTCACTGTTATTATATTTGCAAGGAACAAAGAGAATGAATTGGTTCAAAGTTTACCAATTGATGGCAAAACTAAGTTCTTAGCAAAATTATTAATTACATTAGGTTTGAACTTGGCTGGATGTGTTGCAACATTAGTTCCATATATTTTTGCACTTGCTATCAACAAGTATATCGATCCACTACCTTTTATCTTACCTATTATTTTAAACTTTGTTTTATATTCTTTAATAAACGCCTTTTTGTCAATAGCAATTTATTATTCGTTTGCAAAAATGTTTAAATATGGTGGATTTGTAGGAATTGTTATTTATTACATTCTTATTCTTGCTTTTCCAATTTATTCCATAATTTATCAGTCAACAACAACACCATGGAAAATGGATAGTTTATTCTATTTAAGTGGAATTGAGCAATACTATTTAACCTTTGTTTTTCTTGGTGTTTTAGCAATCAGTGCAATCTTTTTACTTCTTGTAATGAAGTTTATATTTTTAACTGATTACAATGAAATTCAATTCAATCGAAAATTAAAAGCTTTATCAAAAGATAAATTATTTAAAAAAGTTAAGAAAGAGTCACAAACTTCATCTCTTTTTAGACTTGAAAGAAAATCCTTTAAAGGTGATATTATTTTGAGCTTTCTTGCAGCACAATTAGTTATTTTCATAACCGGATTTGCTACATTTGTCGGTATCTTATTTGTTCCTGTGGATGAAAGAATTGTTATTAGTACTGCATTTAAACCGTTCATTGAATTATTATCTACTGGTATCGGATTAATTTTAGGCATACTTGTTCCATTGAATTTGGCACAATGTGCAATTTCTAGAGAAAGTCCTAATCTTACAATTTTGAGGACTTTATCAATATCAACTAACAAGATATTACGTGTGAAGATGCTGATCCCTTCAGTAATGGCTGCAAGTGGTGGTATCTTCTACTCAATGTTTTTTGGAGTAATTTTTTCATTGGACATTGGTATCATAATTATGGATGCTATTATTTGTGTTCTCGTAGGTTCCTCAGTCATCTCAATTACAGTTATTTTAGATGCGATGAAACCACGAACAAATGTAAATAATCTTTATTCTTTATATCAGCCTAATCTTAGATTTTTCTTTGGACTTCTCTACTTACTTTGTAATGTTATTATTCTTGGACTTATCTATACTATCAGCTTTGGAATTACAAACGGATTAGAGAGTAGTGGACAAGAAGCAGGATATGTAAGTTATATAATTGATGCTATTGTAATTGCACTATATGTTGGTATTATTACGACATTTTTAACTAGTGGAGTAAAACTTGGTGCAAAAGCACTTAATAAGGTGGATTTTTAAACTATGGGCAATTTAATGTTGAAACTCTTTGTAAAAGACTACAAAGATATTAATAATCCAGATGTAAGAAGAAGAATTGGTTTCTTAGGTGCAGGATATGGTTTATCAACTAATATCTTCCTTTTTGTATTTAAAGTTATAGTCGGATTCATCTTTTCACAGATGGCGCTAATTGCAGATGCTTTGAATAATTTATCTGATTTATTCTCTTCTGCTATTTGTATTTTTGGGTTTAAGATTTCATCTAAGCCTGCAGATAAAGAACACCCTTATGGACATCAAAAAGCAGAGTATATATCATCGTTACTCATCTCAATGCTTATCGTTGTTTTAGGTGTTTTAACTATCTATTCATCAGGTAAAGGCATTTACGATTTCTTCTCAAATCCTAACTACAATTTCTTTGATACTACATTTGAAAAGATTGAATTAATTATCACACCAATCGTTTTAGGCTTATCAATTTTATTGAAGTTATCTCAAATGTACCTTTATTATTTCTTAAGTAAGAAGATTAATTCATTATCTTTGAAAGCTACTGGAGATGATTCAAGAAATGATGTAATTTCCACATCATTAATTCTTGTTGGTTTTATTGTTACAGCCTTCACAAAGATCAGTTTTGATAACTACTTAGCAGTCTTTGTAGCAATCTTAGTTGTCTACAACGGAATTAAAATTGCAATTGACGCATCAAATGAAATTCTTGAAAAACATCCTGATGAGGAAGTTATTCAAAGTCTTGTTAACTTGATTATGGATGATAAATTAGTTCTAGGTGTTCATGATTTAATTCTTCACTCAAACGGAGCTAATGGATATTACGGTTCCATTCATGTTGAATTAGATTCAAGATTGTCTCTTATCGATGCACACGATTGCTTGGATAATATTGAAAAACGTGTTAAAGAAAAGTTAAATATCGATTTAGTTACTCATACTGACCCAATTGTTGTTGGTGACACTGAAACTGACGAAACTTTAGTTAAGATTAAAAATGTTGTTAATTCAATCGATAAAGAAGTAACTATTCATGATTTCAGAATGGTTAAAGGTCACGACTTTAGAAAGTGTATTTTCGAACTTGTTGCTGCTGTTGATATGAAACATCTTTCTAAACAAGAGAAGAAGTTGTTAAATCAATTAGGTCAATCTAAATTCCTAGATTATAAGTTTGAGAAACTTAAAGAAGAGATTGCAACTAAATTCAATAAGATGTATCCTTCCAAATTTAGATATGACTTCGTTATTGAAATTGATAACAAGGTTTCCGATTTATTAGATGGTATTAAAACAGGTGATTTAGATAACTAAATCACCCTTTTTAATTAGATTGAATTTTCTGAATAACATATCAATTGCGTAGACTAGAATGATTGGAAGTACGATACAGAATAAGAGAATCCAAAGTATCTTATCCCATGCATAATTTGCTGAGTAGAACCCTTCTAGGATTCCAACAATTCCACATGTTCCCATGCCAGCACCTGTTGAAGTGCAAGTAAGGTTTAAAACATAAGCAAATGGTCCAAGAATTGCTGAAGCTATGATTGTTGGTAACCAAACTATTGGTTTCTTAATGATATTTTTGAATTGCAGCATACTTGTTCCGATACCGACTGCAATAACATTTCCCCATTTATTATCATGAGCAGATTGAACTGCAAATCCTACCATCTGAGTACAGCAACCTATCATTGCAGCACCAGCAGCAAGTGGAACGGCACCAATATTTATTGTAATACAAATTGCGACTGATGAAATTGGGGCAGTAAGAGTCATACCAACTAGAACTGAGACAATGATGCACATGAGAATTGGGACGACATCAAATGACACTTTAATTACATAACCTATTCCTACAGTGATGTAATTGACTAAAATTGCTAATGAAAAGCAGTACAAAGTTGCAAAGAATAAACCAACTAAAGGAATAAGCAAAATATCGATTGGAGTAGGTTTTCTTAATATTAAACCGGATAAATACATTGATAAAACTACACAGATATAACATGATAGTGGGTCGCTGATGGTTTTAATTTGATTGGAGCCATCTAAATAGTTGAATGCGAGACCTCCAACTGCACCACATGCAAGTGAAGTAATCAGTTGAATTCCTTTCTTTTTCATTGAAATTCCAACACCTAATCCAATACCTGCTCCCATTGCTCCTTTAACAATTGTTGCAACATTATCTAAAAGTGCAAGACCTGGAATCAAAGCAATCTGAGCGATGATTGTACCAATAATTAAAGTGCCAAAGAGACCTAAAGCCATGCCATTAGTTGATACAGCAAGGAATTTTCTAAAGTCTTTAAGTTTATCTTTAATCCACTTTTCTTTAGAATTCAAAGGATAGACTTTTTCTAAAGGAACGATATCATTTTCAGATTTATTTTTATTAAAAAAGCTCTTCATACAGTTGCCTCCTTTAAGTCGTATATATTATAGAAAGTGGAAAATGTTATTATTCTAAATATGTTAAAATAATGTAGTTTTTAAAAGAGGTTTTAATATGGCAGAAATTAAAGAATTAGACCAAATTATCAATAGAAAGAATAAAATTGAACAATACAAAGAACTTGGTATTGATCCTTTTGGTCAAAAATTTTCAGTTTCAGCACATTCAAAAGATATCTATGATAATTACTCTTACTTAGTAAAACAACATGATGAAAATAATAATGAAGAACAAATCTGCGAAGATAAGACAGAAACTTTAGCAGGTAGAATTGTTCTTTTGAGAAAGATGGGTAAAGCAAGCTTTTTCAACATATTAGATAAGACTGGCAAGATTCAATGCTACATCAGAATGGATGTTGTTGGTGAAGATAATTACAAGATTTTTAAGATGGCTGACTTAGGTGATATTGTCGGTGTTGAAGGTCATATCATGGTTACAAAGACAGGTACTTTGACACTCAGAGTTTTAAAATTCACCCACTTAACCAAGGCATTACGCCCACTCCCAGACAAATTCCATGGTTTACAAGATATCGAAATTCGTTCCAGAAAGAGATACTTGGATTTAATCGTCAATGAAGACAGCATGAAAGTTGCTTTCGCCAGACCAAAGATTATCCGTGGTATTCAAAAGTTCTTAGATAACAGAGGTTATGTTGAAGTTGAGACTCCTGTTTTATCTCCTATTTTAGGAGGTGCTTCTGCAAGACCATTTATCACACATCACAACACCTTAGATCGTGATTTCTATTTAAGAATTGCAACTGAATTATCACTCAAGAGACTTCTTGTTGGTGGCATGGAAAGAGTTTATGAAATCGGTCGTTTATTCAGAAACGAAGGTATGGATACAACTCATAACCCTGAATTCACAACAGTTGAACTATATGAAGCTTATGGTGATTTACAATCCATGATGGAAATTAACGAAGAATTATTCCGCACATTAGCTAAGGAAGTTAGAGGTACAACTAAGATTGAGTGGAATGGTAACGTTATTGACTTAGAACCAGAATTCAAGAAAGCTACAATGGCTGATCTTGTTAAAGAAAAAACTGGTATCGACTTTGTCGCTATCAAATCAGATGAAGAAGCAATTAAGTTAGCTAAAGAACATGATATCTATGTTGAAAAACACTGGACTTACGGTCACGTTCTCAATGCATTCTTTGAAAAATATGTTGAAGAAAGCTTAGTTCAACCTACATTTGTCATGGGACACCCAATTGAAATTTCACCTTTAACAAAGAAAGATCCTAAGGATCCAAGATTCACATTGAGATTTGAACTCTATATCGGCACTAAGGAATTTTCTAACGCTTATACTGAGTTAAACGATCCTATTGATCAAAAGCAAAGATTTGAAAATCAATTGAAGGAAAGAGATAAAGGCAACGCAGAAGCAAACGATATGGACGAAGACTTCCTTGAAGCTCTTGAATACGGTATGCCTCCAGCTGGTGGTATGGGTATCGGCATCGACAGATTGGTTATGTTCTTGACAAGTACATCATCAATTAGAGAAGTCATTCTTTTCCCAACATTGAAGACCTTAAAATAATGCAAAATAAAAGCTTTAAGATTAGAAGATAATAATCTTAAAGCTCTTTTTATTAACTAGATATTTTCAACGTACTTGTCGTATGGTGCAAGTACTTTATTCATGAATTCAATAGGATCTTCGCTGTTGATGTTGTTGATGATATTGTCAAAGACATTCTTCGAAGCACCAGAAACAAGAATTACATTATCTTGTTTTGTTGCAGCAAAAGTATCTCTAATTGAATTAGCATTCCAAAAGATAAGTTTAGGGAAAGTGACATCACTTTCAGCAAATTTTTCTTTTAAAACATCTAAGTATTTAGTGTCAAAATCAATAACATCGAATTGCATGTCAGAAATAATCAAAACGTTTTCGATTTGATTTTTCTTACTAGTTTTATTCAAAATTGTGTAATTCAAAATGAAATTGAAGACATTTTCAATGTTGGTATTTGAAATATCACTGAATTTATTACAATAACTAATTTTCTCGAGTAATGTTTTTTGCGCACTAAGATCAACGATTTTAGCTTGAGAAGAAAAAGTTAAAAATTTATCTTTGAAACAACCTTCCAAAGCTTGAGAACATAAAATAGCCATACTTGTTGAAATTGCAAGTGGTAAAAAATTAGGATTAACCATTGAGCCAGAACCATCTCTAACAACTAAAGTATTTTTCAATTTTAAGTCAGTACTAAAATTCTTCCATGCCTCTTCTAAGTATGGATCAAATTTATCTTCTTCAGCTGATTTAAAAAGGCTTGTAATGTATCTTCTAACAATTTCATAAGGATAGAGGGTGGAAGTGTTCAAAGTGTGATTCTTTGTTGCTTCCTCAAGATATTCTTTATATCTTTCACCATCGTTTCTATGGAAAGCTTTTTGATACTTAAACATAGAGCCGCTTGGAATTTTTCCATAGTCAAAAGTGTAATCTTTCTTACGAAGATTATTTTCAACAATTCTAATTCTTTCTCTAAGTTTTGAAAGATTTTGTCTGTAGACTTTATATGTCCAGCCAAAAGCTTTTGCTAATTTCTTAGCATAGTATCTTGCTGTAACATTTGAAGCGTTGATTGAAGGCATCCATTTTGCACACAAAGAAACACTCTTGTTAGCATATTCTAAATTGCTAAGGTCTGAAAGTAATTGCTCTTTAAGCAATTTTACAACATCATTTTCAACCTTAGTGTCAAGGAATGATAAAGCATCATCATATCTACCTAGAGAGATGATGATTGGTAAAACTTTAGCTGCTTTATGAGGATCAATCAAGCATAAATCATGCAAGAAAAATCTAATTGCGGTTCTTTCACCAAGACCTTTTCTGACATCTCTTGCATAAAGAAGAATTTTAATTGTAGTTTTGTAGTCAGAATAATATGCATTCTCAAAAAGAGCGGAGACTTCTTCGATGCTTCTTGTAGAGCGCTCATAGTCTGGTTCTAATAAAGATTCTGGACCTGTCAAAAATGGAGCACGCAAAACACCAATTTGCGAAAAGAGGTTCAAACATTCATCGCCTGTTGAATGAAACTTATCTTCCAATTTGTTAGTAGCAAAAATTGGTTTATATTTTTCATAATTAATCATATTATCTACCTCCTTTTTTTACATATTGGTACAAAAAAATCCTTAATCGTTAAATTAAGGACAAGGCACGATAATTTTTTACAAATCTCTAATTTATAAAATTTGGTTAAAATCTATTTTTTTGCTGTATGTGCCTTTAAGCTGCAATCATTGTAGTAAATTTAAAAATTTGTGTCAATACTAGTCTGTGACATTATCTTCGCAATCGCAGTATCTATCATCTTCGTCTTTTAAGGCATCAAATTCATAATTTTCGTAGAGTTTATTGAATAAAATCTTCAATTCTGTTTCTTTAGAAATGTCTCTAGGAATTTGTTTGAAACGACAATCACCTTTCATTTTTAATCTTTCTTGATACATGGTTGCACCTAAAGAAATTGTTTCTTTAATATCCCCCGAATCAAGAATTGGGTTTTTAATTCCAGCAAGAACCATGGCTAAAATATTGGCGATATATCCAAAATCTGCATTCTTTGAACCATCATCAACTTCAAGTAAAGCATCTTCATACTCTTTCAATTTGGATGCAACAGGTGAAAAATTTTCGACTTTGAAAGTTCTTTCTTTAATTAATGGGAAAGAATGTGAATAGAATTTATCATCAATTGTGAATAATTGTTTCAAAAAGAACATCTTTGTGTAAAAAGTGATGGATTCATCTTGAAGCATGATGTTAATTAAGTCGACAAATTGTTTGAAAGTGATAGCTTTTTGATCATAACACAATGTCCACAAGGTGAATAAAACATCAGGATTTCCAATGTAGGCATATTCTCTCTTGAAACAATCGAATAAATCGTCTAATTTCATAACTTCATTGAAGCAACTGACAATCCTATTTAATTCTTCTCTACTAACGTAGTTTTTCTTGAAGTTTAGTCTACTCAATGCGTTGCAATTTGAGAATAAGCAGCAAGGTAACTTCAATTTTAATGGGACATAAATAGCAAAAATTATTGCCATATTAAATCCCCATTTTGCAAGATAAGGAAGTAAAGCTCTTAAATGATTTTGGTATGAAGCGTAATCTTTCGAATTGAGATAACCTAAAAGAACATAGACTTCATCGTAGGTTTTAACAGCCTCATATTCATCTTTAGATTTAATATAAATTTTTTTGAAAAGATTGTTTGTCTCACCTTTGAGAAAATCTAATCTATCGTATAAAATAACTTCGCTATATAAAGACATCTTTTACTCCTTAACTAAAAATGTTATTTTAGAATTCTCATTTTCATTTATAAACTTTTGAAGGTCACTTGGATAGAATTCAAATGGTAAAACCATAATTTCTTTCGAGATTTGTTGATTGATAAGAATGGGGACAAAAAGCATTTTTCCCATAATCTTAGGTGTCAGATTCAAATTGGTAAAACAGCTATTAACATAGATGATTTTATCCTTATTAAACCCATCGAAAGGAATCTGATAATATTTTGGATCTTCCTCCTCGTCGAAAAGATTAATAAACTTCTTTCTTAGTTTCAAATCATGTATTCCATAAGTCGAAACATTCAAATCCAACATGTTAGAAATTAAATAATCTGAATAATCTGCAAGATACCTTGGATCTTTTCTAAACTGAGCATGAGGGGAGAATAATACATTGATTTTAAACATATTATCCTTAGTATTTTCATTGGAATAATTCTCATAAATATATCCATAAACTATCTTTGCTCGAGGGGAAAGTAAATTCTTCAATGAATAAGTTTTAGGATTTAATGCATGATAAATCTTCTCCTTGAACTTTGTGTAAGGAAGATATCTCGACAAATCTTTCTTATCCAGATGTTCAAGTATCCTGTAGAAATTTTCTTCGATCAAGTCTAAAACTTCTTCGTAAGATAAGTTATTGAAATCTAAAGTATTCTGCATACTAATATGTTATAAAAATTGTGGATAATTTCCTAACGATGTGGCAACTAGATGTTGCGTGCAATTAAAAATTCATCTGACTATACTTTATTCAAGAAAGGAGATTTCTATCATGCTGGACTTAGTAAAAGTTGGTAAAAAGATTAATAAACTAAGAAAAGAAAATTCTCTTTCCCAAGATGATGTCGCTGATAAACTTTATATTTCAAGACAATCCGTTTCGAAATGGGAACTTGGTTTAGCCATTCCAACTATCGACAACGTAATTGAACTCTCAAAGATATTTAATGTCGACATCAAAGAAATTCTCTGTTTGAATGAAGATGATGAATTCGATTCAAATGATATCTTTAAAAATCACTCCAGAGAATATGTTATCAATTCAATTTTAAATGGAAAGATTGTAATTGATTTTTATGAGCATTTTGACGAGTTCACAATCAAAGAAAGAATGATTATTTTAAATGCGGTTAAAAGAAAGAAGATCTCCTTCAACGATAAGAAGGTCTACAAGCTTTTAACTGATGAGGAGAAGAAATTTCTCAGAAATTAGGAGGTGAAGAGTATGTTTGAATTTTTCGAAAATGCTGATAAGAAAGTTTTAGAACTCATTTCAGTCGGAGCTAAACATGGTTTCACAAAATATTTACCTTTTATTGACGATAACACTGCAATAGTTTTACTTGAATATCTCTACGAGAACAATTTGCACTATGCAGCTTGTCTTCCTTTTGTCGATGATAGAGATTTATCCCGTTTTGTTAAAGATAAAGCAAAAAATGCTGACTTCCATTTAGGAGTCTTTTTACCATTTATCGATGACTCTGCTGTTAGAGATATAGCTTTTGCTTCCATTGATGGCGGAGAAAAAATTGGTGATTTAGCCCAGCTCTTCCCATTCATGGATGATCATGATTTGGAGAAATTAACTAAATACGCACTTGAAAGAGGTGATGGAGATCTCGAAGCTATCCTTCCATTTTTAGATAATGAATTCATCGAAAGAATTGCTAGAGATAAGCTTAATGGTAAGTATGAAAATTTGAATCTTGATCAGATTTATTACTTCTTGGATGATGATACCATCGAAGAAATCTTTAAAAAAAGATTGAAAATTAGATTAAGACCTTAATTTCTTTCATTTTCTTTCATAATCGTATTAATTTATTTATATTTAATATATTTATAAAATAAATAAGATCTCGAAAGGAAATACTATTATGGAATTAAGTAGTAAAGACATTCGCAAGATTTTGAATGTCGGCTTATCCACCGGCGCAGATTTTGCTGAATTATATTATCAAGATAAAAAAGCTTCAACCTACAGATTGTCACATAAAAAAGTTGATGCAGTTAGCAAAAACTCCATCAAAGGTGTAGGTATCAGACTTATCAAGAACCGTGTTGTCGTTTACGGTTTCTCCTCAAGTTTGGAAGTAAAGGATATCTTAAAAGTTACCAAGGAACTTGCTGAAAACTTCAATGGTGAACAAACAAAGTTCTTCACAATCTTCAAGGATGTTGAACACCCTGTTTATGAAGTTAAAAAGCCTCATGACAGCATGACTTTGGAAGAAAAACTCGCCTATTTGAAAAAAGCAGAAGATGCAATGTACGCTTACTCAAATGAAGTTGTCAACGCATCCTGCAACCTTTTAGAAGAGGATGAGTTTGTCGAAATTTATAACACAGATGCTAAGCACATCACCGATTCAAGAGTTAGAACTAGAGTTGTCTTTGTCGCTCTTGCAAGTGATGGCAAATCTTTCCAATCCGGTTCCACCGGCGACGGTAAGAGAGCAGGTTTAGAAATTTTTGATGAACTTGATCCAGTTGCATTAGGCACAGAAGCAGCTAAAAATGCATGTGAACTTGTTCATGCTCCTGATTGTCCAAGCGGTGAAATGCCAGTTATTTTAGGTAACGGTTTTGGTGGAGTTTTATTCCACGAAGCATGTGGCCATCCACTTGAAGCTTGTGCAATTTCAAGAAATCTCTCTGTTTTCAAAGGTAAAGTTGGTCAACAGATCGCTTCACCTATTGTCAACGCATACGATGACGGCACCATTGGTGATGGTTACGGTTCATTGAATGTTGATGATGAAGGTAATTCAACCACAAGAAATCAACTCATCAAAGATGGTATCTTAGTTAACTACATGAACGATATGAATAACTCTGACATGATGAATGACCACAAGGAATACTTCAACGACAGAGACTATGTTCCTACCGGTTCCTGCAGAAGACAAAGCTACCGTTATGAACCTACAACCAGAATGACAAATACATTCATCGGTAACGGTACAAGCACAGTTGATGAAATAATTAAAGCCACAGAACATGGTTTATACTGCGTTACATTCACTGGTGGTCAAGTTAATCCTATCACCGGTCAATTCAATTTCAGTGCAGAACGTGCTTACATCATCGAAAACGGTGAAATTAAGAACTTAGTTAAGGGCGCATGTTTAATTGGCTACGGTCATGAAATTTTACCTCTTATCGATATGGTTGGTAATGATCTTAAGATCGCTCCTGGTATGTGTGGAGCTTCATCTGGTTCAATTCCAGTCACAGTTGGTCAACCAACATTAAGGGTCAGCAAGATGACAGTTGCTGGTACAAAATAAGGAGGTAGTCTATGGCAAAGTACAATTTTGAAAATTTATTCAACCTTGCTAAAGAAAGAGGCTTTGAAGGTTTCGAAGTTTCTTCCAGCGTCAGTGAAGAGAAATTTATCAACTACAGAAATGGCAAACTTGAAGGTACAAGTATCTCCATTTCAACAGTTAATGCTTTTGCTGGTATCAAATACGGTAACAGAGGTGTTTACAAAGTTGATTTTTACTCCGAAGATATGAATGAAGATATTCTTTCCTCTTTGGATGATATCTGCAAATTTGGTAAACCTTACAAGGTTGATTACTTAACTAAAGGTAAACAAAAATATAACAAGATCAAACAATATCCTGAACTTTTCAAGGATATCACTGTTGAATCAATTCGTGAGAAACTTGAACAAGTTTCACAAAATACCTACAACAAGTACAAAGACTTATTACAAAGTAACACCATCTCTTTAGGTTATGAAACTGGTAGTTCCTACTATGCAAACTCTGAAGGTTGCGAAAACAAAGGTACTAAGTCCTATCTTTCCGCATTCAACATCGAATTAGTTTTCAAAGATGGTGAGACTGTCGAGGCAGATTACGATTACAATATCTCCATGAGAGGTTTCATGGACTTGAATATTGATAAGATTGTTCAAAGAGTTGTTAAGAGTGTCAAAGACAAACTTGTTAAGAAACCTGTTAAATCTGGTGATTACAAAGTTATCTTATCCGAAAATGTTGTTTCAACACTCCTTTCCTGCTTGTTAGGTCACTTGAATGGTAAGACACTTTACGAAAATAGATCTTTATTAAAGCCATTCTTAGAAGGTCAAGATCAATTATCTAGCAAACTCAATGTTGTTTCTGATTCTAAAACTCAAAGATATTACACAGTTACAGCTGATGTTGATAATAGACCTGTTCCAAACAATGTCAATTTGATAAAGAAAGGTCAAGTTGTTTCACCTATTTTAGATAATGAATATGGTGCTTTATTAGGTAAAGAATCTAACGGTTTAACCGGCGCTTCATTCAAGATTAAACCTGGTAAGACCACATTTGATGAAGCAGTTAAATCATGCAAGAAAGCTATTTATATCAACGATTTAGCTTCATTACATTCCTGCTTGGATGAAGACTCCTTAGACTTCTCCTGTCCATTTGAAGGTTACTTAATCAAGAACGGTGAAATGGTTCATCAAGTCAAACTTGGTATGGTTTCAGGTAACGTCATCCAAGTTTTCAAAGACATTGCAAAAGTTCTTGATGTCAGTGACGACAAGTATGCACATCTTGTTCCAAAACTCATCATCAAGGCAATGAAGATTACTTGCTAATTTAAAATTATTTAACGAAAAAATATAGGACTTCTGGTGCTTCAGAAGTCCTTTTTAATTGCTTAATTATATTGTGCTTGAATGAATGGGTTTCTATTAACTTTAACAGGATCAGCAACATTTGAATTTTGATAGGAGCTGAATGTGATAAGTAAAAAGAACATGATAATTGGATTTGTGAATGTTTCAGAATTCAAAGAAATTAAATCCAACATGAGTAACAATGTGAAAATCAACCATTTATGGTGTGTTTTTCTTTGGAAACAAAGTGCGTAAATATTAATTTCATGAATTAATAAACAGACAATTCCAAGAGAACCTGTCGCTGCCATGATGGCTAAGGTATTATTTGAGAATGTGTTGATAAAGTTGAAATCATTGTAAATAGTTAATACAGAAACACCGATAACAGGATTTTCTAAGAAGTAATTGAGACCATCTTTGAATGAAACGGTGTTGATATTATCGGATAAATTGAAGAGTTTGAATGAATCTAAAACTTCTTGTAGGAAGGATTTATTCAAGTAAATCAATAAGATTAAAATGAAGATAATTACAAAACTTGCGGAAACATAAATGTAAGGAGCAAGTCTTCTATAACTTCTAAATGCGATAAAAATAATTGGGATTACAGCAAGAATTAAGATGGAAATGCCACTTTCAGTGAGCATGAATATTGATGTAGCAATTGCTGCTAAGAAAGCAAAGCAACCTAATAAATTCTTACGGTAGATGTTGATTGCACAGATTGGAACTAACATCAAAACGATTGTATTAGCTGCAACTTTATTGGTTAAACCGAACAAATTAATCCTTGTTGAAGTAGTTGTGCAAAATTCTGCAGGATTCTTGATGTAGTAAATTGAAGTGATGATAAAGATTGTGATTGCGAAGTAGGAACAGTAATTGCAAAAATCATCGAAAGTATTTGATTTAAGTGGGAATAATGTACTAGATAATGAATAAGCAATTAGGATAAAGAATAATCCAGCGATATAAAGTAAAGGTGTTGAACTGATTGATTCACCAAAACCTAAAGAAACAATTGTAGAGAATAGGTATAAAATTGCTAATGTGAAAAATGGTATGAATAATCGACCAAATTTAAACTTCGCTTTTGAGATGAGCAAGAAAACAATGATAGAAATAAATGCTAAAGATATCTCGATAAGTGAAAGTAAATTTAGATTTAGAACTTTGAAATGTTCATTGTTAATTTGAATGAATGGAAAGAATAGAAGTGGAATATAGTCTGTTTCCTTCTTGGTGAATAGTGGAACAAAGCATCCTAAAACGAACACGAAAAGATAGAAATATTCAAGGATAGGAATTGAATATGAAAGGATTGAAAGAACACAGAAAAGAATTGGATATAAAGGAGTGTTAGTGAATCTTTCCAATCTATCTTCTAAAGTATTAATCATGCTTTAATTATATTATTTCTAGTTTTCCATTTTATTTTTAGATGTCTAAAAGGTGATTTTAGGGTCGATTTTTGGAAAATTTGATAAAGAAAAAAGAATGTTATGAAAGCGTTTTTATCAATTTGTTTGACTTAATAATTTTGATTTTTTATAACTTAATTTAAAAAAGCTTGTAAATTGATAATTTGAATAAAATTAGGTATCTCAATTTACTATAATATTTAAAATGTCAAGGAGACTTTATATGGCTGAAAACACAAATAACAACGTCCTTCTTTCTAAACTTGACACAATTGATAATCAAACTATCAAAGCTGTTGATGTCAACAAAAAGAACGGTGCTAGAAAAAAATATGAAGAGGCTGTTAGAAGTTGTGCTAGATTCAATAAAAAGCTCGATAGAAAACAGAATTCATTAAAAGCTCAAAGAGAATCATATCGTACAAAAATTAAAAAAGGTAGTTATGGCATCATCGATACAGAACATGTCCTTTTGAAATTGAATGAATTGAAGCTTTCCAAAGTGCAAAAACTCAATGATATCCAATTGGATAATCCAGATGTTAAGGCATTATCAGATGAGTTCTATGATTTGAAGCTCAATAAACATGATATTGTTTTGCCACGTCTTTTAAATAGAGATAGTGTTGGAAGATATAAAGTTAACGACGAAGCATTTTTAAATTCTTTGAGAAGTGCAAATGATGAATTAAAGAATAAATTTGCATCCAAAGAGTACAAATCAGAAGTTTTAAATAAATTGAAAGATGGTATCTTATCAGTCTTTGATAAGATTTCCGAAACTATTGTTGCTGACAGTAAAGCAGCAGAAAAGCAAGTTTCATCCTTGATTCAAGCAAATGAATCCATTTACAAATCAATTTCAGATATTTTCGCAGTTGAAGATATCTTCACAGAATTGAAAGAACCTAAGGATTTAGAAAAAGTTCGTAACTATTTGAATTCTTATTATGAAATGGTTAGAAAACTTCAAAAGAATACAGATAAGATCGAACAAGTTTGCTTCAATTTAAGAAAAGATACCTATCATAAGATTCTTAAGTTAATCGATGCTTTCGATGCTGAAAAATTCAAATTAACTCCTAATTTCAATATGGAATTAGTCATTCTTTCCGGAAACCAAACAACTTTGGTCAGAGAAAATGATAGATTTAATTCCATCATCAAAGTTGAAAAAGAAATTGCTGAAAGAAAAGAAATTTTAAGAAAAGTTGGTTTGATTGAAAAATACATGGAAGAGAATAATGCTCATGTTCTTCTTACCAAGAAATCAATCGAAGCCTATGACCAATTTGTTGTTAAGTACAAAGTTTTGAAAGCAGATGTTGAAATTGCAACAATCAAGGCTGAAAATGCTAAGTATTTCTACGATCTTGCTAGAAGACTTGAAGAAAAGGTTAACTTAGATTACACCAAAGCTGCTGAAAGAATTTCTGCAACTTATGAGTCAATCTATGAACAAACAGCACTCGACAACCAAGCTTTGAAGGATCCTTCCAAGATTAGCGAATACAAATTAGATAATAAAAATACTCCAGAATATTTAATTACCACTTTGCCTAAGTATGACCAAGTTGTCTCTCAAATTTGTACACAATGCAACCTTGAAGATAATCTTACTATCGAACATGCTTTAACTCTTACAAATGTTCCTAATAAGCAATTCAAGAAATTGTTATCCGCATTATGCTCAAGAGAAGCTATCAAGGAATACAATGCAGCATGTGAAAAAGCTAAAGATCTTGGTGAAAAACTTGATGCATATCTTGCTTACGAAAGAAAAGTTGCTGAATATAGAGAAAAGATTAACACCGCAGTCTTAGATATCGAAATTTCAGAAATGAAAGCTAAGGTCACTGCTAAGTACACCGATAAGGATGTCAAACATCTTAAGGATGAAGATGAAATCCGTAAGAGAATTGCCTACTTAAAGGAAAATGTTCATAAAGACGTCAAAGGTAAGAAGATTGAAAGAGCATATAACAAGCTCACAAGAATTCAACACTTCACAAACAGTGATAGAGATGAATTAGTTAGAAAACTTGACTATATTGACTTATCTCACGACAATACTCTCTTAGAGTATGAATACGATCGTAAGAAAGTCGAAGAAAAAGTTGCTGGTCAAGAAGCATATATCTCCGATGTCAAAGTTGGTGGTATTCGATATGCTGATAAGATGAAGGAACTCTACAAGGTCAAGAAAGCACACTCTGCAACCTTTGCTAAGATTGATTCTAAAGTCAAACAAGCAAGAAAAGAAAAACTTGCTAATGATGATTTGGATTTAGCAT
Organism: uncultured Caryophanales bacterium; assembly: GCA_905211645.1. Lineage (GTDB taxonomy): Bacteria > Bacillota_I > Bacilli_A > RFN20 > CAG-288 > CAJMBK01. Next base: position 142,212 of record CAJMBK010000001.1, read on the forward strand.
TCTATGTAAATCAACAAACAGAAGCAGAAGAAAGACTTGAAAGATACAGACAAACCTTCAATAAGACAAGACAACTCCAAGCAAGAGCTGTTAAGACAAGAAAATTCTCCACAAAGAGAACTGTCGGTAGAAGATTAAGAAGAGCATTCGTCTTTATCGCTGGCTTCTTATTCTTAGGTCTTATTGAAATCATCTTCCCATCTTGGTGGTTAGGTGCAATCATCGGACTTGTCTGTGCCATCATTGTTGAAATCCTTGTTTATTTCGCATCACCAATTAACTACTTTGAATTCGATCAAGATAACAACATTATCTGCTACGATAAGAACGGTGATGAAACTTACTTCTTCAAGAACAGCGAAATCATCAACTACTCAATTCAAGTTAATCCTTCAGTTTTTGGTTCTATCTACAACTCAACAATCACATTACATGTTGAAACTGGTTCAGATAACTACACCTTCACATATAAAGATAAAGTTAATAAGGAATTTGTTATCAACACTTTGATTGAAAAAGAACTTGAAAAAGAGAGACAAGAAAATCCTGAAATGCCAGATTTCATGGATGCTGTTTCCGCTAAATAATTGATAAAATTCAAGACTTTGTGATTTTATTCACAAGGTCTTTTTCTTAACAAAATTTAGAAATATAAAATGTGCATTACAAAAATAAAAAGATGTCAATAACTTTATATAGTCAAAAATTTAATAGTATATTTCATTTGTCTTTGCATTTTTTATGAAATAAAATAATGTAGTTTATACATATAAAAAGAATTGTTTAGAAAGGAGTTTTGATGGTTAAATTATTGAAATATCTAAAGCCAGTTTGGTTTTATGTCTTATTGACTATTTTATTCGTTGTCGGACAAGTAGTTTGCCAGCTTTATGTTCCTGATCAACTCTCCGAAATGTCCAGATATATGACTCAGATGGCTAGTTCTCCTGAAGGAACTCAAGCCTACAAAGATGCATTCCTTGGACTTTGGAAGATGGGTGGAATCATGCTTTTGTTCGTTCTGGGAACAACTGTCTGTGCAATTATTGTCAGCTTCACATCCTCAAAAGTAGCATCAACCTACGGTATGGAGTTAAGAAAGAATGTATTCAACAAAGTTACTTCTTTATCATTATCAGAATACAATATCTTCGGTGTTTCCTCACTTATGACAAGAACCACAAACGACATTACACAAGTTCAAAATGTCGTTTTAATGGGTTTAAGAATTGTTGTTTCCGCACCTTTAACTCTCATCATCGCATTTATTATGATTTTAAGTAAGTACGACCCATTCTTAACTGTCGTTCTTGCTGTTACTATTCCTTTATTATTAATAGTTGTTGTCTTTATCGCAGTCAAAGTTATGCCAATGATGAAATCTTTGCAAAAGAAGATTGATAGAGTCACTCTTGTAATGAGAGAGAACTTGACTGGTATCAGAGTCATCCGTGCTTTTGATAAACAACCTCAGGAAACTTTACGTTTCAAGAAAGCAAATAAAGATTTAACATACTTAACAATTAAGACAAACCGTTATTTCTCAATCATGATGCCAGCAATCATGTTCATCATGAATTTGACTTATTTAGGTGTCTTCTTCTTAGGTTTTGCTTTATCAGATGGTAAGCCATTCCTTGAATTCATGAATACATTCTCATCATTCATGTCTGTTGCTCAATACGTCATGCAGATCATGATGGCATTCATGATGTTTGCTATGATTTTTGTCTTCATCTCAAGAGGTACTGTCTCAGCAAAGAGAATTAATGAAATCCTTGATTTACCTAATTCAGAACAATACTTTGAGATGGATGAAGAAACAAAGAAAACCATGGAAGAAAATCATGGTTTACTTGAGTTCAGAGATGTTTCATTCTCTTATCAAAATGGTGAAGAAGCTGTTTTGGAACATATCTCATTCACAGCTAAACCAAATCAAACAACTGCAATTATCGGTTCAACCGGTTCCGGTAAATCCACTATTGTTAATTTAATTCCTAAATTCTTTGAAGCAACCAGCGGTCAAGTTATGATCGATGGTGTTGATATTAAGAAAATTTCTAGCCAAGATGTTAGAAAGATGATTTCATTTGTTCCTCAAAAAGCATTGCTTTTCAAAGGTTCAATCGCAGAAAACTTACGTTTTGGTAGCGAAGATGCTACTGATGAAGAACTTAAAGAAGCTTTGAAAGTTGCTCAAGCATGGAACTTTGTTGAAAATAAAGAAAACGGACTTGAAGCAGAAGTTGCTCAAGGTGGTAAAAACTTCTCCGGTGGTCAAAAGCAACGTCTTTGTATCGCAAGAGCACTTGTTAGAAAAGGTGAAATTTACGTTTTTGACGATAGTTTCTCAGCACTGGATTTCAAGACTGACGTATTAGTTAGAAGTGCTTTGAAAGAGTACACCAAAGGTTCAACAATTATCATCGTTGGACAAAGAGTTAGCTCCATCATGGACGCAGATAACATCATTGTTTTGGACGATGGTAAGATTGTCGGTCAAGGTACCCACAACGAACTTTTGCAAAATAACAAAGTTTATCAAGAAATCGTTAAATCTCAACTTGATCCTGAAGAAGTTGAATCAACAAGAATCCTGTCTCAATCATTAAAGGAGGGTAGTAAGTAATATGGCTAAAAAATTATTAACCAATCTTAATGAAGAACAAATTAAAGATTTAATTAAACTTGCTGAAGATAAAAGAAAACAAGTTGAAGGTAAATTGCCTAAGTATTTGGCAAAAGAAAATGATATTCGTGTAAAATATGGCATGGAAAAAGTTGAAGCAGTTACTCCAATTGCTCAATTCCCTAAATGCAATAAAAAGCATGCTACAAAGCTTGCTAAGAATTCATTAAATTACTTCACATACGTTTCTCAAATTGAAGTTATTAAGAAGTTTATTGAAAAGATTGCTTTAACCAGAAATGAATTTCTCTGCGTAAAAAACTGTGAAGCTTTATATCAATCTTACGTCAATTCTTTGAACAATCAGTACGACAATTATCTCTTCTCTTGTGAATATAACAACATCAGAGATATCAAACAAAAAGATACTGATTTCACAGAGAAAGATGAACTTCATATTCAAAAGAAAGTTGCTGATTTAAAAACTAAGATTGAAAGTTTAGATAAAGTTGTAAAAGAGGCTTTAGCAAAGAAGAATCTACCTGAAAATACAACTATTGAGAAAGTTCCTGTAACAGTTAAGAAACTTTATACAAGAGAACTTTCCAAATCTGAAGTTGAAGAAAATAAATTCTACGAAGAGTTAGTTAATAACATCTTTAACCTTCACAAATATCAAATTAGAAAAGCCTGCTATGAGATGTTTGTTGAAAAAGTTAAAGAAGTTGGTGTAATTAACGCAAGAACTTACGTTGAAAACAAATATGAGTCAATGATGTGTGATGACAACTATCAATTAGGTCAATACCACAAAAAGAAACAACTCATAATGCTCAATGATAAGGAAGTTTTTGCTACGAAACAATTTGAATATAAAGTTGAAAGTTTGAAGGTGGTTCAACCTGTAAATGAGAGAGTTATTGTTAAACTTGAAAAACAAATTGCTAAGCTGAACAAACAAATTGATGGCTTATCTGCTGAGATGAGCAAGTATTTCAAGTCAGACTTCAAATACAAGACCTTATTCGTTCAAAGAAAGAATAAGATTCAAAAGAGAGACTCATTGAATAAAGAACTTGATTTCACCAAGAAAGGTTATTCAATTAAGAATTCAAAGAAGATTGATCAGTTATCATTCCAACATAAGAGAATGATGGCAGGTATCGCAACTAAGAAGAAAAATGCAGGTAATAAATCCGGTGCTCTTTTAAGAGTTATGGAACTATTGAAACCTTATAAGATTCAACTTATTGTCTTAGTTGTAGTCATCATTTTGAACACCGCTTTGCAGATTACTGGACCAGTTTTGATGAATAATTTCTTCTCAACTGATTACATGCCTAACTATTTCGAACCAATCGGAATGGACGGTGTTGCAAATATCAATTTCGCAAACTTATTCAAAGTATTTGGTATCTTAATTGGTGTTTACTTCGTAACAATGATTTTCAACTTCTTAACTGAGTTTATCGCATCCAAACTCGGTGGTTTGCTTGCTTATCAATTAAGAAAGAAGATTAAAAATAAGATCGATACATTACCTCTTGCTTACTTTGATTCAAATCCATTAGGTGATGTTTTGTCTAGAGTCACAAACGATACAGACGTTATTTCTCAATCAATTCACCAAGTTATTTCACAAACATTTAAGAGTGTTTTCTTACTCTTTGGTGTCACGATTGCAATGCTTGTCGTTCAATGGCAGCTTGCTTTAATTGCATTAGCAACTTTACCATTTGCACTTTTAATCGTTGTTTTCGTTGCTACAAAATCACAGAAACAATTTATGAAAGTCCAGGTTGTCACTGGTGAAATTAATGGTCAAATTGAAGAAATCTACGGTGGTTTCAATGTCATCAAACTCTTCAACCAAGAACAAAATGTTCAGAATAAATTCGGTATTTCCAACGTTGAACTTCAAATATCCGGTATGATTGCACAATTCTTATCCGGTACTATTCAACCATTACTCAACATGGTTCATAATATCGGTTATGTCTTTGTCTGTGTTGTAGGTGGTTTATTAGGAAATACAGGTAGTATTGTTTCGTTCTTCGTTTTCCTCAATCTTTTCCAACAACCTATTCAACAAGCCGCTCAAATTTCAAATATCTTCCAACAAGTTTCTGCTGCTTCAAGCCGTGTTTTCGAAGTCTTAGATGCTAAGGAAGAAGTTGAAGATAAGAAAGACGCAATTAAAGTTAATTCCGTCAAAGGTGAAGTTAACTTTGAAAATGTTGATTTCTCATACTCCAAGAATGTTCCTCTAATTGAAAATATGAATTTGAAGGTTAATCCTGGTGATTCAATTGCAATTGTCGGTCCAACCGGTGCAGGTAAGACAACTCTTGTTAACCTAATCATGAGATTCTACGATGTTACTGGTGGTTCCTTGAAGATTGATGGAATTGATATCCGTGATTACTCAAGAAATTCCATCAGAAAACAAATCGGTATGGTTTTACAAGATACCTGGTTATTCAATGGAACAATTGCAGAAAATATTTCTTACGGTAAAGATAATGCAACAAGAGAAGAAATTATCGAAGCCAGTAAGAAAGCAAGGGCACATCACTTCATTCAAACTCTTGAAAATGGGTATGACACAGTTATCAACGAGGAAGGTAGCAATATTTCCCAAGGTCAGAAACAACTTATTACCATTGCCAGAGCAATTCTTTCCAACCCAAGTATCATGATCTTAGACGAAGCAACTTCATCAGTTGATACAAGAACAGAAAAAGCCTTGCAGGATGCTATGAATGATTTGATGGTTGGTAGAACTAGTTTCGTCATCGCTCATAGACTTTCAACCATCAAGAACTCCAAGCTTATCATCGTTATGAATAAAGGTCATATCGTTGAATTTGGAAACCACAAAGAGCTTTTAGCAAAGAAAGGTTTCTACGCAGATTTGTACAATTCACAATTTATGGGAAGTGTCAATTCAAGCAATTTAAACGATACAGATTCACCTGCCTCATAATTCTAGTAATAGCAATTTATGTAAATAATAAGCCTATATATTAAAATATATGTGCTTATTTAGAAAGGAAGTAACATAAGATGTCAAAGATTGCATATGTTATTGATTCTACTTCCATCTTAACTGATGAAAGATATAAAGATATAAGAATTGAAGTTGTTTCTTTAGGTGTTTCCGTCGATGAAGTTGATACTAAAGAAGTTGATATGAGTGACGAAACTATGGTTGCTAGCTTAAATAAAAATATCAAATCCAGCTCACCATCACCAAAAGATTTCCAAGATGCATACACTAAATTGATTAAAGAAGGTTATGAAGATATTGTTGTTTTACCTTTATCTTCTGGTATTTCTTCAACAATCAACTCCGCAAAGATTGCAAAAGATGGTTTAGAAGATTATTTCGCTGAACACATCCATATCGTAGATACACTTGTTTGCAATTACGCACTTGTTAATGCTATCGATTCATGTTTGGATTACATGCTTAATCCTGAAGCTGATGTTAATGAAATTGTCGCTAAACTTGATGAAGCATGCAGAAATTCCACAACAATGTTCACAATTACCGATTTAAAACACCTTGTTCGTGGTGGTAGAATTGGTAAAGTTACCGGTTTTATCGGTGGTGTTTTAAAGATTAAGCCAGTTGTTGCTATCAAGAAAGATGGTAAACTCGACTTGGTTCACATCAAGAGAAAAGATTCAGATATCATGAAGCTTTTTGAAGAAAAATTTAAAGAATACAAAGAAAAATTCAAGAACGTTTTCTGCAGAATTATCTCCTTAACTAGAGACAATGAACATAACCAACTTGTTAATAACGTCAAACAAAATTACTCAACATTCCATTTGAGTGATATCAAACGTGTTGGTCCTGTCTTCTTAGTTCATTTAGGTAACCAAGGTTACGGAATTACAATTACTGGTAATAATTGGTAATGACCTTTTCAAAAGAAACTATCCGCAATTCCATTCAAGGAATCGGAGTAAAAATAGCAGATTTTTTTACAACAGGGTTTAAGACCTTCTTTAAGAAATATAGAGAAGGTCTTTTGACCTTGCTTTTTCTTTGTGTAATTTCTATTTGTATCGTTTTACCTACCTGGGTAACCCACTATTTCATGGTTCCTCTTGGAGGTGACTACTCATTACAGAGTATGACCTTCAACTATTTAACCTATGATATGTGGCATGACTTTTTCAGAACGGGTCAATTTCCTCTTTGGGATAACAAATCCTTTTTAGGAATGGATAATATTGGCGGAAATTCATTCTACATGCTCTTTGATCCTTGGTATTTGATTCTTTTAATCTTCCCAAGATCATGGCAGATGACCCTTCAAGGTCTTTCATTCCCATTCAAGATGGTTGTTGGCGGCATGGGTATGTACATGCTCCTCAAAGAATTTAAACTCAAATACACAACCTGTCGTCTATTCTCATTAGGTTACGCCTTCTGCGGATGGATGATGATGTACTTCTGGTTCCAATTCATGGATTCTGGAGCCTTTATCACATTTGTTTTCTTAGGTATTGAAAAGATATTGCGTGAAAAGGACGTAAAAGCAGGCTTAATTTCTATATTTTTATTAGGACTTTGCAACTACTTCATGCTATTTGTCACACTTCTAGGTGGATTTATCTATGCAATATTCAGATTGATTCAAATGGGATACAAAGATAGTAGAGCTGAGAACATTCAAAAGCTTGGTCTAGGTTTTGCAACATTCATTTTACCTACATTGGCTGTGGCTTTTATCTTAGTCCCATCTTTCTTCCAGATTATCGGAATGCCTCGTGTCACTGATGCTTCCTACCTTGATAAACTATTTGGTCAAGATTCCTTCTGGGATATGATTAAACAGTTCTTCACTTTCGATGCTCCTGAGAATCAAGTTTATCCATTATCTGGTTTCTTATTCATGCCTGTTGGCTGTTTCTACCAAAATATTGGTGGTAGAAATGGATTTGATAACTTCACTCAATCAACATTTATTTCAACTCCACTTCAACTTATCACCTTCTATTCAATTGTAGAAGCGTTCAGAAAGAGAAAACCTAGTTACATCATCGGTGTTTTATTCGTCGCCTTCATGATGTTTACACCATTCTGCTACTATCTTTTCTCAGCATTCACAGTTGGCTATTCCAGATTCTTAATTATTCCTATCATCTGGATGTTAATTTACGACGCAATCAACTTTGATAACATCAAGAAAGGTAAGAGGTATTGCATGGATATTGCATATTTCTTGTACTTATTCTTTGATTGCTTATCAATCGGATTAGTCCTTTCATTCTCATTTGAAAACCCTGATAGACACTCAAGTGTTGCTTACTACTATGAAAGATTTATCATGGTTGGGCTTGAGATGATCTTCCAAGTTGTTTGCTATGTCTTATTCAGAATTTACATGCATAAGACCAAGATGACTAAACTTGCTACTTATTTAGCAGCAGCTGAATTCATCATCGCCGGTAACGTTACAATCTTCACTCAAGGTACTGTCAATGTTAATAATTTAGGTGGAGGTGTCAGCAACATCTACAACCAAACTGAAATTGTTGAAAGACTTAAAGATGTAGATGATTCTTTCTACAGAATTTTCAATCCTAGTGCAGATAGAGGTAATGCAAACTTAGGCTTAATTGAAGGTTACACAACATTAAGTTTATTCAACTCAAACTACACCTTCTCAATGCAAGATTTCTTGGATATGTCCAGAATTCCTTACACATATAGAAACTGGTCAATGGGTTATCATGAAAGAAGACCTACAATCGACACAATGTTGAGTGTTAAATATTATCTCTTACCTGAAAGTGATAATAATATTCCATACGGATTCGTTGATATTGAAGAGCCTGATTCTTATACCAAATTCTTCTTAGATGGTAAAACAACATATGATGATTATCAGAAATTGATTGATTCCTTACATGAGTACAATCAAAAGTTATATATTAATGAGAATTTTGTTTCTCTTTTATTCCCATTTGATAATTATTCTCGTTTCGAAACAATGCCAACTTATTCGAAAAAGAATGATAAAATTATGAACACTAGTATGGATGAATTGTATTATGAGAAATACTATTTAACCACAGCACTTCTCTATGATGAAAGTTTCTTCTCTTTAGGTGATGATGTTTGGTCAGGCGTTTTAGGTGAGCATTCATCTATGTCAGATTCTACTATTCCAACATTGCATTTTAGAAATATGAATGAAATAGACTTATCGCCTAAATACTATTTGTTCCGCTCAAAATACAATCCAGATAATAATACTGTTAACATCTGTGGTGGTGATCTTGAATGTCAGAATAGATATGAAATTTCATCCGATTTCACTTATAACGGTCAAACTATTGAAAAAACAAATTCTGCAGGATTAGATTTATATGTTTCTAAATTTGGTATCGATCAATCTTTTGAACAAGTTGAAGTAAATGCAACTTCTGTACCAAAAGATAATTATAAGTTTAGAACTAAGATCTTAATCGATTTCAGTGAAACACCTATTCCTGCCGGATACATAAATTTTGAAACTTCTCATAATTGGAAAGTTAGTTTCTTCGGCAAGAACAGCGTAGAAGACTTTGCAACAGTCTATGATAAAGTTCAACAGGATGAAGCTTATGCACGTGAAATGTATCCAACAATCACCTCTGGAGGTTATTCATACTCTGACTACCATTTAAGTCATGGTTACTATCTCTATGAACCTGCTTACTATGTTGTTTTAGAGCTTGTTGATACAATTAATGGCAGCGCTAATGAAATTGGGTCAAATGATTTATTCTCTTATCTACCATATGATGAACTTCAAGTTGCTTTGGACAATTTCCAAAATGATAGTACTGTAATTCATTCGAGAACATCGGACAGAATTGAATTTAGCACTTTCTATGATAAGTCTAAGATTGTTATGATTAATATCCCTTATTCTGAGGGATGGACTTTAACTCAATACGTTACAACATCAGGACCAAATTCAGATGGTGAGATTGTTCAAAGAGTTTCTGAATCTGAAGTTGAATTATTTAGGATGCAAGGTGGTTTTATGGGCTACTTTGATAAGAAGAATAATTCCAGTGCAGATGATGTTAGATATGTCTTAGAGTACAAACCAAAGATGTGGTCAATTGCTAAGCTTATTTCAATGACTGGTGCAACTCTTTCCGCATTACTTTATGTTTACTACGCTTACACAAGTAGCACAACAAAGATCAGAGAAAACGAGATGTTCTCATTGAAATATTCAATCGAAAAGAGCTTTAACGAGAAGAGAATGAGACGCAAGTAAATCTTGCGCCTTTTCTATTGTTTGTCATATCTGGAAACTTTGTCATTACCTTATAGATAATATTTATTATTATCTATATGATAAAATATTAAGGCTGTAAAGATTTAAGCAGACAATTTTTATGTTGAATTAAATATAACGGAGGTACAACATGGGCTTTTTAGAGAAATTATTTAGAATTGATGCTCGTGCTTTTAATAAGATTAGAAGGGAAGCTGCTCCAACATTCCAATATGAGGAAGAAATGAGAAATTTATCCGATGAGGAATTGAAAGCAAAGACTCCATATTTTAGAAATTTACTTGCTCAAGGTAAGACTCTTGAAGATATTCTACCTGAAGCATTCGCTGTTGCAAGAGAAGCTGCAAGACGTGTCTTGGGTCAATTCCCATATCCAGTTCAGGTTTTCGGTTCCACAGTTTTACACGAAGGTGACATCGCAGAAATGCGTACCGGTGAAGGTAAAACTTTGACTGAAACCATGTCCGTTTACTTAAACGCTTTGGAAGGTAAAGGTGTCCACGTTGTTACAGTTAATGAATACTTAGCAGCTCGTGACGCTGAATGGATGGGTCAAATTTACAGATTTTTAGGTTTGACTGTCGGTGTTAACTTAAGAGAAAAATCTACAGCACAAAAGAAAGAAGCTTATGCTTGCGATATCACCTACACAACAAACTCCGAACTTGGTTTCGACTACTTAAGAGACAATATGGCTGTTAAGAAGGAAAACAGAGTTTTAAGAGGTTTAAACTATGCAATCGTTGACGAAGCTGACTCCATTCTTATCGACGAATCCAGAACTCCTTTGATCATCTCTGGTGGTTCCGGTATCACCGCAAACTCCTATCAAACTGCAGATACAATCTGCAAGCAGATGAAAAATGAAGTCGACTTTGAAATCGATGTTAAGAAGAAACTTTGTAAGTTAACTGACTCCGGTGTTGATAAGATTGAAAAAGCATTTGGTATCGACAATCTTTACGATCCAAAATATGCAGATCTTACTCACAGAATTCAACAAGCCTTGAAGGCTAATTACATCTTCAAACGTGATCAAGAATACATGGTTAAGGATGATCAAATCCTTTTGATTGATACCTTCACAGGTCGTGTCATGGAAGGAAGAGAATATTCCGATGGTTTACAACAAGCTTTGCAAGCTAAAGAGCATGTTAAGATTAAACCTGAAACCATCACCATGGCTACAATTACATATCAAAATTTCTTCCGTTTATACACCAAACTCGCTGGTATGACTGGTACTGCAAAAACCGAAGAAGAAGAATTTAGAAAAACATACAACATGCGTGTTGTTGTCATTCCTACAAATAAACCTATTCAAAGAATTGATGACGTTGACTCAATTTACGCAACTCAAAATCTTAAATTCGATGCAGTTGTTGAAGAAGTCAAAAAACGTCACGCCAAAGGTCAACCTGTTTTGATCGGTACTGCTTCAGTTGAAAAATCTGAAATCGTCGATAGAAAATTGAATGAAGCAGGTTTACCTCATGAAGTTTTGAATGCTAAGAACCACGCAAAAGAAGCTCAAATTATCGCTAAAGCTGGTGAAAAAGGTGCTATTACCATCGCAACAAACATGGCTGGTCGTGGTACTGACATCAAGATTAACGATGAAGTTAGAGCACTTGGTGGTTTATGCGTTCTCGGTACAGAACGTCATGAATCAAGACGTATCGACAACCAGTTAAGAGGTCGTGCTGGTAGACAAGGTGACCCAGGTTACTCCAAGTTCTTTGTTTCCTTCGAAGACGATCTTTTCAAACGTTTCGCATCCGATGCTTTCCAAAATATGTTTGCTAAGTTAGGCGCTGAAAGTATTGACTCCAAACTCTTATCCAAAGCTATCACACAATCTCAAAAGCGTGTTGAAGGTCAAAACTTTGATACTCGTAAACAACTCTTGAAGTACGATGATATTTTGAGACAACAACGTGAAATCATGTATGCAAAACGTGATAAGATTTTGTTCAACGAATCAATTAAAGATACTATTCCTGGTTATTTCGATAACGCTGTTAAGCAAATCGTTAAAGAGAGTTTGCATACTCAAGATGGTGAAACAGTTATCGATTCAGCTAAGTTGAAATCTTTAGTTGAAAGTAAGTTACTTTCCAAAGATTCCTTCAACCCACAAGTTTTCGAAGGTATCACAGAGAGTGAAGGTATCGACTTCTTATCCGCTTACTTAAATAAACTTTATAACGATAAACGTTCCACATGGACAGAAGATGTTGCAAACCATGTCGAAAAGACACTTGCACTCCAATGTATCGATAAAAACTGGACAAAGCACATCGATACCATGGCTAAATTAAGAGAATCTATCTACTTAAGAGGTTATGCAAATACCGATCCATTACAAGCTTACACAAATGAAGGTTATGCATTCTTCACAGCAATGAATGATAGAATTGCTTTAGAGTTAGTCAACATGTTGCTCCATGTCAGAGTTAGAGAACAAGATGTCAAAGACTCTGCAGAACAAACAAGATTCAACAGAAATACACAACAAGCTCCACAAGCTCATACCGCAGATTTACCTAGAGAAATCAAACCTAACAGACAAATTGATGAATCAGGTAAGAGCATGAAGGTTGAAGACGTTAAAATCAAGAACGAAAGAAAACCAGTAGCTCCTGCAGTTATTTCTGGTCCAACAAAATTACCTAAACATAACTAATTATTGAAAGGTGCCGAGTATGAAAGAACTTTACGAGTTATCTTCACAAGCAAGTGAAGTCTCAGAAAGAATTGTTTCATTACGAGGCTCTCTTTGACTTAGACAAGTTAAATAACAGAATTGATGAATTAACCAAAGTCACTTTAGAGCCAACGTTCTGGAACGATTCTGCAAATGCAAGAATTATTACCAAAGAACTAGACGATTGCCTAGAGAAGAAGAATTTTTACTTTGCTTTGGAAGATTCCATTAAAAATATTCAAGATACATTAGAACTTTTAAAAGTTGAAGAAGATGCAGATCTTCATCAAGAAGTTGAAAGTGAATTAAATGAGTTAACTAAAAAAGTTAACAATTTTGAAAATACACTTTATTTATCAGATAAATACGATTCTATGGATGCCATCATTGAATTCCATCCAGGTGCTGGTGGAACTGAAGCCCATGATTGGGCAATGATGCTCTATAGAATGTATGTTAGATTCTGTGAAAGACATAAATTCAAGATTGAAGTGCTTGATTACCTTGATGGTAATGAAGCAGGTATTTCATATGCTTCTTTATTAGTCAAAGGTAAAAACGCATACGGATTACTTAAATCTGAACAAGGCGTTCATCGTCTTGTTAGAATCTCACCTTTTGATTCTTCAGGTTCTAGACATACCTCATTTGCTTCAGTCAGCGTCATGCCAAATATTGATAACACTATCGATTTAAAGATCGATGATAAAGATTTGGAAATTGGTACTTACAGATCTTCTGGTGCAGGTGGTCAAAATGTTAATAAGACTGAATCAGCTGTTAGAATTTTGCATAAGCCTACTGGAATTGTAGTTACCTGCCAAGTTGAAAGATCTCAACTTCAGAATAAAACAATTGCTATGAATATGCTTAAAAGTAAGCTTATCATGCTTGAAGAAAAGAAAAAGAACGAAGAGATGTCTAAGATTTCTGGTGAGAAGAAAGATATCGAATGGGGAAGCCAAATTCGTTCTTATGTTTTCTGTCCTTACACAATGGTTAAGGATCATAGAACAAATTATTCTGTCACTGATGTCTATGCCGTTATGGATGGCGACTTAGATGATTTTATTCAAGCATATTTAAAATGGAGGTATTCAAATGGCAAGAATTAATACTTTCATTAAAAGAAAATCAAAAGAATATTGGCAAATTATCAAACAAGAGTTCTATGCAGAGAGTGCATGGAGCTATTTTAAAAACATTTCTTTAACTATCTTAGGAAGTTGTTTAGTTGCATTTGCAGCCTGTTTATTCTACTTTCCACTCTCAATTGTTAGTGGTGGTGTTTCAGGCTTAGTTATTGTTTTTGATCACTTCTGCGGATTAGGTGAAGAAGTTTGGAACTTAATTTTAACTTGGGGATTATTCGTTTTTGGACTTATAACTCTAGGTTTTAGATTCTCAATTAAGACTTTAATTGCAACAATTGTTTATCCAGTATTCGTTTTCGTATTCAAATATTTAGCACAATTTGATTTGTTAGATATTACAAAATATTTGATTGATACTGGAACACTTCATGAAAGTTTGACTGAATTCCAAGTTACTGCAACCAATTTGGGCGTTTATCTTATTGGTGGTGTTTTTGGTGGTGCAATTACCGGTTTAGGAGTTGCTTTAACTTTCGTTGGCGGCGGTTCATCTGGTGGTGTTGACTGCTTAATTCTTTTCTTGCAGAAATATTTTAGAATTAAAGCCAGTATTTCATCACTTATTTTAGATACTGTAATTATCTTTGCTGGTTTCTTTGTAACCCAAGATATTATGAGAATCTTAGTTGGTATTATCGCTTCAATTTTATGTTCATTCTTAATTGATAAAGTATTCCTCGGTGGTACCAAACAATATGTAGCTTTTATTGTTACCAGTAATTATGCGGTGTTATCAAAAGAGATAAATTATAAACTTGAAAGAGGAACTACCTTACTTAAAAGTGTTGGTGGCTTCTCCGGTAAGAAAGGCTACACCGTTCAAGTTTGTTTTGATAGAAAAGATTATAAAGATTTAATCGCTATCGTTAATAGATGTGATAAGAGAGCCTTCATGACTGTAGTTAAAGCTGATGAAATTACAGGTTACGGTTTTAGCAAACGTAAAATTAAGAAGAAATATTTGAAAGTTAATCCATTCAAGAAGAAAGACATCGTTCCTTTGGAAGAAATTACCCCTATGACAAAGGAAGAATTGTTGATTGAAGATTTAAGAATCAACAACCTCAAGAAAGAAAAGAGGAAAGATTATGGAGAAAAAGGCAAAAACTAGTATTATCTACTGGAGTATTGTCGCTGTCGGTCTAGTCGTCCTACTTTTTGTCGGTGGTCTTTTAGGATACTTTGTTGCTTACAATCAGTATCGATTAACACCTTATGAACAAAGAGTTATGGAGATTTTCTCTTATATTAAAGAAAATTGGCTCTATAGTGCAGAATACGAAGATGTAGATAAAGTTATCGCTGATTTGATGCTTAGTGGTTTAAATGATAGCGAAGATGATCCATTCATGGGCTATGCTTTAAGTGAAGAAGAGATGGGTACAGAAACTGATTATTCAAATAAATTGAGTTTAGGTCTCTCTTTATCAGCGACTGCAAATGGTTTACTTGTTTCTAAAGTTGAATTTGGTCCATCTTATGGCAAGATTAATATCAATGATTACATAGTTTCATTCTCAAATACTGGCTACAAGAATGGTCAAGAAATTAAAGTAGGAGAATGTGCTGATGGTTTAGCATTCATGCAAGAATTACAAGCTTGCTTAGCAACTCATAATATTTCAACAACATTCACATTCGGTTTGAAAGATAAAGAACCTGTTCAAGTCACTTTAGGTGGTTACACAACTAATCCATTCTACATCATGAAAGATGTTGTTGATGGTGAAAACCATGATGTTGTTGTCAAAGTTTCAACATTCTTAGTTGACCCAACATCTTATGTTAAAGATTATTTGAATAAAACCATTTCTGAAAATGGAAATATTGATACATTAGTTATTGATTTAACTAAAAATGGTGGCGGTGTTATTAATTACGCTAGAAACTTGATGGAACTATTTGCTGATCAAGGTTCATTCTTATATAACATGATTGATACAAATAACACAACTACCTTTTATCAAGAAAGAAATCCTGATTTTGGTAGAAATAAGGTTGCTGATATCAAGCTTTTGATGGATGGTAGCACTGCTAGTGCTTCAGAATTATTTGCTTGTGCTTTAGCAGGAAATAATAGAGCTGAACTTTATGGAACCACCTCTTATGGCAAAGGTATCGGTCAAAGTGTCATCAGTTTTAAAGATGGTGCCACATTTAAATTCACAACTTTGTATACAACTTCACCTAAAACTGAAAATGGCGTTGTTAATCAAGATTTCACCTACAATGGTGTCGGTTTAAATCCAACTGATTTCGGTGGTGAAGAATTAACTGGTATTTACACCCAATATTCAGGAATTACAAATACCCCTTCATCACTTGATACTAATACTTTATACCAACAAAAATTTATAATGTATTATCCCCAAATCACTGGTGATTCAACTCAATATTCCGATTATCAAGAATACTTATATCACTATTGTGAAATTAAAGGAATAGATACAAATATCGATAGTTCTAAACCTTGGAAAGGTATTACTACATCACAAAAAATGTGTGATTCAATTAATACAGACCTAATCAACTTATATCTTCAATATCAAAATGCTAACTATGATTATTTAATTAAGTAAGGAGGTTTTTAGATGATAACTTATGATGCTAGTCATCCATTTGAGCTTGTAAGTTCTTATAAACCTACCGGTGACCAACCTCAAGCAATTCAAGCATTGTTAGACGGATTAAAAGCCAACAAACAATTCCAAGTTTTGCAAGGTGCAACAGGTACTGGTAAAACTTTTACTATTGCCAATGTTATTTACGGTGCTCAAAGACCAAGTTTAGTTATCGTCCACAATAAAACTTTAGCCGCTCAGCTTTATTCTGAATTGAAAGAGTTATTCCCTAAGAATAGAGTTGAATATTTCATTTCAAACTTTGACTTCTACCGACCTGAAGCCTACATGCCAAAGACTGATACTTACATCGAAAAAGAAGTTAAATCCAACATGGAAATTGAAATGATGAGAGCGAGTGCTGTTAATTCTCTTCTTGAAAGAAGAGATACAATTGTTGTTTGCTCAGTTGCTTCAATATATGGTTTAACAGATCCTGATGAATACGAAGGATTAGTTTTTGATTTAAGAGTTGGTGAAGAATTTGATAGAAAGACAGTGGGTTACAAACTCCTTGAAGGTCAATATGCAAGAAATGATATTTCAAGAGATCCAGGTACCTTCTCAATTAGAGGTGATATTGTTGATATTGTTCCATGTAACAATCAAAACACTTTAATTAGAATCACCTTAGATTTTGATGAAATTGAATCAATTGATGAAATTGATCTCGTCACTGGTGAATTCATTAAAACATATGAGAAATACCAAGTATTTCCATGCTATGAACACGCTTCTAGTACAAAAACTATTCGAAGTGTCTGTGCAGATATTGCTAGAGAGCTTGAAGCAAGATACAAATTCTTCATGGATGAAGATAAGCGTTTGGAAGCAGAAAGAATCGACCAGAGAACTAGATTCGATATTGAGAGTTTACTTGAACAAGGTTATTGTTCCGGTATGGAAAACTATTCAAGATACTTTGACGGAAGAAAAGAAGGTGAAATGCCATTCACAATTTTTGACTACTTCCCAAAAGATATGCTTTTATTTGTTGATGAATCTCACGTTACTTTCTCACAAATTAAAGGTATGTACTTCGGTGATAGATCAAGAAAAGAAACATTGGTTGAATATGGTTTTAGACTTCCATCCTGTCTTGATAATAGACCTTTAAAGTTCGATGAATTTGAAAGTAAAATCGTTAATTGTATTTGCACTTCAGCTACACCTGGAGATTATGAACTTGGCAAAACTAATGGTGAAAAGATTGAACAAATCATCCGACCAACCGGTTTGTTAGATCCAGTAATTGAAGTTAGAAGTTATAAGAATAACCCAGTTTTCGATTTGATGGAAGAAATCAAAAAGGGAGCTGAGAAGAATGAACGAACTCTTGTCATTACTTTAACTATTAAAGATGCAAAGAACTTAACCGAATTCTACAAACAAAACGGATTGAAAGTTGCTTACATTCAGCACGAAGTTAAGACTTTGGAAAGAACTGAAATTATTTATAAGTTAAGAAAAGGAATCTATGACTGCGTCATTGGTATTAACCTTTTAAGGGAAGGTCTTGATATCCCTGAAGTTAGTTTGATTGCAATTTTTGACGCAGATAAGGAAGGTTTCTTACGTTCAACAAGATCACTTATCCAGATTGTTGGTCGTGCAGCTAGAAATGAAAATGGTCATGTCATCATGTATGCAGATACAATCAGTGATTCTATGAAAGAAACAATCGATGAAACAAAACGTAGAAGATCTATTCAAGAAGCATACAATAAAGAACATAACATTACTCCCAAAACTATTGTTAAACCAATTTTGGAACCAGTTCATATTATTGATACAGTTAAAGGTAAGGATATCGATGCTAAAACTTTATCTCGTACTGAACTTCAAAATGAAATTAAGAAGTTGCAGAAGGAGATGAAGAAGAGAGCTCACGATATGGATTTCGAAGCTGCAGCAGAATTAAGAGATATCATTATCGAATTACAAGGACAATTAAAATAAATGAAAATGCCGTAACCATTCACTTTGGCTACGGCAATTTTAATTATTTAGTTTCTTCTGTGTTATTAGTTTCTGTATTTTCTGAAGTATTTTTGACTTCAACTTTTTCTGTTGAAGCGTTATCTAAAACATCTGGAGTTTCAGATTTGATTTCAACTGCTTGAGCTTCTTGAGTATTTTCGAGTTGCTTAACTTCTGGATTTTCGATTTGTTGAACAACTTCTTCGACATCTGTAGGTTTGTTATCATCAACAATTTCAACTTTGGTGACTTCTTTTTTCTTGTTGAAGTATGCAAGATTTGAACCAATCTTGTCTTCTTTAACTAAGGTTTTAACAATCATACAGATTGATGGACCTAAGACAAGATTTAAGCAGAATTCGAGAATGAAGTTGACACCGATGAATGTTAAGAACAAGTATTGAACTGGGGTTTGACCTGCATCTTGACCACCACTTGATAATAAATTACCAAAGAATAATGCACAACCTGCTGCAAAGATTCCTGTATTAACAATTGGAGTGATGATAGCTGCTGCAAAACAAGCGGTTTTGAAGAATTTTTTATATAACAATTGGAAGACTAAGCCAGCGAGTGCACCTGCAACAGAAGTTTTAATTAAGCAGAGGAATACAGTTGCCCATGCGTTGATAGGCATGAAGACTGACAAAGTAGATGGAGATAAAATAATAACGATACCTAAAACGAAACCTGTAATTGCACCGCCTGAAACACCATATAAAATTGATGCTAATACGAGTGGTACTAAGGCGAAGTTGAATGAAACACCACCAACTGATGGAGTGTAGTTAGCAATGACCTGTAAAACAACTACGAGTGCGACTAAAACACTAATACCGCAGATTTTTCGAACTAATAAACTATTGTTGGACCTTGTCCTTAAAACACTATTCATAATATTCTCCTTCTAAATAGCCGTAATATTATATCATTTTAAAATCCTAGGTCAAATTTTAGTTGACAGATTTTAAATGTGTAATCATTTTTACGAAAAAAGACGGTTTTCACCGTCTTAATTGTCTTTTTTATCTTTCTGTTCATCTTCGCTCTTATCTTGTTTGACTAACAATTTCTTAACAGTCTTATGTTTACCAAGAGCGATGACTTTCATGGTTAAATCTTTATAGTGGATTACATCGCCAACGCTAGCGAATCTATCATCAAGTAATTCAATGATAAAACCACCAACTGTGACATATTCTGTATCGATTTCTTCATCATTAATATCGAATAAATCGAAGAAATCTTCAAGGTTCATACCACCATCGATGATATAACTACCATCTGATTTTTCGCTTACTGGATTATCAGGATCATCTGTTTCATCCCAGATTTCACCAACGATTTCTTCCAAAATATCTTCGATAGAAATTAAACCATCAGTGCCACCATATTCATCTAAGACGATAGCAATGTTTTGCTTTGTATCGTAGAATTGTTTTAAACAATCATTAATTTCAGTACTTCTTGGGATGAAAGTGATAGGTTGAATGATACTTTCAATTGATTCAGTTTTATTCTCTAACATCAATCTAACAATATCTTTACTTCTTACGAAACCGATAATGTTGTCGATATTTTCATCATAAACTGGAATTCTTGAATGTTGATAAGTCTTAGAATTCTTACAAATTTCGTGAAGAGGTTTTGTTTTATCGATTGCATAAATCTTGGATCTAGGAGTCATGATTTCATAAGCTTCAGTTGAAGCGTAATCGATTGTGCCTCTTAAAAGTTCAGCTTTATCTTCATCGATAATACCTTTTTCTTCAATTTCATCGACCATTTCATGAAGTTCATCATCTTTAATTTGGATGTCTTTCATGTAATGAACTAATGGGAAAGATAAGATATTTCCAAAACCACCAACGATGAAGGTGATTGGGATTGTGATGCAGTAACAAACAAGTAATGGCATTGAGAACCATCTTGTAAGTTTGTAGTTGTAAATTCTTCCAAGTGATTTAGAGATAATTTCACCGAAAGTAATCTTCAAGACAAGCATTGTCATAGAAGCGGCTAAACCGAATATTTCTTGTGTATCAGGATCAGAATTAACACCTAAAGCTAATACACAGATTTGAATACCTAACAATGTTGAGAAGGTATCAAGAGCAGCGTTAACTGTATCGTTGAAGAACAAGATACAAGAAATAGTTTTATCGTAGTTTTTCTCTAAGCTAATTGCTCTTTTCAAGGAACTGGATGGTCTAACTTTGTAGTCGTTCTGCATTTTATGCAATGAAGTACTACCGTAAGCCATGTCAGATGATGAGAAGAACATTGATAAGAAGAGCAAGACGATAAGGATAATCACATATGTAATAACTAATTCCATACTATTGATTCTCCTTTTGCAATTGAGGTGCTGCTGACTGTGCAAAGACTTGTTCACCGACTAATTCGTCGAGTAAGTCTTCCATGGTAATCATACCTACAACTTCATCTCGATCATTTTTAACAATAGCGATATGAACTTTTTCGCTGTTAAGTTGATCAAAAATGTCTGGGATTGAATCAGTTTCTTTAACGTAAATAGGTTGTGTTAAACAACTTCTGATATCCAAATGTGGGTCTTCTGTGAACTCTTTGAAGTAGCTATTAACGTTTAAAATACCGATAATGTTATCTTTGTCTTCAAAATAAACAGGGAATCTTGAGTAGACATTACTCATGATAAACTTGTTTAAAGAGTCAGTTGTTAATCCCTTTAAATCAATAGAAACAATCTTATCTTTTGGAGTTAAGATGTTTGAAATCTTGATTGAATCTAATGCGAATGCCCTTTTTAAGATGTTCAATTCATTAGGTTCAAATAATGATTCTTCTTTCTCGTTGATATTTTCATCATTGACTGCAGTATCTGCTTGTTCGATAAACTCTTCTTTAGTGAAGATGTTATCTTCTTTAATCTTGAAGATTTTATGAACAGCTTTAAGAATTAAACTGAAGATGTAAATAACTGGGAATAGTAAGTAGTAACAAATTATATCTGGCCAAGCAAGAATGTACGCCATTCTGTTTGGGAAAGTCTTCGACAGAATTTTAGGAACAGTGTCTGAAACAACATAAATCAAACATGCCATGATAATTGTTGAGATGATACCAACAACTTCCTCTTGGTATGTGTTGATGAAAATGTTGTAGAACAAAACTGTAGAGAAGGTTGTCATCAAAGTTTGAACAATGTTGTTACCGACTAAAACAGTAATTAAAGTATTGTCAAATTTTTCAACTAACTTAACGATAATTTTCGCTGTTAGTTTACCTTCATCTGCGAGAACTTTAAAATGATATTTGTTACAGTTACTAAAAGCATTTTCTGATGCACTGAAAACACCAGAAACAATCAATAAAATGGCAATAACGAGCCAGGCAGCCCAAGTAGGCATGCCATAAACGGTCTCATTGACCTGTGTAGTATTACTTAAAAATAAATTAAAATTTGAGTACGGATCCATATTTAAAATAAATTTTGCAAAAATATTATCAAAAAATCAAGAATTATTATTTGACGTTTTTGGTCTTCCAAGCCTTAATGGCTTGCAATGATTCGTCATAAACTCTTTCTTTATCTTTCTTATTTGGTGAATATAAAATGCCGTAAGTTGCATTCATTGGAGCAAAATGTTTTGGACTTGTCATAACTAAGTAGTTAACTAAAGAACCTAACATTGTGTTAAGTGGAATGTAACCTGGCTCTTTTCCTTCTAAGTAATCTCTAACATAGAAGCTGACAAGTAAACCCATTGCTGCAGATTCAACATAACCTTCAACACCTGATAATTGACCGGCTAAAAAGATGTTAGGTTTTGCTTTCAAAGAAAGATTTCTATTTAAAACAGCTGGTGCATTAACACATGTGTTTTTATGCATTAAACCAAATCTAGCAAATTTAACATTTTCTAAACCTGGAAGAGAAGTGATCAATTCCTTTTGCGCTTGATAGGTTAAATTTGTTTGGAAACCAACCATGTTATACAAAGTTTTAGCAGCATCATCCTGTCTTAATTGGATAACGGCAAAGACATCTTTATCTTCTGTGATTCCTTTTGGAGACATTGGACCAAATCTAAGTGTGTTTGGACCTCTTGAAGCAATAACTTCAATTGGTAAACAACCTTCAAAATGGGAGTTATCATGTGTCATAACTTTTGGAGATGACAATAATTTATCAACAAAATCAAAGTATTGATCTTTATTTAAAAGGATATTCAAGTAGTTTGAGTTTTCGTCACCAACTTTGTATTTACTACCTTTAACCATTTTTGAAGTATCCATGGTTGAAGCGAATAATAGTGGTGAAGCAGCATCAAAGAATGAGAAAAATGAATTTCCAATAACTGACATCAATGAATTACTTAAAGCAGAACTGGTTAATGGACCAGTTGCTAAAATTGTGGGTTCATCAGTTAACTCAGTGTATTCTTTAGAGATAATCTTGATGTTAGGATTATTTTTAATTTTCTCAGTGATATAACCGGAAAACTTTTCTCTATCGACAACTAAGTCATCACTTCCTTCAATTCGAGCAAAATTAGCAGCTTCCATGAATAAAGAACCAAGAGATTCCATTTCAGACTTTAAAAGTCCTGAAGCATTTGTTTTCAAATAGGATTTGAAAGAGTTTGAGCAAACTAATTCTGCTAATAAATCTTTAGAAGATTGAGCCTCATTCATTGAATCAGGCTTTGTATCATATAAATGAACTTCATAACCAAGTTTAGCAAGTTGATAACTTGCTTCACAACCTGCTAAACCAGCTCCAATAACATTAATTTTCTTCATCTTCTTCTTTCTTTTGTGGCTTCAAGCTTTCAGTGTAATCACACTCTGGGAAGTTTGAGCAAGCGAGGAATGAGATACGACCTTTCTTAGTGTGTTTAACGATCATATGACCTTTACCACACTTAGGACAAATTCTACCACCTTCTACTTGAGGTTTTTCATTGCCTTCGATGTATCTACATTTAGGGAAATTATCGCAAGCGACAAATTCACCTCTATTTGAATGTTTGACAACTAAACGACCGCCACATTTTGGACAGACTTTACCTTCAACATATTCTTTTTCTTTCTTTTCAATGTATTTACATTGTGGGAAGCCAGAACATGCGACAAACATACCGTATTTAGAATGTTTTTCAATTAAAGGTCTTCCACACATTGGGCAAAGTCTACCGACTTCTTTATCTTTAATCTTCTCCATATTTTGCAATGCATTTTCATACATTGGGAAGAATTCATCACAAAAGTCCTTCAAAAGTTTATTTCTTGAAGAGTCACCAGCAACAACATGATCCAAATCGGATTCCATGCTTGCTGTGTATGATGCAGAGATGAATTTAGGGAAGAATTCAGATAATTTTTCAACTGTTAAGATACCTTGTTCTGTTGGAGTTAAAGTACCTTTTGAAACATCAGCGTATTTTCTATCTTCCAATGTTGCGATTGTAGAAGCATAAGTTGAAGGTCTTCCAATACCATTCTCTTCCATCAAACGGACAATTCTACCTTCAGTATATCTAAGTGGTGGCTTAGTGAAATGTTGAGTAGGAATTGTCTTATCGAGTTCAATTTCTGAACCGATAGTTAAATTAGGTAATTCGCTATCCTTTTGATATGTTTCATAATCACCATAAACTTTGGAATAACCATCGAAAACGTTCTTGTAAGCTTTTGCTTCAAATAGATAACCGTTTCCTTCCAAGGTTAAAGTTGTGACATCATCTTCTTTATTTGACATCAAAGATGATAAGGCACGTGCATAAATCAACTTATATAATGCTAATTCATCTTTTGTTAAGAAAGGTTTCAAAACTTCAGGTGTTAGAGATAAATCTGTAGGTCTGATAGCTTCGTGACCATCTTGGATATTCTTACTAGATTTTTCTTTATGGATCTTACCTAAATATTTTTCACCGTAGTTATCTAAGATATATTGATTTGCTGATTCAACAAATTCTGGAGAAAGTCTTTCAGAGTCGGTACGCATGTAGGTAATTAAACCTTTGAATGTGCCATCAATCTCCTTTCCTTCATAAAGATGTTGAGCAATTAAAGCAGTCTTCTTGGTTGAAAAATGATATTGAGAGAATGCTGCTTGTTGCATTGTTGATGTAGTAAAAGGCGATTTCGATTTACTTTTAACTCGCTTAGTTTCCAAATCTTTAACTTTGAATTCTTTAGGAAGAGCAGCAATGATTGATTCCATTTCTGCTTGAGAACCAATCTTTTGCTTGTTTACGTCTTCTTCAGATTTGTTGGTAGTTTCAATTTCTCTATCAACAAATTTGATTTCCTTTTCAGAGTCCTTATATCCTTTTAATGTAGCAACAACTTTTTCATCGTTGAAGAGACCAGCAAGAGTCCAGTATTCTTCACTTTGGAAGGCTTGGATTTCTTTTTCTCTATCAACTAAGAATTTAAGTGTAACGGATTGAACTCTACCTGCGGAACGGGATTTAATCTTGGAGTGAAGCAATGTAGATAATTTGAAACCGATGATTCTGTCAATAATTCTTCTTGTTTCTTGGCTAGCAACAAGATTCATATCGATAGTTCTTGGATTCTCCATTGCTTTCAAGATTGCAGATTTGGTAACTTCATGGAATTCAAGACGCTTAGTTGTATCAATAGGTAAACCTAAAACTTCAGCGATGTGCCATGAAATAGCCTCACCTTCTCTATCAGGGTCGGTTGCAAGAATGACTTCGTCAGCATTTGCCATTGCTTTCTTAAGTTTCTTAACAACGTCTTTTTTATCAGCAGGAATTACATAATTAGCTTTAAAATTATTTTCAATATCGACACCGAGACCACCTTTACCAGTTGTAGCTAAATCTCTAATATGACCAAGAGAAGCTTCAACTTGATAATCAGATCCTAATATTTGAGATATTGTATGAGTTTTTGTTGGAGACTCGACGATAATTAACTTCATAATATTAATACCTCTTTTCGCATTGATTATTATTGATAATCGGTGTCAAATGTCAAGCAAAAATAATTTCGCTTTTCCTTTATTCTATATTATATAGAATAAGAAAATTTACTCGATTTCGGCTAGATATTCCTTTTTATCAAATTTCTTTGGAAGTAAGTTTTTGATGTCTTTTGCAGAGTTGATTAGATAGGCTCCGTCTTTAATTGCGTTGTTAGTTAATTGGAAATCATCCACTCTTTGAGGAAGGCAACAGATTGTTTTACCCATCTGCAATGCATAGCGTAAAGTGATACTTGTTCCAGACTTATCCTTTGCTTCTGGGATGAAAATTAAGTCAGCCATAGCAGCGATAATTCTATTTCGTGGTGGGAAATGTTCTGCTAATGGTTCAACCATGCAAGGATATTCGGAAACAACTAAACCTTTTCCAGATGAGCAGTACTCATAAATATCTTTAGAATTATTAGGATAATAACGATCGATTCCATTTCCCATAACTGCAATTGTAGGTTTATTGTATTTCATTGCGAGTCTGTGAGCGATTGAGTCAATACCATAAGCCATACCGGAAACAATGACGATATTATCAATTGTTTTAATAAGCTCCTCTAAAAAATCCTCAGTGTACTTTGTTGAGTAGTGATTTGGATTTCGAGTACCTACAACTGAGACTCTTATATATTTATCAGATAATAGGTCTTTATTTCCGTAATAGAAAAGCGCAATAGGAGGTTGAGGAGTCTCCCTGAAGTAATCTGGATACTCTCTTTCTCCAATTACAATGCACGGTGTTTTGCACTGGATGTTGCATTCATTGAGCTCCTCATCAGTGAATCTTTTCTTTTCCTTAATAATAGCGAACTCGGTATTCCAGTCCCCTTTTCCGTAGTAAGCTACATTTCTTAATAATGTTTGTCTATCAATAACCATAAATTATTTCTCCTTTCACCCTATATATCGCATGAGAGAAGAAAAAATTTAAATTAAATTTCAAAAATATTAAATTTTTTTACCGGAGTGAAAGTTTTTCTATGTTCACCTTCGATAATTCCATATTCTTCGATGGCTTCAAGATGCTTTTTAGTTCCATATCCTTTATTATTCTTGAAATCGTATTGAGGATATTTCTTATCAAGTTCAATCATGTATCTATCCCTTGAAACTTTGGCTAGTATTGATGCGCATGCAACAGAAAAACTTGTTGCGTCACCTTTTGGAATAGAAATAAGTTCGACATCCCCAGTATTTATTTTCATGTAATCGGTGATTGCAGTTTTAATTTGATGTTTACTTAATAATTCGTTGAATGCAATTTGCATTCCTTTTCTACTTGATTCAAGGATGTTGATTTCGTCAATTTCATCAGCAGAAATCTTTATTATTTTATAATCAATAGCATTTTCTATAATTAGATTGAATAGATAGTCTCTTTCTGCTTCAGTTAATTTTTTACTGTCATTAATTAATCCGTTATGAAAATCTGGTTTCATGATTACTCCAGCACAAAATACTGGGCCACAAAGTGGACCTCGACCTGCTTCATCAGCCCCAAAGATTAAATCATTTTTATCATCACGAAAACTGTCATCAAACTCGTTGAGTTTGGTGGCAACATTCATAGCTGATTTTATCTTTTCTTCAAGGTGTTTAGTCATCGAGATAGATTGGTCCTAACAAACCGTTTTGGAAATCTTTGTAGATCATCATCTTGACTCTATCATAGTCGATAATATTACCTTTAGTTAAAATATTTCTTGAAGTTCCAACTTTTTCAAGTAATTCTAAAGTTGTTTCAAAATCACCGATATTATACTTTGATTTTGTAGCTTCATAATGGTTGTTTTTAATGATTTCAAATAAGTAATCAAAGAGTTCATCAAAAGGTAAAACATCGAGTTTAACTGAGCCTAATAAGGCTAAGTTCATGATGACTTTTTTATCTTTATAATTAGGTTCCAAAATTCCAGGAGTATCGAAAACTTCTACACGTTTTGTGACTTTAAAAAGTGTTGTGGTTCTTGTTTTACCTGGTTTATTTTCAACTTGGGCTCTCTTCTTTTTGAAAAGATTATTAATCAATGTTGATTTACCAACATTTGGAATACCAACGATTGCAAAAGCAGCTGGTGGTAGTGGAAAATTATGCTTTAAGTATTTCTCATCTTGAGGGAATCTCAAAGTTTCCAAGTAGTCTAAAAGGACTTGGCTTGAATTATTTTTATTTAAATCTAATGCCAAATATTTAACGTTTTCCTTGGTGTTTTCTTGGATAAATTTATTAACTTTATTTTTATCAGCTAAATCAATCTTAGAAAGAATGTAGATAATTCTGGAAACATTGCTCTTTTGGAAGATGGAATGTAAACCTTCAGGAAATGATGATTCTGGACTTCTTGCGTCCAAAATAACGATGATTCCTTGGCAGGTTTTAACGATATTTTCCATCTGGTTAAGAGCTTTTTTCATATGACCAGGGAAGTACTGAAAGTTTTTAATGTTGTTATTTTTATTTTCCATTTTTAGTCCTCAGAATATACAATTTGGAAATATGGGTCGTAGTCATGACGTGATTCTTCATGCTTGTCAGGATTTGTTTGAAGTAAGACAAGAGCAGAGCTATTAATCTTTCTTGGTGTAGCAACTTTATCGAATTTAACGTAGCAGAAATTACCATCTGTAGATAGAACTTTACCTTGACCAAGAAGTCTTGAAAGAACGATGTCTCCTTCTTGGAACAAATTTAATGCCATCGTTTTATCACCAATTTTTACAATAGGTGCTGAAACTTGTGGATATGTGACAATTTTATCGAAAACTTCTGAAATAAATGGTGAAGCATCATTGCAGGTGTGGTTATTCGCATCATGGTATGAAGAATAATAGAAAGATAAAGTATCTTGTGCTCTTGTGATGGTGACAAAAGCTAATCTTCTTTCTTCCTCTTGTGCTTCATCGGTTACTGCGTGAACGGATGGGAATAATTTATTGTTAAATTCATAAACAATAACGTGTCTGTATTCCAAACCTTTTGATGAGTGCGAAGTGATGAGTTTGACAGATTCCTTTTTCTCATCGATGTAGAAATCGTGGATAATTGCGATGGAATTTAAGAAAGTTTGCAAATCTTTAACTTCTTCAGCATGTTCTTTTTCCTGTTGAGTGACAGAAGATAATAAGAAATAGTAGTTAGTTAATCTTTCTTCGTTGTTGATATCTCTTAAATCTGCTTCGTAACCTGATTCTTTAAAAGCCATATTCAAAAGTTCACTAACCTTCTTTGTTGGTATGGAAAGTTTGATCTTTTTGATAAGTTCGATAAAGACCTGTATGGTAATTGAACGGAATTGTCTATCATTTCTTAATGAATCAAGAGCTTGAAATTCGGAAATATTGTACTTTTTAGCGTATTCACTAAGCATTTCCATACGTTTTTCACCGATTCCAAGGGAACGGTTTGAAAAAATGTATTTTAAAGCGATGTTATCATCGTAAAGAGCAACTCTTAAATAGGATAAAACCAATTTAATTTCGACTCTATCGTAGAATGAAGTTCCTTTAACAACTTTGTAAGGAATTCCCCACTTAACTAAACTTGGCTCAATCTGTTGAGAAAGTTTGTTGGAGCGATATAAAATAGCAACGTCGTTGTAATTCTTCTTTTCGTCAACGTAGGATTTAATTTCTTCAACAATCTTTTTATTTTCTTCTTCGATATCTTTACAGATAAAAAGTTTAACTGGTGTACCAAGAGTACCACGTTTAGATTTTAAATTCTTCTTGATTCTGTTTGAGTTATTCTTAATAAGTTTATTTGCAACATCGATAATTTCTTTTCCTGAACGGTAGTTGACATTAAGTGTCATCGTCTGTAAATCTTTAACGTTATTTTCAAGGTGAACTAAGAGATTTACATTGCTTCCGTTGAAGGAGTAGATTGCTTGATCAGGGTCACCAACAACGAATAAGTTGTTGTAATATTCACTCAAACATTTGATGATTGTGAATTGAGTGTCAGTGACATCCTGGAATTCATCAACCATGATGTATGTATAAAGCTTCGCAGTTTCATTTCTAACTTTAGAGTTAGTTTCCAAGATAAAAATCGTGAAAAGAATTAAATCATCAAAAGTTAAGCATTGATTTTCCCTTTGATAATCTAAAAGAATTTGAATGTATCTTTCAGGAAAATCGATATATGTTGGTTTATTTTTAGCAGTGATGTATGTGATGTAATCACTTCTATTATTTTTCTTAAAACTAGATATTTTTTTCATCATCTCTGCTAAGGAGATGTTTCTTGCTTGGTCATTATTAAGTGATCTTCTAATTTTTCTTAATAATGAATGATAGTCATTTTCATCAACGATTGAAAATCCTGGATTGAATCTTAAAGTGAAAATATTATTTTTTAAAAACTTTGCACAGAAAGAGTGAATGGTGCAGATATTTGGGAAGGTATCGTTGGTATTTAAAAGATAACGAACACGTTTAGCCATTTCTTGAGCGGCTTTATTTGTGTAAGTGATACATAAAATATCCTTTGGATCGATACCACCAAAGTTGACAAGATATGCAAAACGGTATGTTAAAGTTCTAGTTTTACCAGTTCCAGCACCGGCTAAAACCCTGATATTGCCTTCAGTTGTTTTGCAAATTTCTTGTTGCTCGGCATTTAAATCGTTTAAGAATGAATTTTCCATAGCCTTATTATTTTACTATTTTTGGTGGAGATAAATGAGAGGAAAAAGAAGGTAGAAAAGATGAGATTTATTAACTAAATTATATTTTTACAAAAGAAAAAGTGCCTTTCTATCGGCACTTAAATGTCTATTATAATGCCTACATACTTCGCTTTTGATACATTGCACACCCTTACAACGGCAAGCAACGGCGCAAATTTAATGTAGCCAAATTATGGATTATTATGCCTAATAAGTTCTATCTCATTTAACTCATATGTAACTACATCGATTGGATAATGTTTTGGCTAGGCTGACCACTACTATAAAAAACAATACATACGCTGTGTGGCGATTGAATAGCCTTCGTTCTCAACTAGCGTTTTCACTAAATCATATTCTTCAAAATGCATATTTTATCTCCTTTTATTTTAAATAATTTGTTATTAATCTTGGAATTGTTTTACCTTTATCAATTTGATAAACAACGACAACTTTTAAAAAAAATAATCTATTTATCTATCACTAAAAACAAATAATGTTTGAACATCCCTAGATAAGTTCTAAGGATGTATCAAACATGTTGTTCTCATATGGCAATAAATACCAATTGTGATGCACTTGCGCCCCCCACTACTTACCATGTTTTTATTAAATCATACAAATAAGAATTTTTATAAATTATTTCTTTGCCAACTTTTTCCTCAATTAAAATTCCAATTTTAGATAATGAATGTAAATACTTTGATGCCGTATTTCTACTAATATTAAGGTTATTTCTTAAATACTCATTTTTTGTATAAAAATCATAAAACAAATAATCAATTAATTCTTGTGAATAAATTTTTGGTAGTTTTTCTATAACAATATTCTTTGCATTGTTTATACAGTTAAGCATCTTATTAATAAAATTAATTGTGTATTGACTCATTTCATTTACTGCTTTTAGCATGTAAATAATATATTTTTTATAATTGCTTAAGTCTTTTTGCATCATATTTAAAAGATCATAATATTCCTTTTTATGTGCATTAATATATTTACTTAGATATAAGATTGGTATGTTTATTTTATGTTCCAAAACTAAATACAAAATGTTTAATATTCTACCTACTCTTCCATTACCATCATGAAATGGATGGATTGATTCAAATTGAAAATGAATCAATCCCATTTTAATTAAAGGATCAGCATTTTCTAATTCAGGATAATTAATATATTTTTCTAAATTGGATAAATATTCCCTTATTTTTGATTCATTTTGTGGTGGAGTATGTAATATCTCATTAGTTTTTGTATTTAATATAACTGTGCCAGGAATTTTTCTAATGTCTCCAACACTAGGTTCAATTATTCTATGTATTTCAACTAACATATTTGTTGAGATGAATCCATTATCATTTAATAGTTTAAATCCATGTAAAATAGCTTGCCTATAATTAACTACTTCTTTTGATGAGGCATCTTTTGTTTTTAAAGTTATTTCTTTAAAAATACGGTCGTAAGTCGTAACTATATTTTCAATCTCACTAGATTCTTTAGCTTCACCTAAAATGACAGCATTTAAAATAATATTTGGGTTTGGCAAAGCTTTTACTAATCCATTAAGCTCACCAATTTTATTATTAGCATTAGATAAAGCTTTTAAGATATCGATATCATCTAGATTTAAATCAAATGGTAATTTGTGCATATTATAGCCTCGTGCTTAAATTTTATCATTTTTTGTGCACATTATCAATTCGTGCTTAAATAAGATAAAAAATAAGTAGTTTCAAGAATTAGTATTGATAATATAGTAAAAAATAAATGTATTAAAATTAAAAACTATAATCTTAATAGAGGAAAATATATAAAAAATCATAATATTCTTTTTAATTTGCATTAATATGTTTGCTTAGATATAAGATTGGTATGTTTATTTTATGTTCCAAAACTATATACAAAAATTTAAAAAGTGTTACAATCTTAGAATTTTTTGAAATTCTAACACTTTTTATTATTTATTATGTTTAGTTATTATTTATAAAAGTTTTCGCACAGTAAATTTCATCATAATAAGAATATTTAAATAATAATCACCATTTTGCTATAAAAAAAGATTGATACCTAATTGTGTCAATCTTTGGTTACTCTAATGCCTACATACTTCGCTTTTGATACATTTCACACACTTACAATGGCAAGCAACGGCGCAAATTTAATGTAGCCAAATTATGGATTATTATGTTTAATAAGTTCTATCTCATTTAACTTATATGAAAGTACATTAATTGGATAATGTTTTGGCTCGACTAAACCACTACTAAAAAAATACATACCCTGTGTGACGATTGGATAGTCTTCGTTCTGAAACATTATTTTACAAAAACGTACTCTCTAAAATTTTAGTAGTCGATAAACTTCATTCATTTGTTCGTTCGATAACTTCTAATTCATCAAATTTATAGGTAACAACATCAACTGGATAATTCGTTTCATCCCAAATTTCAACTTCGCAAACAGGAAAACCTGTATAAATCGAAACTACAACGCCTTCGCTTCCTTTCGCAAATCCTTCTTTATTTACTAATGTTCTTACAATGTCTCTTTCTTGAATCTTCATCTTATTAATTTTTCTTATTAGTATAGTTAAATATCAATATAGGTGTATTTATACTTAGTGCTTTCTTCATTTATCTCCACTTTTGCGATTAATCTTTGACATCATACTTTTGAATTTCATTTTCATCGTAGTCATAAACACCTATAGTATTATAGTTTTTATCAAATAATTCACATGTATAAGCATTAAAGTCAGTATAAACGTGAACAATACAACCAATTGTTCCTTTTGGTATATTGTTTTTATTAACTAATGTGATTACTGAATCAAATTCTTTTAGTTTTTCCATTTTTTATAATCTCCTATTTTAAATAATTCGTTATTATTCTTGGAATTGTTTTGTCTTTATCTTTTTGATAAACAACGACAACTTTTAAAAATGTCCTATTTCTCTCTAAAACAAAAAATGTTTGTACACCCATAGAATAAGTTCTAAGAATGTATCAAACATGTTGTTCTCATATGGCGGAGTAAGAGAGGTTCGAACTCTCGCACACCTTACGGTGTCTACGTACTTAGCAGGCACGCCTCTTCACCAACTTGAGTATTACTCCAAAATTTGCTTTTTTATTATCTAAAATATCGGTTTTTAAGTCAATGAATAATATTTGGCAGTTAGTGTAAATGTGTCATGTTTCTAATATTATCTAAGAAAGAAATTGATACTAAAAATATTAAAATAAAAGAAGAGAGGTTTAATCATGATCTACCCAAGATTTCTTAAAAAAGGTGATAAAGTTGCAGTAACTGCACCAAGTGCTGGTATCGTTGATCCAATTAAAATCAACACTTTTAAAAATGCTAAAAAAGAACTTAAGAATCGTTATGATTTAGATGTTTTCTTCTCTGAAAACGTCTTTAGAGATGATGGAACTGGCCGTTCATCATCCGGGTTTGAAAGAGGCTATCAATTCAATGAATTAGTTAGCTTAAAATTCCCTTGGATTATTGGAGCGACCGGTGGTGACTTTTTAGTTGAAATGTTAGATTATGTAGATTATGCAAATTTTGCAGAAAATCCATGCTGGGTTCAAGGTTATTCCGATTTAACTTCACTTCTTTATTCAATTACGACAATCTGCGATGTTGCAACAATTTATGGAACTAATTTTTCAATCTTTGGAATGGAAGAATATGGTCAACCTCATTTTGATAATATCAAACTTCTTTTTGGTGAAACAAAAGAATTTCACAACTACGAAAAATATGAGGATGGTTTCCAAGAGAAAGTAACCGGTCTTGAATACTTCAATATGACTGAGAAAACAGTATGGAAAAATGCACATAACGAAAATAAAGTCACTTTCTCAGGAAGACTTTTAGGTGGTTGCACAGAAATTATTTTTGCTTTAATTGGTACTCCATATGAAAGAACAAAAGAATTCTGCGAGAAGTATAAAAATGATGGAATCATCTTCTACTTTGAAACCTTTGCTTCAAACGATAACGATATGTACCTCCATCTCTGGCAGATGAAGAAAGCAGGATTTTTCAAATACTGCAAAGGTATCATGTTTGGTCGTCCACTCTTTTATAATTCAATGAGAAATGAATCCTATCAGGATGTTTGTTTATCGGCACTTGATTCACTTAACATCCCAATTATCTTCGATGTGG
This sequence comes from uncultured Caryophanales bacterium, assembly GCA_905211645.1. Taxonomy (GTDB): domain Bacteria; phylum Bacillota_I; class Bacilli_A; order RFN20; family CAG-288; genus CAJMBK01. The sequence goes on from CAJMBK010000001.1 coordinate 176,469, forward strand.
ATATCGGACACAAAGCACCACAACTTCCAATCGTAAATGGTGCTTATGCCACCGTACATTCTGAGGATGGAAACGGTTATATTAAATACGAGTTTTTAAAGTAATTTAATATATAATATAGAAAGTATAGCGATTTCATGAAATTGTTATCTGCAAAGGAGCTCCATTATGGTTATTAATGATTTAGTTGATGTTGTTGCCTCAAAGGCAAGATTAACCAAGAAAGATGCAACTGCTGCTATTAATGCGATCTTTGCTAGTATCGCTGAAGGTCTTGCTAGTGGTGAGGAAGTTAAAATTTCCGGCTTTGGTCAATTTGTTGTCAAAGAAACAAAAGCAAGAGTTGGTATCAATCCAACAACCAAGGAAAGAATTAACATTCCTGAGTCAAAGAAAGTCACCTTCAAGCCAAGCAGAACATTGAAGACCCTTGTTAGAGATACTGAAGTAGATGATTCAGATATCGATGAGTAATATTTAGACGAAAAATAAAAGTAAGTTAAAGTTTTATTTTGATTAATGAGTGGATATACTAAAATATATCCACTTTTTTTGGAGGTGATTATGGAATTTTATTCTACTGATATCAAATGGCGTTCTCTTTTAATTAGACTTTATAAAAAGTACGGATTAAATGACTTAGATTTAGCCGTTATTTTTGTCATTGATGAACTTATCACCATGGATAGATTCGCAATTATCACTCCTGAAAATATCTCTGAATATATGACTTCATCTGAAGATGATATTGATAGTTCCATCTCTAGATTGATTGAAAAAGGTTATTTAGAAACAAAAACTGATAACAATTTTGAACTTAAATACTCACTTAAACCTTTATTTAAAAAGATTCTTGATGATTTGAAAAAAGATATCATCATCGAAGATAAAATTGAACTTTCCGAAGCAATTAACTCCGAAGTTAATGTCTACACAGGTTTGGAACAAATTTTAGGTCGCTCGTTAGCTCCAGTTGATAAAAGAAAAATTGATACTTTACTTTCTTCTGGAATTTCCAAGGAAGATATTTTGTCCACCGCAGAATTTTTAAGTGATAATAATGATTTAACTATTTCCCGATTAAAGACAGTTTTAACTAAGCAGAAGAAAGAGAAAAAGACCGCAAAACAAGTTCTTAAGGATGAGGATAAAGAAGCTGAAGATTTACTTATCAACTTCAATTATTTAGATGAATAAAAAAGAAAAATTTGATATTCTTGTTGCTTTTATTAAAGATAGATACGGCAAGCAAGAAACATTTTTGCATTACAACAAAGACTATGAGCTTTTGATTGCAATCATTCTTTCCGCTCAAGCAAAAGATGATGTAGTTAATAAGGTTACAAAGATACTTTTTGAAAAATACAACTCTTTAGAAGAATTAAAAAATGCTTCTTATGATGACGTATTTGAGATTATGAAATACGTTGGATTAGGTAAGAATAAAACTAACTTTGTTATTAAAACAGCACAAATTTTAGTCGATAAGTATCATGGAGTAATTCCTCTTGATCGAAAAGAGTTGATGACCTTACCTGGAGTTGGCTCCAAAGTTGCTGGAGTTTTCTTGGGTGAAATTTACAATTATCCATATTTACCAGTTGATACTCATATTCAAAGAATTGCTAAAAGATTGGAGTTTGTCAAAAAAGATGACACTCCAGATGAGATTGAAAAGAAATTATTAAAATTGCTCGACAAAAATGAAAATAGCATGGACATCCATAGGAATTTGATTTCTTTTGGTCGTGAAATATGCCTAAGTGGACGTTCAAGAAACTGCTATATGTGTCCACTAGAAAAGATTTGTAAGAATAAACAGTTATCAACTTCTAAGAAATCAAACGTTAAAAGCTGAATCAACTGCAGAGAGAAAATCTACTCTTGGGTTGATTTTTTGTTTGACTTCAACTGCGTATCTATCCAAGAATTCAATGGTGAATCTTGTAGTTTTTTCTTCAACAGCAATCTTTAAAACATCACTTGGAATCAAATAAATTTTCTCTTGATATGACATCTCTAAAAGGATGAAACTGAGTCCACCTAACTCAGCTACTTTTAGGAGATGATTAATTTGATGTTCTTTAATTTGGTTGACTAAAAAGTACTCATTGAGAGTTCTTTTACATTCAAAATCTATGTATTTTCCCTTGTAAACTCCAACGAAATCTGTTGTGGATTTCTCAACAAAAGAGCCAACAAAGTGTTTTTCATTAACTTTTTTGATGATTTTTGTTGGAGTAGGACGTTTATAAATTAATGCTTTATCAATTTCTTTGTAATAGTTACAGCTTTGAATTACTTCCTCTTCAAAGTCCAATCCGATATTGGAACTATCGAGATGGGCTTGCTTTGAAAAGGTGTTATCAGCTCTTCCGTCAGGATATTTTATTTTTTGCATCTATTTTGGTAGTTTAAGCAAGCCTCAACAAATCCCTTGAAAAGAGGATGTGGTTGTAAAATTCTAGATTTAAGTTCTGGGTGAGCTTGAGTAGCGATGTAGAATGTGCAATTTGTATTTTCAATAAATTCAACTAAACCTGTAGGGGTGTTGGTACCGACAATCTTAAGACCATTTTCTTCAAGTTCAGTGATATATTTTGGGTTGACTTCATATCTATGTCTATGACGTTCGGAAATGTATTTTTGGTTGTAAAGTGAGTAACAAATAGAACTTGATCTTAATTTACAGTCATAAGCACCAAGTCTTAAAGTACCACCGATATTTCCATTTTCATCCTGATTACCTAATAAACAGATAACTGGATTTGCAGTTTTCTTGTTGAATTCGGTACTATTTGCATCTTTATAATTCAAAACATCACGAGCAAATTCGATGACGGAAACTTGTAAACCTAAGCAGAGACCTAAGAAAGGAATGTTGTGTTCTCTTGCGTATTTACAAGCAAGAATCATACCTTCAATACCTCTTTCACCGAAACCTCCAGGAACTAATATACCATCAACATTGGCTAATTTCTTTTCGATGTTATTCTCATTTAAGTTTGTGGATTCGACCCAAACAAGATCGGTTTTAACCTTTTTATCGATACCGCCGTGGTGTAAAGCTTCAACAACAGAAAGGTAGGCATCATGAAGTTTTGTATACTTACCAACAATAGCAATTTTAACTTTATGTTCAGGGTTTTTAAGCGCAAAAACTGCTTTATTTAAAGGCTCTAAATGAGCATCAGATTTTGCAACATTCATATCATCAAGGATTGTTTCATCAATTTTTAATGCGTGGAATTGAAGTGGAACTTCATAGATTGATTCCATGTTTAAATTCTCGAAAACATGGTTTTGTCTGACGTTGCAGAAAAGGGAAATTTTAGCTCTAATTTCATCATCGATTGGGTAATCACTTCTTAAGATGATGATATCTGCTTGCAAACCTCTTTCTTGAAGCATCTTAACTGATTGTTGAACTGGTTTTGTTTTAAGTTCTTTACTTGCTTCAAGGAATGGGATTAAAGCAACGTGAATTAAAATTGTGTCATTTTTAGGAAGTTGATTTCTAAATTGTCTGACTGCTTCGATGTAAGGTTCGGATTCCATATCACCGACGGTACCACCGATTTCAATTAAACAAAATGTGACGTTCTCGCTAGGAGTTTCTTCTTTGTAAAAGTGTGAGATTATCTGGTTTGTAATATGTGGAATAACTTGAACAGTATTTCCATGATAGTCGCCTTTGCGTTCTTTTTGCATGACTTCATAGTAGATTCTGCCTGTTGTGATGTTTGAATTTTGATTCAAAGATTCGTTGATAAATCTTTCGTAATGACCTAAGTCTAAGTCAGTTTCAGCACCATCGTCGGTAACGAAACATTCACCATGTTGAATTGGATTCATGGTGCCAGCGTCAAAGTTAATATAAGGGTCAAACTTTTGCATTGTGACTTTGTAGCCACGGCTCTTTAAAAGCAAACCTAAAGATGCGGAGGTGATTCCTTTACCTAAGCCGGAAACAACACCACCAGTAATAAATATATATTTAACCATATTAAAACCTCACTCTGGATATATATTTTAAACCGAAAAATACCGAAAATAAATATATTTTTAGCATTTGAACACAAATTGAACACTATTTGAATATTATTTGAAAATCTGATAAAACTCATTATTTTTACCACCATATAATAAAGATTTAAAGTCTATAAATGGTATAATTTATAAGCGTGTTTGAGGAAAAGATTATGTTAGTTGATTACAAAAACCAATTAAACTCTGAGCAGTTTGAGGCTGTCACTTCTCCAGCTAAAAAATTAAGAATTATCGCTGGCGCTGGTACCGGTAAAACTAGGGTTTTAACTTATAGAGTTTGTTATCTGATAGACGAATTAAAGTACAATCCAAGTAACATTGTCTGCATCACTTTCACCAACAAAGTTGCAAAAGAGATGCAAGATAGAGTCAACAAGTTACTCACTGATGTCTATCCTGGTTCAGAAAGACCAATTATCTCAACATTCCATTCTTTTGCTTTAAGGTTGTTGAAGATTTTTGCTGATAAAGTCCCAGGTTACAAGAAAGATTTTTCAATCATCGATGATGAAGACCAGTACAAAGCATATTTTGCATCTATTGCCTCCAGCAAATATTTGCATGATTTAACAAAAAATGAGATTAAAGTTTTCAAAGCAATCATCTCCAAGTTAAAAAATAACGGCATCACTGCCGCTGAGATGACTGAAGATGATGTCGAGCATTCCGTTGATAAACTTTACTCTTATGAAAACATCAAGGAAGTTTACACACTTTATTCCGCTTATTTGAAGAAAGTCAATGTCATGGACTATGACGATTTACTTCTTTACGCAGAACTTTTAGTTGAAACTTACGCAGATATCAAGGCTTACTGCCAAAGAAAATTCAAATGTATTTTGGTTGATGAATTCCAAGATACCAACTGGATTCAATTCAGATTCTTATCTGAAATCTGCACTGATGAAACTATGCTTACTGTTGTCGGCGACCCTGATCAAACAATCTACACCTGGCGTGGTGCTGATAATACAATTATCAACAAATCAATCAAGAAGACATTCTCTGATTTAGTTGATGTTCCACTTATCAAGAACTACAGATCTGCACCTCAAATTATTCAATATGCAAATAATTTGATTCAAAATAATTCCAACAGAATTCCTAAGATACTTGAAGCAATTCTAGAACAAACTGAAGAATTTGGTCCTGAATGTGTTGAATGCTACACTTTAGTTGATTCTGAATCTGAAGCAATCTTCATTTCCGAGAGAATCAAAGAGATGGTCAGTGAAAAGAAGATCAAATATTCCGATGTGGCTATCATCTATCGTGCAAACTACCTTTCTCGTGTTCTTGAAAAACGTTTGAACGAAAAAGGCATCCCATACAACGTTTACGGTGGTATCAAATACTTTGAACGTGCTGAAATTAAGGATGCTTTGGCTTATATGAAACTCTTAGTCAATGTCGATGATGACATCGCCTTTGAAAGAGTTATGAAGTCTCCTTCCAGAGGTGCTGGTGATGTCGTTTTCACCAGAGCAAGAGAAATTAGCGATGCTAAAAAGATTTCTCTTTACACCGTCTTTGAAAAGGAAGAACTCAAAAAGACCAAAGGTACAACTGCTTCGATGGAGATTTTTTTCAAAGCATACAACAAGTGCAAAGATAGAATCGCCGTCAATCCTCATGATGGAAATATAGTTGTTAATGCAATTAAAACCTTGTTTGAAGAAACAGGTTTTATGAAGTATTTACGTGATGAAGATGAAAAGAAGGATTCTTCATCCACAAGTAAAGTTGATAACGTCATTGAACTTTTAGATTCACTCTCCAAGTTCTTTGAAAAGGATCAAGACAATCATTACCTTCAAAATCTTGAAGAGGAGCCTTCACTTCAACTCTTCTTGCAACAAACAAGTTTGCAATCAGCTCAAGATGACATCACTGACTCCGAAGGTCAAGTTTCTTTGATGACAGTTCACGTTGCTAAAGGACTTGAATTCAAAGTAGTCTTCGTTGTCGGCTTAGTTGAAAATATCTTCCCAAGTGTTCATAAGAATAATTCTGAAGAGGACATGGAGGAAGAAAGAAGATTGCTTTTCGTTGCTATGACAAGAGCAAAGAAATATTTGGTTTTGACGACTTATGGTGGTTACTCCAAAGTTAACCAAGGAAATAACATTCCATCCCGTTTCTTGGAAGAAACTCAAATTAAAATCACTCACAAGAGAAAGAACCTCGACAACTTGCGTTTAGTTGGTGACTACACCAACAACAGAGGTGTCACATCCTACACAGATGAATCATGGCAGAAGAAATCTGCTTCACGCAATGCTAAGAAGGTTGAAGAAAGAGAAACTCCACAAAAATTTGGTAATATCAACGTTTCTACAACATCAGATAACTACGCAATCGGCGACAAGATTCAACACGATAAATACGGTGTTGGTACTGTTGTTGCCTTGAAAGATGGCGGTAAGATCTCAGTTCAATTTGATCCAGAAACTGGTATTAAGACTTTAGTTATTGGCTTTAAAGCCTTTAGAAAGATTTAAAAAATTATGGATAACCTTGAATTAGTAAAAAAAAGAATTGAAGAATTAACTGCACTTTTAAATCAGTACAACAAAGAATATTACGTAAATAACGCTAGCTCAGTTTCTGATGCTGTCTACGATTCTTTGATGCATGAATTGAAACATTTGGAAGAGGAGTATCCTCAATTTAAGGATCGACTTTCACCTACCAATAGAGTCGGTGGCGGAGTCAGTTCTTCATTTAGAAAGGTTGTCCACGCAAAAAGTATGCTTTCTCTTGGAGATGTTTTCTCCAAGGAGGAAGTTATTGAATTTGATAGAAAAGTTAGAGAGATCACTCATCTTGATAAAGTTGAGTACATGTGTGAAGTTAAACTTGATGGTTTAGCAATGACACTCATGTATGAAAATGGAAAACTTCTTTACGGTGCAACCAGAGGAGATGGTCAAGTTGGTGAAGATGTCACAACTAATTTATTAACTATCAAATCAATTCCAACTGAAATTGATGATAAAAGAAGCATCGAAGTTCGTGGTGAAGTTTTCATGCCTAAGAAATCACTCGAACTTGTTAACAAAGAAAACCTTGCTCAAGGTAAACCACTTCTTGCTAACTGCAGAAATGGGGCCGCTGGATCAATTAGACAACTTGATAGTTCCATCACTGCAAAAAGAAAGCTTGAAGCAAACTGGTACTATTTCCCAAATGCTGAAGCATGCGGTTTCACAAAGCACTCTGATTCCTTAAATTACCTTGATAAATTAGGCTTTTTAACCAACAAGGAACGTAGACTTGTTCATGGTATCGATGAAGTTTTGAAATACATAGATGAATATCATGAAAAACGTGAAAGTTTACCTTACGATATCGATGGTTTAGTCATCAAAGTTAACGATTTGACTCTTTACGATGAAATTGGTTATACCATGAAAACCCCTAAATGGGCTATCGCTTACAAGTTTCCACCAATGGAAGCTAAGACATTGTTAAAAGATATTGTCTTAACTGTTGGTCGAACTGGAAGAGTTACACCAAATGCGATTTTAGAGCCTGTTAAAGTTGCTGGAAGCACAATTTCTAGAGCAACTTTGAATAATGAGGACTTTGTTAATGCACTTGATATAAGAATTGGTGACTATGTTTTCATTCATAAAGCAGGTGATGTTATCCCAGAAGTTATCGGAGTTGATAAATCATCGAGAAGTGAGGATTCAGTTCCTTACAAGTTTGATGAAAATTGCCCATACTGTGGTCATAAACTTGTCAGAAAAGAGATTCAACATTTCTGTGTAAATGAGTTATGTCCATCAAGAAGAGTTAATAAGCTTATTTATTTTGCTTCAGATAACGGTATGGATATCGATGGATTAGGTGATTCCGTTGTTGAATTACTTTTCAACGAAGGATTTGTCAATGATGTTTCTGATTTCTACTGTTTGAAAGATCATAAGAATGAGCTTATTCAAATGGACGGCATGGCTGAAAAGAGTGTCAATGCACTTCTTGATTCAATTGAAAATTCAAAGAAGAATGACTTATACATGCTTATCACAAGTTTAGGTATCAATCACGTTGGTAAAAAGACTTCGAAGGGTCTAGCAACACACTTTAGAAATCTTGACGCTTTGATGTCAGCAAGTTTAGAAACATTACAGAATTTACCAGATATTGGTGGAATTACTGCTAATGAAATTGTTAAATACTTTGCTGATGAAAAGAATAAAGAAATCATTGAAAAACTTAGAAATTACGGAGTTAATTTCAGATGTTTATCTGATGATAATTCCATCAAAGATAATTTCTTCAAAGGTAAGAAATTTGTTCTGACAGGAACAATTTCTGTACCAAGAGAAGAGATGGTAAAACGAATTGAAGCACTTGGTGGTATCAATTTATCCTCTGTCACCAAGGCAACTGACTTTGTTATTGTCGGTGAGAAAGCAGGCAGTAAGAAGGATAAAGCAGAAAAGATGAACATAAGAATAATTTATGAAAATGAACTGAATGAATTATTGAAGGAGGCAGAAAACTAAATGAGAAAAGTTACTAAAGAAGTTTTAAAAAGTTGTGCTGAAAACTTACTTTTCGAGATTGACGAAGATAATTTGAATAAATTATTGGAAGATTTTGATGCTTTATTGGCTCAAATCAATTATTTGCAAGCAATCGAAAATGTCGATGATATGACACCTATGGCTTTCCCATATGAATATCATCAAACTTATTTAAGACCAGATGTTCCTGGTGCTGCAACTAAAGCAGATAAAGTTTTAAAGATTGCAAAGAACAAGTTTGCAGATCAAATTAAAGTTAGTAAGGTTATTGGAGAGTAATATGGCAATTAAATTGAATAAATCCATCACAAAATTACATAAAGATTTGACTCATCTTAGAACTGATGCATTCACTTTGGAAAAATTTGCTGAAAAGAAAATTAGTAGAGATAAATATAACTGTTACGAATGCTTAACTTTCAATAGAGCAGATAATGCAGTTAGAAAAATTAAGCATATTGAAGAAGATGAATTTTTAAAAGGTATTCCTTACGTTATTAAAGATAACTATTCTACAAAAGGGTTTCCAACTTGTGCTTCATCAGAATCATTAAATGGTTACATTCCACTTTTTGATGCTGAAATCGTTCGTAGATTGGATAAAAAAGGTGCAATCATGGTTGCAAAAACATCCATGGACGAACTTGCAATGGGTGGTACTGGTACAACATCTCATTTAGGTGTTACAAAGAACCCACTTGATACAACAAGAATTATTGGTGGTTCCTCATCAGGTAGTGCTGCAAGTTTACTTGCAGGTCACTGCACATTTGCAATCGGTTCTGACACTGGTGACTCTGTTAGAAAACCTGCTAGCTATGCTGGCTTAGTTGGTTTTAAACCTACATACGGATTAATTTCCCGTTACGGTTTATTCGGTTTCGCACAATCTATGGATACAGTTGCTTACTTTACAACCAATGTTCTCGACTCTGCAATCTTAACCGATGCTTTAGCAGGTTATGATAAAAAAGATGCTTCATCATATGCAGGAAAGTATGATAAAAACTTTATTAAATATGCAAAAGTTGGTGTTAAAAATAAGAAACTTTGTTACTTTGAAGATTTGATTGAAGCAATTGAAAATAAAGAAGTTGTTGAGAAATTCTACAAGTTAGTTGAAACTTTGAAATCAAATGGCTTCACAGTTGAAGGAGTAAAGTTTGGTACAACATTGCTCAATGCAATTTACCCAACTTACATGATTCTTTCATGTGCAGAAGCTTCAAGTAACGATGCATGCTTAGATGGTATCAAGTATGGTCCATCAGGTGATGCAGAAGAATTTGAAAACTATCGTGAAATGATGAAGAACAACAGAACCAAAGGTTTCTGCGAGATGATTAAGAGAAGATTCGTCATCGGTAGTTTCTCACTTTTATCTGATAACAGATATGAAATTTTCGATAGAGCTCAAAAAGCAAGAGGTGCTATTGTTAGAAGAATGTATGAAATTTATTCTCAATACGACGCACTTATTTTACCTGCTTCAGGTCACGTTGCTCCTAAGATTGAAGATGTCAGTTACTCATGGAGCACCACACCAGATTTCGTTGAAAATCATATGGCAATTGGTAACTTTGGCGGTTTCCCATCAATCACAATTCCATGGATGAAAGAAGATGCAACAAAGCTTCCAATCGGTGTCAACATCACATCACCAATCTTTACTGATGCAATGTTATTAGGTATTGCTTCAAGTATCGAAAAACTTGTAAAGGAGGACTAAATTAATATGGAATTCACCCCTGTTATTGGTATTGAAATTCACGTTGAATTAAAGACAAAATCAAAAATGTTCTCTTCCGGACCAGTTACTTATGGTAAAAAGAGTAATTCACAAACAGTTTTATTCGATTTAGCCTATCCTGGTACAATGCCTACAGTCAATAAAGAAGCAGTTAATTACGGTATTCAAATCGCAACTGCTTTGAATATGGATATTGCAAAAACACTTATTTTCGATAGAAAGAATTACTTCTATTCAGATTTACCTAAAGGTTTCCAAATCACTCAACAACAATATCCAATCGGTTCCGATGGTTATTTAACTATTGAACTTGATGATGGTACAACAAAGCAAATTGGTGTTGAAAGAGCACACTTGGAAGAGGATACTGCAAAGCAACTCCACTTCCCAACTTACACTCTTTTAAACTACAATCGTGCTGGCACACCATTAGTTGAAATTGTTTCTCGTCCAGAGATGCACTCAGCTGAAGAAGCAAGTAAGTACGTTGAAGTTATCCACCAAATCATTACCTTTTTAGGTGTTTCCGATGGTAAGATGGAAGAAGGTTCCATGCGTTGTGACGTCAACATTTCCTTGATGCAAAAAGGTAGTAATGTTTTCGGTACCAAAGTTGAATGTAAGAACTTGAACTCAATTGCTAATGTTAGACAAGCAGTTGATTATGAAATTAAGAGACAAAGTGAACTTTTGGAACAAGGCTTACCTGTTATTCAAGAAACAAGAAGATTCAACGATTCCAAGGGTATCACTGAAGTTATGCGTCAAAAATCTGATGCAGTCGACTACAAGTACTTCAGAGAAAATAACATCGCCCCAATCGATTTATCCGATAGTTTTGTAAATCAATGTATCGCTTCTATGAAAGTTTTGCCTTGGGAATATAAGGAAAGATTTAAAGAGTTAGGTCTTTCAAGATATGAAATTGGTGAACTTTTGCTCGATAAAGAGAATGTATTCTTCTTCACATCAGTTCTTGAATTAGGAGTTAAAGATCCTAAGATTCTCTGGAACTTATTGATGGGTGAGATTATGTCTTACTGCAATAAGAAGGAGATTCATTTGAATGAACTCGAAGTAAATAAACAGTATATTTGTGACTTAGCAAATGTCATTTCTTCAAATAAAATTTCCTTTAAGCAAGCAAAAGATGTTTTACAAGTTGTCTTGAATGAAGACAAAGATCCTGCTGAAGTTATCGCTGCTTTAGGTTTAGAACAAGTTAACGATGATAAAGTTATCAAAGAGATTGTTGATAAAGTCTTGGCAGAAAATACTCAATCCATCAAAGACTTCTTAAATGGTAAAGATAGAGCACTTGGTTACATCGTTGGTCAAGTTATGAAAGCAAGCAAAGGTAAAGTTAACCCATCAATTGCTAAAGAATTAGTTGTTGCTGGTATTGAAGAATATAAGAAAAATGCCTAATAATAATCCTTTAATTGAATGGACTGACTCTTTGAAAGAATCATTTTTTGCAAATTTCTGCGACTATGATTTTCCTTTCAAAGGAGTTAAAGTTCTTTATAATTCCAAATATCCGACATTGGATATTTGCAACAGAATTATCATCACGAAAGAACCTGATTTAAGTTCATTTGATTTTAATGCTGATTACTCTAAAAGAATTATTTCTTTTCAACATAGAGATAAATTAGATTTGGCTAAGATTAAAGCTACTTTATCTAATTATTACATTGAAGATGAATTAATTAAATTTGCTTTTGGATTGAAGGAAGCAAAATTAGTTAGTCCTAAACTTGATGAAAACATTTCATTCGGTTTTCTTGAAACAGAAAAGTTCTTCTACATCGATGAGTTTTATGAGAAGAATATGAGCGAATATTATCCTCATGCTTCTTTAGATGAAATGAAATTATTTGATCAAGAATTTATTAATAGCCATGAAGCTTTCAAGAAATTAGTAATGATCACAGGCGATAAAATTGTTGCTGCTGCAACAATATATATGCATGAAGGATTAGTTTATTTTTATGATTTGTGTGTTGATAAAGAGTTCAGAGATGATAAGAATTTAAGAGTTAATTTCTTTATCTTCTTTGCAAATTTGTTTAAACAGTACGGTTTTTATGGAATTTACACGGAAGTTTTAAAAAGCAATAAATCGCTTAGTAAATTCTACAAGGAATTAGGTTTTCAAAAGTTTGATTCCGAACCTGTATTAATCAGAAAATAAATTGTTGTTATCGTAAATTTTGCAACCTATGATGATGTAGGTTGCTTTTTATTTGGAAAGTAAAATTTTTGAGAGAATTGAGACGTTTTGACTTTTTGTATGTAAACTTTTTACAGTATAGTTTGGTTTATGCTTCAAATTCTCTAAAGTCAGTAGAAGATCTGGAACAGTTGTTGGAGTCTTCAATAGCGTCAGTAAAGATAACAAACTCATTCAAGGTTAATTCTTATAGATACTAAGTCCTCCTCACTTGAGGAGGATTTTTCATGCCTATTTATTTGAAGTTAAAAATTATAAAATATATAGGCACTTTGAGGAGGTTAAGCATGAATAAAAAGACATTTTCAATCGAAATTTTACACAAAGATAAGAATTCAAATGCCCGTTATGGACTTTTGCATACTCCTCATGGAACAGTTGAATTACCAATGTTCATGCCTGTTGGCACCTTAGCCACAGTTAAAACTTTATCCCCTGAAGAGATTAAAGAGATGGGTGCTGGAGTTATTCTTGCTAATACTTATCACCTTCATTTAAGACCTGGTGAAGATATTGTTGATATGGCTGGCGGTGTTCATAAATTTATGAATTACGATGGACCAATGCTAACAGATAGTGGCGGTTTCCAAGTCTTTTCACTTTCAGATAGCAGAAAAATTTCAGAAGAAGGAGTCATGTTTAAGTCCCATTTAGATGGTTCAAAACATTTCTTTTCACCTGAAAAAGTTATGGAAATCGAACAGAAAATCGGTGCAGATATCGCAATGTGCTTAGATGAATGTACACCTTATCCTGTCACAAGAGAATATATGAAAAACTCTGTTGATAGAACACTTCGTTGGGCAAAAAGATGCATTGATAGCCACACACGAGAAGATCAAGCTCTTTTTGGTATAGTTCAAGGTGGTGACTTCCAAGATATCAGAGAATACTGTGCTAAAGAATTGGCTAAGATGGATTTTGATGGCTATTCAATCGGTGGTACATCAATTGGTGAACCAGCTGAAGTTGAATACAGAATGGTATCTTATGCAATTAAATACTTGCCAGAAGATAAACCAAGATATTTGATGGGTGTTGGTAGCTTAAATTATATTTTAGATGGCATTGAAAAAGGTGTAGATATGTTTGACTGCGTTTTGCCAACTAGAATTGCAAGACATGGTGCTTTGATGACTTCTCATGGAAGAATAAATATTAAGAATGCAAAGTATAAAACAGACTTCACACCTATTGATGATGAATGTGATTGCTACACCTGCAAACACTACACAAAAGCATATGTAAATCACCTTATTAAATGTGATGAAACCTTTGGTAAAAGACTTTGCTCCATTCATAATTTGAGATTTTTAATTAGAATTATGGAGCAAGCAAGACAAGCTATCAAAGAAGATAGATTCAGTGAATTTAAGAATGAAATCCTTGCCAAATACAAGGATGAAAGAGGCTTTTAAGATGGAAGAAAAGAAAACAACTTTAGTTAATGGTAAAAAGTTTGATTATGATGTTTATTCTCTAGATGAATATGATTATCCACTAGATGAAAAATTGATTGCACAATCTCCAGCAGATAAGAGAGATCAATCTAGACTCTTAGTTATGAATAGAGATACTGGTGAATTAAAAGACCAACACTTCTACGATATCGTTAACTATTTTAGAAAAGGGGATGTCCTAGTAAGAAATAACACCAAAGTTATTCCAGCAAGATTATTCGGTGTTAAAGAAGAAACTGGTGCTCATGTTGAAGTTTTGCTTTTAAATGAATCCAAAGAAGAAAAAGATCTTTGGGAATGCTTATGCGGTAATGCAAAAGTAATTAAAGTTGGTGCAACACTTTCTTTCGGCAACGGTGAATTAAAAGCATTATGCGAAAAAATTGGTGAAGAAGGAATCAGATATTTACGTTTTAAGTACGATGGAATCTTCTTAGAGGTTCTTGATAAATTAGGTAAGATGCCATTACCACCTTACATTAAGAATCAACTTTCACCAAACGATAGATATCAAACAGTTTACGCAAAAATTGAAGGTAGTGCTGCTGCTCCAACAGCTGGATTCCACTTCACTGATGAGATTTTTGAAAAGTTAAAGGAAATTGGTGTAGAGATTTTAGACGTTACTTTACACGTTGGTTTAGGAACTTTTAGACCTGTTAAAGAATCAAATATTTTGAATCATCATATGCACAGTGAATTCTTCATGATGAATGAATACACTGTAGAAAGATTGAATTTAGCAAAGAAAGAAGGTAGAAGAATCATTGCTGTTGGCACAACTTCCACCAGAACTTTGGAAACAGTTATCCATAAATATGGAAAGTTTGTCTGCTGCCAAGGTGACACAAATTTATTCATCTATCCTGGTTTTGAATATCAAGCAGTTGATTGCTTAATCACAAATTTCCACTTACCAAAATCCACATTGATGATGCTTGTTTCAGCATTTTCAACTAGAGAAAATATCTTAAATGCTTATAATCATGCTGTAAAGGAAGAATACAGATTCTTCTCTTTCGGTGATGCAATGTTTATTTATAAAGACTAATTCATGGAAAATAAATCAAAAAATTACTACTTAGAAGAGTTCAATAAGTTGATAGATAATGTTAAAAATCTAGATTACAAACCTAGATTACTTTTGCATTGCTGTTGTGGACCTTGTGCAACTTATCCTGTCTCTATCTTGTATAAATATTTTGATTTAACTTTGTATTATTCGAATCCAAATATCTATCCAATTGAAGAGTATGATAGAAGATTTGAAACTTTGAAAAGATTTATTGAAGAGTATTCAGCAAAGCATGGTTTCACTTATGAATTGATTAAAGAAAACGACGATTTTGAAACTTATCAAGAACTTTTCAAACCTTATAAAGATGATAAAGAAGGTGGGAATCGCTGCCTTTATTGCTACAAATATCGTATTGAAAAAGGTTATAAGTACGCTAGCGAACATGGGTTTGATTACTACACAACAGTCATGACAGTTTCCGCTAAAAAACCTAGTTCAATGCTTAATGAAATTGGTTTAGAACTTAATAAAAAGTATCCAAATACCACATATTTAGTTTCGGATTTTAAAAAGGAAAATGGAACTTTAATCGGTATTCAAATTGCTAAAGAATATAAGATGTACCGCCAAGATTACTGTGGGTGTATTTACTCATTAAATAATAGAATAGCTTATTTAAAAAGAAAAGAGGAAGAATTGAATGAAATCTAAGAAAGTTATCATTGATTGTGATCCTGGAATTGATGATTCTTTAGCTTTAATCTACGCTTTGAATAATCCTAATTTCGAAGTTATTGCAATTAGTTTGGTTGCAGGTAATGTTGCACCCGAAAAAGGCAAAGATAATGTTTTTAGAGTTCTTGAACTTTTAGATAGAACAGATATTCCAGTTTGGTATGGAGCCGAAAAGCCACTTAAAGTTGAATACACTTCAGCTGAGGATACTCATGGTCAAGATGGTTTAGGTGAAACTTTTATTCCTGTTAACAATGAACATAAATTAGTTCCTTGGGATAGAAATAAAACTTTATTTACCACTTTTTTAGATTATGGAGAAAATGTTTCTTTTATCACTCTTGGACCACTTACAAATATGGCGCACTTCTTTGGTCAATTTCCTGGATTTATGTCGTCTGTTGTCGATTTTACAATGATGGGTGGTAACTACAAATCACATGGTAATTGCTCTCAACTTGCTGAGTACAATTTCTGGTGTGATCCTGATGCTGCAGAATACATGTTTCCAGTTTTTAGCCATTCAAATAAGAAAGCTACAGTTGTTCCTTTAGATGCAACAAGAAAGATTGTTTTAACAGATAAAATCATTGATTTGATTAAAAATTTCAATCCAAAAATTGGTGATTTCATCTATAAAATCACAAGATTTTACATGGATTTCCACAAGAAATATGAAAGAATTGATGGTTGTGTAATCAACGATCCATTAGCTATTTCAATTGCAATTCATCCAGAATTTGTCATTAAGACAATCAACGCTTATGTCGATGTTGTCACAGAAGGCAAAGCAAGAGGTGTCATGCTTGTTGATAAGATGAATTTCTATCATAAAAGAAGAAATGCAAGATTAGTTTTAGATATTGATGTAGAAAAATTCTTTACCGATTACATTGCAACAATCTGCCAAGTTAGTGAAGAAGAAGTTATCAAAGAAGCAAAAGCTAGAAAGATTAATTTCAACTACAAATATCCTTACGAGATTTAATTATGAATTCATGCATTATTGATAATATCCCACGTTATTCCAAAGTTATTGGAAAAACTGATAGAGAAATTGTTCTTTTAAAGAGTTTACCTTGTGCTTATGGTAAATGTGCTTTTTGCGACTACATTTTGGATAACGAAGTTGATAGAAATGACATCATTGAAAAGAATAGAATTATTCTTTCTCATGTAACTGGAGAATTTGGTTGTTTAGAAACAATCGATTCAGCTTCATTTTTCGATTTGCCTGATGAAACAATTTTAGATATCAAGAATATTGTTGAAGAGAAAAAGATTAAGAAATTATTCTTAGAATCTCACTACATGTACAAGAATAAAATTCAAAAACTTCGTGATTTCTTTGGAATTGAAATTGTTGTTAAAATTGGAATCGAATCATTTGATGAAAAGTTTAGAAATGATTTCTTGAAGAAAGGAATTTTCTTCAAATCTGTAGAAGAACTTAAAAAGAATTTTGATTCACCATGTTTAATGGTTGGAATTAAAGGTCAAACTAAAGAGATGATTGCAAATGATATTAAAATTCTTGAAGAAAACTTCAATTACGGAACAATAAATGTCTACTGCAACAACTCCACTCCAATTAAAAGAGACGATGAACTTGTTAAATGGTTCATGGAAAATTATTCATACTTAAAAGAGGATAAGAGATTTGATTTTCTTTATGAAAATACAGATTTCGGTGTTGGAAACTAAAAATGGCTATAGAGGATTTCTCTATAGCTCTTTTTATCAGTTTATTTTGTAGAGTTTTTGAATTTTCTTATAGACTCTTTTTGCTTGCTTTGGATTTTGGCAGTTGATTGTAATCTTAGTGCCTTCCATAGCAATTTTCATATTGTTTTTCTTGGTATTAAGTAAGGTGTTAACCTTGAATTCGATGTCTCTGACGGAGAGATTCTCTTCAATAATTTCTTTAAGTAATGAGATTTGTTGCTCAGGTTTTAAAGATAAAAGTGGTCTAGCCTTTGTGTAAGTAATTTGATTATTAATCAAAGACTTAATGACAGGTTCAGAGAGATTTAAAATTCTCATGAGATTGAGAATTTGAGAATAACTGATACCAGTAATTTGACTTAAACCAGCATTTTTAATCTTATATTTGGATGAGAATTGCTTCAAAGCATAAGCGATGATTAAGGAATTATCTTCATTTCTGATGGTGTTCATGAGGATGAATTCATCAACTTGTCTTTGAGTAACATTTTCAATAATAGCAACCTTAACCTGATCCATATGCATCTTTTTAAGGAGCAAATATCTCTTTGTTCCGTTTAAAAGGAGATATTTATCTGCATACTTAGACTTATCTCTGTAGATAAGAAGTGGTTCAACAATTCCGTTATTTCTGATATCAGCTTCATCAGCGTATAAGTCATCAAGGTTGTAATAAGCTTTGTTGATCATATTTGATAAGTAGATCTTGGAGATACTTATTTCAACATTTCTGTAAGTTGTGAGGTTATTTTCAATCTTAGAAACAACGTCAGAAGGTTTATATTTTTTAAGTAAATCTTCTAATGTATTATTGATGAGAACGTTTTTCTTTGTCCTTGACATAGTTTACGACCTCTTTTGCTAATTGATTGTAGGCAATTGATCCTTTTGCATTTGGCTTATAAAAATTGACTGGAATACCTCTAGCACTTCCTTCGGGAATTGAAGAGTTTCTTGGAACGATGGTCTTAAAAGTTTTCTCTTTGAAATTCTTATAAACTTGAGTGGTGATTTCTGTTGAGATTGTAGTTTTTGCATCGTACATTGTGAGTAAGAAACCAGCAATATCTAAGTTAGGATTAGTTTCTACTTTAATTTGGTTGATGACAGAAAGAATTTGAGCGACTGCAACTAAGGCAAAATATTCACATTGAATTGGAATTAAAACTGAGTTTGCAGCATTTAAAGCATTAAGTGATAAAAATGAAAGTGAAGGTGGGCAATCAATAATTACATAGTCGTAATTATTTTTAATTTCATCCTGTTCAATCACTTTCTTTAAAAGTAAATTTGGTTCTTCAATCATCTGATTTTTAACGATTGATTCAAGAGCAGCTAAGTTTAAATTTGCAGGGATTAAATCTAAATTTTCAATGGATGTGTTGATGATGTAATCTTTAACATTCTCTGGATCTAACATCAACATATCGATAGTTTTATCCTGTAAAGTAGGATCAACATTAATACCTTGAGAACAATTTCCTTGTGGATCTAAATCTATAAGCAAAACCTTATACTTATCGTTTGATAAGCATGAAGCAAGATTAATACTTGTGGTGGTTTTTCCGACGCCACCTTTCTGATTTGCGATTGCGATAATTTCCATAAGTTTATAAATTATAGCAATTTTGATGTCCTATTCGGACTTTTTCTTTAAGTCTAAAGGAGCTGAATTTTGTTCTTCAATTGTTTCGATTTTGATATTTTTCATCTTACCAAGATGGATGTATCTAATCATTGGATAGAATAAGCAAATGTCTGCGGCAATCCATGCTAAGCAGTCGGAGAAACTAACTCCAATAAAAGCAGCACTTGAAACTAAATTATCAGGTGAGACCCATTGTGGAATGTAAATTGAAATGACTGTTCTAGCAACTAATTCGGCAACACCAGCGATAAATGGGTAGAAAGATTTCTCTAAACCTTGAATTGAGTTTCTGCAGATAAAGAGCAAGGAGAGAATGTAGTAGAAAGGTAGTGTGCAGAACATATAGTATGTTCCGTAGAAAATTGTACTTTCGCTGACTGCATCTCCTTGAATGAATAAATAGAGATAAGCACCGTTAATACAGAGTAAAAATCCTAAAACTTGAACCAATAAAGTGGCGATTAAACCGAGTATATATGCTTGTAAACAACCTTGTTTAATTCTTTCAAATTGCTTGTTGCCTAAGTTTTGAGAAACGTAGGAAATCATAGCAGTACCGATTGCATTTAAAGGTGAAAATAAGAATTGAGTAAACTTACTAGCAGCACCATAACCATCTTGAGCTGCGTGCAATGATGTACCTAAATCGAATTTAACAATTGCACCTTGTAAGGTGATTAATCCAATTGCAAGAATGGAGAATTGGAAGCCTAATGGTAAACCCGATTTAATATGTTCATATGTAAATTTCCAATCAATAGCAAAATCTTTTCTTGAAAGTCTAAGTTGAGGGTAGTAAATAAAGGTGAAGATAAAACAACCGATAGCAGCGGCAGCTTGAGCAACAATTGTCGCAATTGCAGCGCCTGCAACACCTAAAATTTCTGTTGGCATGAATTTGACAAAGATGATGTCTAAAACGATATTTAAGATTGAGGATGCAATTAAGAAGACAAGTGGAATGATACTATCACCGATTGCTCTTAATACTGAACAGATTAAGTTGTAGAAAACTTGTCCGATTAATCCACCGAAGATGATAGTGATATAAACATAAGCTGCTTGGTAGGTTACCATGTCATTTTCTGGAGTAACTTGAACCAAACTCAATAAAAAATTAGTAGCTAAAATTGCAGCAATAGTTAAAACAATTGAAATAATTAAAGATACCCAAATGGAGATTGCAAATGATTTTCTTATACCATTTATATCTCTTTTACCAACCATCTTTGAGGTTAAAACTGAGAAACCTGCAGTAGCACCAAAGGCAAATTGCAAGATGATGAATGAAAGTGAAGAAGTGTCGGAGACACCAGCGAATTGGTTTGGCAAGTTAAGACCGACGATCATACTGTCTGCCATTGCGTAAATTTGTTGAAATAAATATGAGATAAAAATAGGTAATGCGAAGTAGAGAATTACCTTCCATGGTTTGCCTTTTGTTAAATCGATAGGCTGAAATAAATTTAATAATTTTTCCTTTAAGCTTTTCATACTTCAAAGAATATAGAACTATCAATTTATACTTTCAAGAAGAAATTTTATGAAATCGCTTTTAATTTTTATGGCACTTTTATCGATGTATCTTTTTGTCGCTAGAATGATCGTTTGTAATATTAATAGGGAAAATATTATTCCTATTATCTTATTTAGAAAATATTGTTTATTTTATTCTTTGAATATCATTTTTCTTTTTAGTAAAATTTAAACCGATATTCTTGCGAAAAGTAATTTTTTGCAATGAATAAATTTTTAACTTTAACTTAGGAGGTTAATACATGAAGAAAAAGAGTATGCTCTTAACTTTGTCATTAATTTCTTCAGTTAGTTTAGGTGCATTAGCCAGCTGTGGCAGTTTAATTCCTGAATTAAACGAAAAAGATGGCGTTGTTCTCACCTATAACGGTACTGAATATACCATTGATGATATGTACAAAGAGTATGATGGAAGTATTGATTCAGCAAAAGCTTATTACAATACTTTAAAAGATCTTTTCGTTCAAATTGTCGTCGATGACACAGCTTTAATCGAAACAACTGTCGAAAATAAAATTGATGATTTCTATGAAACTGCTAGAGATAATGCCTCTGCAAATGGTACCAGTGAAAAAGAAGAAATCGAAAAAGCCTTTGAAACTGAAGGTGTTGAAGATGAAGAGGAACTTCGTCATAAATACACATTGGAAGAAAAGAAGTCTACCAACACCACAAATTTGGAATCTGATAAGAACATTCTCACATACAGAAAAGACTACATCAACAACAACTCACCATATGTTGCTAAGCATATCTTAGTTAAAGTTGATGCTGCAAGCACCGATCTTTACAATGGTAAAATTTCTGCAGATGATGCATATCAAATTTATAACGTTGTTAAAGGTTTAGCAAGTACTTCAACATATAAGAACTTTGGTGAAGTCGCCTTACGTTTGTCTGAAGATAGTTCCAATACTACATATGGTTTGCTTACTTCTCCAATGGAGATCACAACTTCATATGTTAATGAATTTAAGTTAGGTTTATACGCAAGAGATTACCTCTTCAATCCTAATGTTAAAGATAATTCTGGTTCAACTCAAGATAAGACAAACTTAGTTAAAAATACCAATATGCCAACCGACGCTAAAGAAGTTTTAAATGTCCAAGACATTATTGGTAATCAAGATTTTGTTAAGGATGAATCTGGCACCGGTGTTGCCGCTTTTGGTATACCAGTTTCTGCTGCTTTAGATTTAGGCACATATGCAGAAACTACAAAATCCAGTGCTAATTTAACTGTTGAAGATGCAGTTGAACTTAACTACCCTAGAAATATTATCTACAACCACTATTTCAATAACAGATCTGTTTCTTACATCTATTTGGATTCAGAGACTGAAGCCCAAGCTACAAATTTAGGCATCGATACAAGTAGATTCGTTCAAGTTCCAAACTTACAATTAGTCGAATATGTTGATGATAAGACAGGTGATGCTGACAATCAAACAACAACCACTGGTGTTAAACTTGTTCAAAATGCTAAGGTTTTAGCTGATGAAAAAGGTAACCCAATCATGGTCACAAGAGCTGGTACTTCTGGTGACTCCGGTTACGAAGGTATCCACTTCATCGTCACAGCTTTCGATCCATTTGAAAGTGTTGAAACTCAAATTAATAATCCTACAGCAGAAGGTAAATATGACTACACTTCACTTTTTGAAGGTTTAACAACCAACGAAGAAAAAGCAAGTGCAGTTAGACAAGATTACTTCAATTTAACCATTCCTAGTTTAAATACATCCGATACAACTGTTTATAACCCAAGTTTAATCACTTCATTAACTGCAACAGAAAGTAAGAACTATTCTACTCTTGCTAATGCAGTTAGAACCGCTTTGAAGAATTCATACGGTACAAATTTAGAGTTTGTTCAATACAATCTTAATAAGACTGAAGCAGTCAATAAAGGTGCAGTCATTCCTGAAGCTGTTGATGAGTTAGTTACATCTTACATCAATGCAACAATGGATAACAAACTTTATCAAGATAAGAAGAGTCTTGCTTCAAGTTGGGAAGATTACTTACAACTTGTTGATTTACAAAAATCATTGAGCAATCGTATTTTACCTAGCGCTTGTATCGACGAATTCATGAGTGGTGCAATTACTAAAGGAGGTGTTTGTGATGTCAGCAACAACTAATAAAAAATTGTATAAGTTATTGACTTTAGCAACAGTTTCACTTGTTTCTTTAACATCATGCTCCTCAACAAATAAGGATCTTCCTTCCGATGCTGCTGAAGCAATTATCACTGTTAACGGTAATGAAATTTCTTTAGATGACATCTACTTCAACGATAAAGAAAACTACTATGGTAATTTATCAGGTTTCAATGAGAAGACCATGGATAAGTTGCTTTTGGAAGTTGCAAAAGCTAAAGTAGGTGATGGTACAACCTTAACTGGTTACACCGCATTAACTTCTGCTGAAATTAGAGAAGAAGCAGAAAAAGTTATGCTCAAGAAAGTTAATACCAATACATATGATGTTAACTACTACTTCGACGAAGAAGCATTCGTAAAATCCTTACAAAAGGATATGTATCCAGTTGATACATCAACTTGTGATTACGATCACAAAGTTATTATTACTAATAATTCAACTTATGATGAAGTCTTCACATGTGGCTATGATAAATATATCGAACAAGAAATTGTTCCAGATATTATCAGAAACCAATTAGTCACTGAATATCTCTATGAAGATAGCTACACTTCAATTGGTGTTACTAACGCAAGAGATTTCGACATCGTCAAGATTTCCGATGGTAAAAATGCTAATGTTGGTGATGCTTTGTTATTTGTTAACGCCTTCTTGGATGATTTACAAAATGAAGAAATTCAAGATAAATCCACATTAACCTTAAGAATGCTTGCAGAAGCACGTAAAGGTAATAAAGAATATGCAGGTGTTAGTGACTTCTATTCAAGACACACAGATCTTGAAAAACATACTCTTGTTGCTTACGCAGACCAAGATATGGAAAAAATTGCTACAAAAGATGAGGATCACTATACACCATTGCCAGAAAATGAAATCGATAAAGATTTGTTCTCTGAGTATACAGGTAGCTCAACCTATTCATTAGATGTTGGTTACGAAAGAAAACTTGGTTCCATCACTCAAGAGAAGAATTATATCTCAGGTATGTATCTCTCTTCTTCGACAATTGATGGTGTCCCAGATTCAATCAAGAACCGTATCTTCTCATCAAACTACAATACTGATCCTGAATCAACCGCAAAAGATGTTACAACAATGATCGGTGGTTATAGATTCTTAACTACAGAAAACGGTCAAGGTTCAACATCTGGTGATAGAAATGTTATTTTCTACGATTCCAGTACAACTTCTTACTACTTAGTTATCATCAATGAAGTTGTTAATACTGGTGTATTAGCAAAAAACGATGCTGATAGTGAAGAAGTTAAAGCTAAGAAGAAAGACTTAGTTAAAGAAATCAGCTATTTGATGGTTGATAACTCAACTTACAGAACTGACTCAACAGTCTACTTCCTCAAAGACTTAGATATTGAGTACAACAATGAAACATTCTTTGAATATATGCAAACAACATATCCTGCATTATTCGAAGAAGATACATATGAGGAATAATCATAACTAATTATTGTTAAAATAAGAGAGGTTACTAGTTAACCTCTTTTTTAAATTATGGAGGTGATTATGAAAATTAAAATGAACAAAGATGAGCAATTTGCTTCAACCCAGATAATTTTAAATTTCTACAAGGATAACGAAATAACTTTTGATTCTTTAGATGAAGCAAGAGATGTTTTAGTAGAAACTTGGAACAATATTTTCGAAGGCGAAAACACTATCTCTTCTTACGAAGATTTAGATGAAGAAGTTTTAGATTATTATGATGTTACCATCGAAGAACATTTCATTGTTGAATTCGATAACGATGATGAATACGTTGAGGAAGAGTAATTATGACTAAGTTAGATTTTGTTGAATACGTTCTCAAAGTTGAGGAAATCTGTAAAATCGGACTTAAATATACTAAAGATGCATACGCTATCGATAACTATAAGCAACTTCAAGAGTTAACTAAAAGATTTTTGTCTGAACAAGCAAATGTTGACCTTACAGGTGGGAATTTCTTCAAAAGAGATATCTACCCAACTCCTAATGTTTCGTGCAGAGGAATCATTTTATCCCCAGACAAGAAGAAAGTCTTATTAGTTCAAGAAAAATCTGATGGAGGTTATTCCTTTCCAGGTGGTTGGACAGAATTAACCTTATCACCAATAGAATCTGTTTTAAAAGAACTTAGAGAAGAAGCAGGTGCTGAATGCAAAATTGTCAGATTAGTTGGTGTTACAGATAGATATAAAGATATCAAAACTACTGGAGTTCCTGAATATATTTTGACTTATTTAGTTGAAGTAGTCGGTGAGATGAAAGAAAGCTGCTATGAGATTCTTTCCAAAGATTTTTTCGATATCGATAACTTACCACCAATCTCAAAAAAGAACGAGAAGTCACAGATGCTAAGATTAATTCACGCTGCAATTGATGGCACAGTTTGTTTAGATTAATTTCAGAGAATAGATTGTGAAATTAGTTGTAAAATATAATAAGAGGTGAAAAATATGAATTTTGATAATTGTATATTCTGTAAAATTGCTGGTAAAGAAATTCCATCTGCAGTAGTTTACGAAGATGAAATTTGTACTGCATTTCTTGATATTAACCCAACAACAAGAGGTCACTGTGTTTTAATTACAAAAGAACACTTTGATAACGTACTCTTTGTTCCTAAGAATATCTTAGATCACGTTTTCGAAGTAGCTCAAATGCTTGGTCAATCTATGGTTAAATCTTTAGGAGCATCTGGCGTCAACATCTTAACTAACGCTGGTAAAACTGCAGGTCAAACTGTTTTCCATTTCCATGTTCACGTCATTCCTAGATATGACAACGACAACAGAAAACTTCTTGAATTCTCACCATATCAAATAACTGATAAACATTATCAAGAAGATGTTGCCAAAGAAATTAAAGACGGTATGTAATTATTACGATAGTATTGAATAATCAAGGACGCCTTGTTATTTAATACTATCTTTTAAATTGTTATAATTTTAAGGTATTCAAACAATACTAGATAAGGTCATATCAATATGAAAAATATAAGAATAGTTGATTTACATTGTTCAGTTGACAATGTAGAAATTTTAAAAGGCGTAAATCTTACTATCAATTCTGGTGATTGTTTAGCTCTTTTAGGACCAAATGGACATGGTAAATCCACACTTATCAATGTCATTATGGGCAATCCTAACTATGTAATTACACAAGGTAAAATTTACCTTGATGATGAAGATATAACTGATCTTTCACCTGATGAAAAGAGTAAGAGAGGTATGTTCTTAGGTTTCCAATCTCCTGTTGCTGTTCCTGGGGTTATGTCCATGGACTTCTTTAAGATGGCAATTAACGCTCATAGAGAAAAACCAATTCGCTTAGGTGAATATTACAGATTACTTGAGAGAACATACAAGAATTTGAATATGGATTCTTCATATGCTCAGAGAAATCTCAACGATGGTTTCTCAGGTGGTGAGAAAAAACGTAATGAAATCTTGCAGATGTTACTCTTAAAACCTGATTTTGCAATGCTTGATGAAATTGATTCTGGTTTGGATGTAGATGCTTTAAATGATATTTCTAAAGCAATTCTTGAATGTATCAACGAATACAAGACAACTTTTGTTATTATTTCTCACTATTCAAAGTTATTGCAATCAGTTAAACCTAATAGAACAGTTGTTATTGTTGATGGTAAAGTTGCAGTTGATACCGATGGATCTTTAACCGAAAAGATTTCTCAAAATGGATACTCAGTTTTAACTAAAGAGTACGGAATCAAGATTGAAAAGAAGGAGAAACAAGCTCAATTACTTGGAACTTGTTTAGCAAAGAAGTAATATGGCTCCTATCATTCAAAATAACGAAATCAACTTATCTGAACTTGAAAATAGTAATGAATTAAACATAGTTTTTTCAAATAAACAACTTTTATACAAGAATAAAATATGTATCTCTGATGATAGAGATGTCAGCATAATTATCTTGGATTATGCCAAACAAGAAACTGAATTTGACTTAGTTGTTGAGCTTGGAAAAAACTCAAGTTTTAGTATGAGAGTTGCCTGTGCTCAAGTTTCAGATAAAGCAAAAAACTACAACATTGAAGTTATCCATAAAGGTGATAACGCAACCAGTTTTATCTCAACAAATGGTTATAACGCTTCAAACTCAAAGTTGTATTTTAGACCTGTTGCCACAATTTTAAACGGAGTAAAAAAATCTACAACTAGAGTTGAAGGAAGAATTATCAATTCAAATGACGAAGCAAAATCCACTATTTTGCCAGTTTTAAATATCGCAGATAACGATGTTATTCAAGCAAACCATGGCGCAGCTTTAGGTTCTATAGACCAAAACGAACTCTTCTATTTGATGACAAGAGGCTTATCAAAGAAAGAAGCTGAATCGTTACTTATTGCAAGTTATTTCAAACCTGTATTAAATAAGTTCAGTTCTTCAAACCAAGAAGAGTTTGAAAAGATACTTTTTTAAGGAGGGTTAATATGGCTAAAATTGATCCTTACAAATTGAGAAAAGATTTTCCAATCTACACAAACACTCCAACAATTGACGGACAACCTTTGTGCTATTTAGATAATGCTGCTACAAGTTTCAAGCCATTATCAGTTATTCAAGCACAAGATTATTACTATTTATACGAAACTGCAAATGCTCATCGTGGTGACTATAAACTTGCTCACGATGTCGATGTTTTATACGAAAATGCCCGTGAAACCGTGGCTAAATTTATCAATGCAAATAAAAACGAGATTGCTTTTACTTCAGGTACAAGCATGTCTTTAAATATGGTTGCTTTCGGTTTTGAAAACTTGCTTGAGGAAGGAGATGAAATTCTTCTTTCCGAAGCAGAACATGCATCAAATGTTTTACCTTGGTTTTCAATTGCTAAGAGAAAGAATTTAGTTGTTAAATACGTTCCTTTAACAAAAGAAGGAAGATTGAGTGTTGAAAACTTTGAAAAGAGTTTAACTCCAAAAACTAAAGTTGTCTCTTTGGCAATGGTTACCAATGTTTTAGGCTATCAAGTTGATATCAAAACTTTATGTAAGATTGCTCATGAACATGGTTGTTACTTTGTTTGCGATGGTGCTCAATCTGTTCCACATCAAAAAACTGATGTTAAAGATTTAGATGTCGATTTCTTAGCATTTTCTGGACACAAGATGCTTGGCCCAACCGGTATCGGTGTTCTTTATGGAAAATTTGATTTACTTAAAAAACTTGACCCACTTCTTTCAGGTGGCGGTATGTCCACAAGATTCGATACTTGTGGTGATATCACTTATCAACTTCCTCCATACAAATTTGAAGCAGGTACACAAAATATCGCAGGTGCTTTAGGTTTAGCAGCTGCTTGTGATTATTTATCTGCAATCGGTATGGATGAAATTGAAGCTTACGAAAGAAATTTAAGAAAATACTGCATTCAAAAGTTGGATGAATTGGATAATATCATCATCTATAACCATGATGCAGATAATGGAATTATCACCTTCAACGTCAAAGGTGTTAATTCTCAAGATGCTTCAACTTTACTTGCTAGTAAAGGAGTTTGTGTCAGATCCGGTCAACATTGTGCTAAGATTTTGTTAGACTTTTTGCACACTGATAGCACAATAAGAGCAAGCTTTTATTTCTACAACACCAAAGAGGATGTTGATCAGTTTGTCGAAGCAGTAAAACAAGGAGGTAATTTTTTAGATGCCTATTTCTTATGATCAAAATATGTTAAGAGAAATTATCATGGATAATTATCAGAATCCAAGAAATTTCAAAGAGGTTGATGATAAAGATTACATTACCATCCACATGGACCACTCCGATAATTGTATCGATGATATTTACGTTCAAGTTAAGATTGAAAATGACAAGATTGTCTCCTGCTTTTGGCATGGAAAAGCCTGTGCAATCTCAACTGCTTCAACATCTATCATGACTGAATTGGTTATTGGTAAAACTATTGAAGAAGCAAAAAAGATTATGGCAGAATTCGATAAGATGATGGATAACAAAGAATTTGATTCCGATCTTTTAGAAGACGCAGTTTGTTTTGTTAACACTTACAGACAACCAAGTCGTATCAACTGTGCCACAATCGGTTGGAGAGGACTTGATGAAGCTTTCAAAGAAGTAGAAAAGGAGGAAAAGAATGGAAAATAACGATAAAGTCTTTGACTCCAGAGATAAGTACGATTTTAAAGATGCAGATCAAACTATTCTTTCTACCGGTAAAGGTTTAAATGCTGAGGTTGTTGCAAAGATATCCGAATACAAACATGAACCAGAATGGATGAAAGAAATCCGTTTAAATGCATTGAAAGAATTTGAGAATCATCATTTACCATCTTTTGGACCAGACCTTAAGTTTTTAAATTATCAGGACTACACATACTTCAATCGTGTCTCTGATAAGGTTAGTCAAACTTGGGAAGAAGTTCCTCAAGATATTAAAAATACATTCAATAAATTAGGTATTCCTGAAGCGGAACATAAGTTTTTAGCAGGTGTTACCACTCAATATGAATCTGAAGCTGTTTATCATAACATGCTCAGTGAATTAACCGAGAAAGGTGTCATCTTTTTAGATACAGATACCGCTTTGAAACAATATCCAGAGTTATTTAAGAAATACTTTGGAAAGATTGTTCCTGCAACTGATAATAAATTTGCTGCACTTAACACAGCAGTTTGGTCTGGTGGATCATTTATCTACGTTCCAAAAGGTGTTAAGTTAGATAAGCCACTTCAATCTTACTTTAGAATCAACAATCAAAGAAGTGGTCAATTTGAAAGAACACTTATCATTGTTGATGATGATGCTTCTTTGCACTATGTTGAAGGTTGTACTGCTCCTATTTACTCATTGGATTCATTACATGCTGCAATTGTAGAAATCTATGTCGGTAAAAGAGCAACTATGAGATACTCAACCATTCAAAACTGGTCAAATAATATTGTTAACTTAGTCACAAAAAGAGCACAAGTTGATGAAGATGGTTTGATGGAATGGATTGACGGAAATATCGGCTCTGGTGTTAACATGAAATATCCTTGCTGCATCTTAAAAGGTGATAGAGCAAAAGGAAGTTGTATTTCAATCGCTGTTGCTGGCAAAGGTCAATATCAAGATGCTGGTGCTAAAATGATTCATTTAGGTAAGGAAACAACATCTAAAATTATCTCCAAGTCAATTGTTAGACAAGGTGGTGTTTCTAACTACCGTGGGTTAGTTTACATCGACAAAACCAGTGAAAGATCCAAAGCACACGTTGAGTGTGACACTCTTATTTTGGATGATATTTCCAGATCAGATACAATCGAAAATAATACGGTTAATAATAAATCAAGTTTTCTTGAGCACGAAGCAAGTGTATCCAAGGTTTCAGAGGAACAACTTTTCTACTTGATGTCACGTGGACTCTCAAAGAAAGATGCTACTCAACTTATTGTTATGGGATTTATTGAACCATTCTCATCCGAATTACCTATGGAATACGCAGTCGAATTGAATCAATTGATTAAATTGGATATGGAAGGATCAATTGGATAATGATTAAAAATTATGATTATGATGTAGTTGTTGTTGGTGGAGGTCATGCAGGTAGTGAAGCAGCTCACGCTGCAGCAACTATGGGTATGAAAACAATGATGTATGTTTTCAATAAAAAGATGATTGCAAACATGCCATGTAACCCATCAATTGGTGGCTCCGCAAAAGGTATTGTTGTTAGAGAAATTGATGCCTTAGGTGGCATCATGGGTAAATTTGCAGATAAACATTATTTGCAGATGAAAGTTTTGAATATGTCCAAAGGTCCAGGTGTTCAATCTTTAAGAGCTCAAGAGGATAAGATGACATATCCAAATTCAATCTGGCATTACCTTGAAACAGTTGAAAATCTTTCTATTGAAGAAAAGGAAGTTGTTGATATTGAAAACCTTTCTGAAGGTGAAGAAACTTTGTTCAGAATTGGATTCGCAGGAACTGATGAGAAGGTTTTAACTAGAGCAGTTATTCTTTGCACTGGTACTCATCTTGAATCTACAATTTTAAGAGGTCATCATGTTGAAGTTGGTGGTCCTGATGGTGAAAAACCAAGCCATGGTTTATCTGCTAGCTTAGAAAAATTAGGTCTTTCCTTATTCAGGTTAAAGACTGGAACTCCACCAAGAATTGAAAAATCTTCTATTGACTTTTCAAAATTGGAACCACAATATGGTTCCGATGGACACTTTGCTTTTTCATATGACACTGATGATTTTGTTCCTTTAGATGAACAATGTGTTTGCTACATCACATACACTACTCCTAGAACTCACGAAATTATTAGAGAACACTTAAAAGACTCAGCAATGTACGGCGGAGTTGTTACCGGTGTTGGTCCAAGATATTGTCCATCAATTGAAGATAAAATTGTCCGTTTTGCTGATAAACCAAGACACTTACTCTTCCTTGAACCTGAAAGTAAATATAACGATTCAATCTATTTGCAAGGTTTCTCAACAAGTATGCCAATCGATGTTCAAGAAGAGATGGTTCATTCCCTTCCTGGACTTGAACATGCAAAGATTATGAAATATGCATACGCAATTGAATACAATGCAATTAGACCTTTGGAATTCTCAGCAAGTTTGATGTCTTACAAAGTTAAAGGTTTATTTGCAGCAGGTCAAGTTATTGGAACTTCAGGCTACGAAGAAGCAGGTGCTTTAGGTTTGATGGCTGCAATTAATTGCGTCAGATTTTTAAGAAATGAGGACCCATTCATCTTAAGAAGAGATGAAGCTTATATTGGTGTCATGATTGATGATTTAGTCACAAAAGGAACTGAAGAACCTTACCGTTTACTTTCAGCAAGAAGTGAATATAGACTAATCACAAGATCTGATAACGCAGATATTCGTTTGATGAAATATGGTTACGAATTAGGTTTAAATTCCAAAGAAAGATATCAAAAGTTAAATCTAAAACTCGATCATCTTAAAAAAGCAGTTGAGGTTTTAAAATCCTATCACGTTAAAAAAGATCAAAGAGTAATCGATTATGTAGTTTCTTTAGGATTTGAAATTCCTAATGAATCTGTATCTTTCTACGACTTGCTTAAAAGACAAAAGGTTGAATATTCAGTTTTAAATACTTTCCAACCACTTTTCCCACTTACAGATAATGAAAGAATCTGCCTTGAAATCGAACTTAAATATGAAGGTTACATCAAGATGGCTTATCAACAAGCTGAAAAGCTTAAACAGATGGAAGATTTCAAGATTCCAAGTGATATCGACTTTTCAAAAATTGATGGTATTTCTTTAGAAGCAAGAGAAAAACTTAATAAGATTAGACCTACAACAATCGGCCTTGCTTCAAGAATCACATCAGTTCACCCCGCTGACATCGATACACTTATCTTCTACATCAAAAATATGAAACGAGGTAATAAACATGATTAGACTTATCGATGCCACTCAACATTTAGACTCAAATGCTCAAACAAAGAAATTGGAAGAACTTTTTGATAAAGTTGTCTCCAATTTTGATGATTCTGAAGCAGTTAAAAATTTATTCATCAACTTAGCTTTCATCAAACTCTTGGTTCCATTTGTTGAAACTGATGAAGACTTACAAAATAAAACTGATGAAACTAAAAAGAGTCTTTCAATGTTCATTTTAAGAGACGATGAAAAGAATAATTATTGCTACACTTTCACCAATTTCCAAACTGTTGAAGACATTTTGAATCAATATTCAACTGAAATTGGTAGAGATATCTATGTCAGAGAATATTCTTTAGGTGATTTGATCAACTTCTTAAAAGATCATTTGAAGTTTAATGGAACAGTAGTTTTTGCCTTTAGTAAGGATAAATTCTTACCAATTCCATTTGATGCTTTAGAGCAAATTGCATAACTTTCAGCCGGATACTCAGTTATTCGGCTTTTATAATGAAAAAATTTGTGCAAATTAAGCATAAATTAACAATTTAAGCCAATTAATATATTAATAATTACTATAATTATTAATTAGTAAAAAAGGGAGTTATTATGGAAGAATTAGATAGAGAAATGGTTATGAATATGAAAGAACCAGAATTTACACAAGATGAAGAAAAAGTTGCTAAAGTAAGAGAACTCATGCACACTTTTAAGACATCTCAAGATATGAATGAAAAGCAAAAAGCTTACAACGAATTGATGACTCTTCTCAGTCAAATGAAATATTATTTAGCATGCTTTGAAATTCAAACAAACGATGAAAAAGAACCAGTTAAATTTTCACCAGTTATTTTGAAAAACACTGATGCAAGATCAAATAAAGAAGTTAAATACGCATGTTGCTTCTTCCACGAAGATGATTTTGATAAGGTTATTCCTCATGCTGACGATGATGTTAAAATTGTTCAAAAACTTTGCAACATCGGTTTCTTAGTTTACACCTTTGGTCACAATCAAAACTTCGATGGTGTTGTTTTTGACGCAAATAATGCAGATATTGCAATCGGCAGTAATTTCTTCGACGCAATGAAAGATTATACCGATAAGAGAATCGAAGAAGATAGCAAGAAAGAAGAAACAAAGTAATATGGATCAAAGGATTAAAGTCTTTGATTCAGTTAGAAAATATAAGTGGTATTTCGTAGTTGGACCATTACTTAAAGCCTTTGAAACAGTAGTTGATTTGATCGTTCCATTAATCATGAAAAATATTCTTGATTACATGGTTCAAGGTCATAGCCAAGATGAGTGTTTATATTATCTTTTTACAAGATTAGCTTTAATTATTTCATTGTGCTTACTCGGTTTCACTTTTACTATGATTTGCCAATACATCGCATCCGTTGCGGCACAAAAAGTTTCTAACGATGTAAGAATTAAATTATTTAATCATATTACAAGCTTCTCAGTTAAGGATGTTGAATCATTTCCCGATGGATATTTAAATACCTGTTTAACAACTGATACAACCTATGTTCAAACCGGTGTTTTACACTTTATCCGTTTGGTTTCCAGAGCGCCATTTCTTATTATCGGGGCTTTGATTATCACATTCATATTCGACTGGTCAATCGGTTTACTTTTCTTAGCCACAATTCCAATTATCTGCTTCATCGTTTTCTTTGTCATGAGAAAATCCAGTAAGCAGTACACAATCTTACAAAAAGAACTTGATGAACTCACTTCATTAACCTCTGACACAATCACTGGTAACAGAGTTATCAGAGCTTTCAACAGAGAAGATTATCAAAAGGAAATGTTTCAAAAGGAAAGTGAATACTACGCCAAACTTGGTCGTAAGGTCAGTTTTATCAACGCATTCATCAATCCTTTAGTTTACATGGTCATCAATGTTGCGATCGTTTTGGTTGTTTACATTTCTGGTATGAAAATTGATGGAGTTATTACAACTCCAGGTGGTAATAAACTAGAAGCAACCACAGTCATCGCTTTAGTTAATTACCTTGAGCAAATTTTTATTGCACTTATTGTTATCACAAACTTAGTCAATATTTTCACCAGAGCAGGAATTTCTTCCAGACGTATCAACAAGATTTTTGCTAAGAAAGCATCAATTGCTAACGATGGTAAAAAGATTGTCAAAGAGATTGAAAAAGGTGAACCTTTATATCAATTTGAAAATGTTACTTTTGCTTATGAAGATGAAGGTAATAAGACTTTAACCGATATTAATTTCACCGTTAATAAAGGAGAAAAAGTTGGTGTTATCGGTGGTACCGGTTGTGGTAAATCAACTTTAGCAAAATGTTTACTCAGAATGGTTGATGCCACAGAAGGAACCGTGAAATATAAAGGTGAAAAGATATCAGACTACGATTTACCAACTTTACATAATGAAGTTGGAATGGTTTATCAAAAGTCAGTTTTATTCAAAGGTACCATCAAGTCTAACATGCTTATGGCTAATAAGAATTTAACTGATGAAGAGATTATCAAATCCTTAAAAGATGCCCTTGCCTACGAATTTATTTCTAACTATTCAGATACTATCAACCATGAAGTTGAAGAAGGTGGTAGAAACTTTTCTGGTGGTCAAAAACAACGTATCTCAATCGCAAGAATCTTAGCTAAGAATCCTGAAGTTATGATCTTTGACGATTCTACTTCTGCTCTTGATTATCTTTCCGATTTAACAGTTAGAAAGAATATTGAAACTAAATACAGCGATAAAACTATTTTCTACATCTCTCAACGTGTTTCTACAATTAGAAACTGTGACAAGATCATCGTTATGGATCATGGTCAAGTTGTTGGAGTTGGAACTCATGATGATTTGTTAAATAGCAATCTTGTTTATCAAGAAATCTATCGCTCTCAAACAAAGGAGGCAAACTAATATGAATAATAAATTCAAATTTGCAAGCCTCTTCAAATATTTAAAGAAAGACTTACATTTACTTATTCTTTCTTTATTCTCAGCACTTATTTATGCAGTAAGTATCACTGCAATTCCATTCTTGGTTGGTCTTTCAGTTAACTACATGGTTGAAGGAAATACTGATTTTAAATCTATTTCAATCATCGTCTTAATAATGGGTATTTTAACTGTAAGCTCAGTTATCTTTGATTACATCTACGAATTTACAGTTGGTGTTTTCTCCTACAATGCAGTTAATAGAATTAGAAAAGACCTTTATTCAAAGTATTTGAGTGTTCCAATTTCATATCTAGATTCATCTTCTCAAGGTGATTTAATTCAAAAGAATATTTTGGATTGTGAGTACATCACAAACGGTCTTATCTCATTTGTTAAACAACTCTATCTAGGAATTGTAACTGTTATTGTCACCATTGTTTTCATGTTTATTCTCAATTACATCTTGGCTTTAGCAGTTTGCTTACTAACTCCATTATCATTTGTTGTTACAAAGTTTGTTTCAAAGACTACTTCAAAGTATTTCAAGAAACAATCAGCTGCAATGGCAGATCAAAATGGCTTCTCAAATGAGATGATTAATAATTTATCAATCATTCAATCATTCAACTTTGAAGAAGAATCAAATAATATCTACACAGAAAAGAATGGTACTTTGTACAAATACGGACAAAAAGCACTTTTCTCATCTTCATGGCCTAATCCAACAACTAGAGTTGTTAATAATATCATCTACTGTGTAGTTGCTATGATTGCAATCTTACTTTTTGTCTTTGCAGATAGTGTACCAGCAGCAATTCCTGCAGTTGAAATTGGTATTATCGGTTCATTTTTATCCTACACAAACCAATACACCAAGCCATTCAATGATATTTCATCTGTCTTATCTGAATTTGGCTTGATGAAAGCAAGTTACAACAGAGTTCATGAACTTTTGACTAAAGAAGATGATATCGATGTTGGTCAAAATGAAATCGTCAAACCTGTTGAAGCAATTGATTTCAAGAATATGAATTTCTCCTACGATTCAAGTAGAAAACTTATTCAAGATTTCAATTTACATATTTCAAAAGGTCAAAGAATTGCTCTTGTTGGTAAAACTGGTTGTGGAAAAACAACACTTATCAATGTCTTAATGAGATTCTATGACTATCAATCTGGTGAGATTGATATCGATGGTATCAAGACTTTGGACATCAAGAAGTCGAGTTTGAGAAATAAGTTTGCAATGGTTTTGCAAGATAGCTGGTTATTTAACGGAACAATTTATGACAATATCAGATATTCAAAACCTGATGCAACCAAAGAAGAAATTATCGAAGCAAGTAAGAAAGCAAATGCTCATAGTTTCATCATGAGAATGCCAAACGGTTATGATACGGTTGTTAGCAATAAATCTGGTCTTTCCGAAGGTGAAAAGCAGTTGTTAACTATCGCAAGGTGCATGCTTAAAATGCCTGAAATTCTTATTTTGGACGAAGCAACAAGCTCCATCGACACAAGAAGTGAAAGAAAGATTTACTCCGCATTTGATAAGTTCTTAGAGAATAGAACTTCAATTGTTATCGCTCATAGATTACAAACTATTGTTAATTCAGATTTGATTCTCATGATGGAAAACGGAATCATCGTTGAAAAAGGAACTCATGAGGAACTTATTGCAAAACATGGTAAGTACTTTGAGTTGTATAATTCTCAATTTGAACATTAAAAATTTGGCTAAGAGATTTGGTTCTCTTAGCCAATATTTATTTGAGAAAACTATCGACTACTTCGTCTTTTCCTGTTTTAGTAATCACACCATCTTCGATTAAAAAGACTTTATCTGATAAAGCTTTAGCACATCTTTTATCATGAGTGATTGTGATAATTGTAGTGTTCTCTTTTTCATTGATTTCATTTAAAACAGAAACTAAATTTCTTAGATTGTTGTAATCTTGTCCAACTGTTGGTTCATCTAAAATTAAAACTTCTGGTTTACTAGCAAGAATTGCAGCAATAGAAACTCTTCTTTTTTGACCTTCAGAAAGTGAATGAGGATGTCTTGAATAGAGGTGGTAAACATCTAATTTCTTAGCGATTTCTTCAGCGTATTCTTTGGAATAACACGAATATTCAAGTTCCTTTTTAACTGTTGGCATGAAAAGTTGATAATCTGGGTTTTGGAAAACATAACCAACCTTTTTAATCTTTTCTCTCATCTCAGGTTTGTAGCAATGAACTTTACATGTTGAACAGAAATGTTTGTTCTTTTTAAAAGGACATCTATCCAACCTAAAGAGAGCATACTCTGCCAGTTCTTTGCATTCAGGACATAGATTTTTACCCCGAGTTTTATGGTGATGATGGCAATATTTTCTAATCATTATCGGAATGATTTTCTTCTCTTTTTCAAATTTCTTATATTCTTTATTCTTCATAATTCTCTTATATGTTATCTATATTTAACAACTGTTAACTACATGCAACATTTTATAGATTTATTACTTAAAAATCTATAGCTAAGTGCACAAATTTCAAGCTTTGACCATTTTGAAAAAGATTACATACAAAACAGTTTGATAAAATAACTGAGTCAGGAGAAAATTTATGATTAAGAATGTATTATTTGACTTAGATGGTTCATTACTTTATATGGACAGTGATAAGTTTATGAATATTTACTTTAAAACCATCTGCAAGGTTGGTTTTAAATATGGTTATGAACCAGTAGGATTTATCAAATCCATCATGAAAGGAACTCAAGCAATGGTTTTAAATGATGGAAGTAAAACTAATGAGGAAGTTTTCTGGGAAACATTTGAAAAGTTAAATCCGAATTACGATAAAAATATCATTAAAGATTTAAATAACTACTACGAAACTGACTTCAACCAAGTTAAAGATTCATGCAAAGCAATGGATTTAGCAAAAGTAGCTGTTAAGAAATGCAAAGATCTCGGATTGAATGTCACTTTAGCAACCAATCCAATCTTTCCACGCATCGCTACTATGAATCGAATTGCTTGGGCAAATTTAGATCCTAAAGATTTCAATTTAATTACAACTTATGAAAATTCATCATATTGCAAACCAAATTTAAAATATTACGAATCAATCTTAAGTAGATTTAATTATAAGCCCGAAGAAACTTTGATGATTGGTAATGATTGCAGAGAAGATTTAGTTATTAATAAATTAGGAGTTAATGTATTTCTTCTCACTCATTGTTTGATTAATCCTGATGATGTGGATTTATCAAACATCCCTCACGGAAGCTTTGAAGATTTGTTAATTTATTTGGATAATTTGAATTAAGGCCGAGACAAAAATCGGTCTTTTCTTTTTCCTTATATATTTATATATAAGGCTATAAATTGAAAATTTATAACCGCTAAATGAAAACCTTTACAAGGTAAGTTTTCATTGCTGTATTATTGTAAACTTTTGACACTATTTTCCTATATAGGTTTAATGAAAACGCTTTCTTTAATATTAAATGACTTTTTTTACATTGTTTCTTGCAAAAGGTGTAGATAACTTCTATAATTTTCGTAGTTGTAAATTAAAGCGTTTACAATCACTAAGATTTATTCATTAGGAGGAAATTGAATGAAAAAGAATCTTTTGAAATTAGCTGCTCTTCTTCCATTAGTTAGTGCAACTACATTGACTAGCTGTGGTGGAGACACATTAGTTGGTGTCACATACTATAATTTAGGTGATTCTAACATGGCAAATTCATGGCAACCAATGTACAAATATTTGGCTGAAGAAGTTTATGGTTGGCAGTATAAAGAAGTTAACGGTAATGGTCAAAATGCTGAAATTCAAAATGGCGTTACCAATCTTATCAACAGTGGTGCTACTGGTTTGATTGTTAATCTTAATCAACCTACACAAGCCTCTCAAATTGTTACTCAAGCTAAAAATGCTGATGTCCCAATTGTTTTATACAATAAGGAACCTGCAACAGATGGTGGTGTAGCCGATCCTACAGTAGTTGATGGTTATGATAAAGCTTTCTTCGTTGGTACAACATCTTCAGAAGCCGGCGATATGCAAGCAGAATTAGCATTCAATTGGTTAAAAGCACATAAGAATTCATGGGATGTTAATAAAGATGGAAAATTATCTATCTTTGTCATTAAGGGTGAAGATGGTCACGCTGAAGCAGAAGCTCGTACAGAACACTGTGTTTCCCACTTGAAGACATTATTAAATACTCCTGGTCATGGTATCGTCAATTCATCAAATACAGAAATTACAGGTACTGATATTGTTCATGGCGCTGATGATGTTAAAACCGCAATTGCAACTGGTGGTGCAACATGGGATGGCGCTACTGCAAAGAGTATGGTTGCACAATATATCCATGTTGGTAATAATGTTAACTATGATATTGTTTTCTCAAACAATGATGATATGGCTGTTGCCGCTCTCGGTGATAGTAGCTGGCCAGAAGGCGTTCCAGTTTGGGGTGTTGACTGCTCCGCAAGTGGTGTTAACTCCATTAAGAGTGACGCAACAAATAGATTAGCAGGTTCTGTCTACAATGACAACATTACACAACCTCGTGTTGCAGCTTTCTTGATGAATCAATTATTACAAGGCAAGACCAGAGAAGAATGTGTCGAAGCTGCTAAGGCAGAATTCGGTGATGTCTTCACTTATGAAGAAACAGGTCATGCTTTCCGTATTAAATATACTGCAGTTACAGCAGAAAATGTTGATTCAGTAGTCCAAACCGCTGCTGCATGGATTGAAGCTGACAAAGCAGCAAATTCAACCGCTGAATAATTGTTAAAACTCTAATAATGAAAATATAGGGGTGATAGGGAACTCACCCCTTTTGTATATTTAAAAGGAAGGAAAGTTAATGAGTGAATACATTTTAGAGTTTCACAACGTTTCAAAATCTTTCGGTTCCAACCAAGTTTTAAAGGGTATCAATTTCAAGGTTAGACCTGGTACAGTTCACGCACTTATGGGTGAAAACGGTGCTGGTAAATCAACAATGATGAAGTGCCTCTTCGGTATTTATGCTAAAGATAGTGGGGAAATCTCCGTTGATGGCAACATCGTTGATTACAAGAACCCAAAGGATGCTCTTGAACATGGTATTTCAATGGTTCACCAAGAGTTGAACCAATGCTTGGATAGAACTGTTTTGGATAACTTCTACTTAGGTAGATATCCAACAAACGTTGGTATCGTTGATGAAACAAAAATGCTTATCAATGCATCAAACACCTTTAAGAGTATCGGTGTTGACGTTGATTTGAAAGCACGTATGAGAACAATGTCAGTTTCTGCACGTCAAATGTGCGAAATTGCAAAAGCTGTTAGTTATGATGCTAAAGTTATCATCTTGGATGAGCCTACATCTTCTTTAACAGAAAAAGAAGTCCGTAAGTTATTTAGTATTATTAAAAACCTCAGAGCGAAAGGTGTTAGTTTCGTTTATATTTCTCACAAGATGGATGAAATCTTCGAAATTTCTGATGATGTCTCTGTCATGCGTGATGGTCAAATGGTTATGACTAAAGAAACCAAAGATACAGATATGAACGAACTTGTTGCTAAAATGGTTGGTAGATCCTTAGAGAATCGTTTCCCACCAATTGACAACAATCCTAGTGAAACAGAAAACATTATTGATGTTCAAAATCTTTCTACAAGATATGATCCTAAACTTGTTGACGTTTCATTTAAGGTTAAAAAGGGTGAAATTTTTGGAATTTATGGTCTTGTCGGTGCAAGAAGAAGTGAATTGCTTGAAGCTTTATTTGGTATGAGACAGATTGACCGTGGATTAATTAGATATAAGAATAAACCTGTTCACTATCGTTCATCAAAAGATGCAATGAGTGATGGTATTGCTTTCGTTACAGAAGAGAGAAAATTCAATGGTTTATTTGGTGTTGATTCAATCAAGTTTAACACTGCAATTGCTAACTTAGGTGAATATAGAAGCAGACTCGGTTTCCTTTCCGAAAGAAAGATTACCGAAGCAACTATGCGTCAAGTTAAAAACATGCATACAAAGGTCGCTTCTATCTCCGATCCTATCACAGCCCTTTCTGGTGGTAACCAACAAAAGGTTATTATCGGTCGTTGGTTGGAAAGAAACCCAGATTTATTACTTCTTGACGAACCTACCAGAGGTATCGACGTTGGTGCTAAGTATGAAATCTATCAACTTATCGTCAACATGGCAAAAGAAGGTAAATCCTGTATCGTTGTTTCTTCAGAAATGCCAGAAATTTTAGGTATTACAAACCGTATCATGGTCTTAAGTAATGGACGTGTTGCTGGTATTGTTAATACAAAAGATGCAACTCAAGAGCAGTTACTAGAATTGGCTGCTAAGTATTTATAAGGAAGGAAGATTATAAATGACTGATTCAAAGAATCTTATGTCCAATGAATACTTAACCAAAGTTGAAAGCTACGCAGAGAAAATTGCAGCTTTAACAGCCGATGGTGAGGTTAAATTGGAGGCTCTTCAACGTCAAGTAAACGTCATTAGAAGAGATAAGTCAATTTCAATCGATGAGCAAGAGAAACTCTTTGCACAACTCAATCCTGAAATTGAAAAAGCTAATGCTTTTAAGGCAGAACATGCTACTGAATTAGCAGGTCTTAGAGCAGAAGCCTTAGAGTATATCAACTCTAACTTAAATCCTATTATTAATGAAAAAGGTGCTAACTTAACTGCTCATGAAAATGAGATTGCCGCTTTCAATCAAACATGTGGTTCTACAAAAGTTACTATTAAGAACAAACTCAATGAATTGAAGCAACAATTGAATAAGATCAAAGCAGATTGCGCTGCTGAAGCTTCTACAGTTAAGGGTACAACCTATGATGATCAAGTTAAGGTTTGCGATATCAAAGACAAATATGTCAAACCTTACGAAGAAGCTGAAATTGCCGCTTATGAAGATTGCAAGAAGGTCATGCTCGACTTGCAAGATCAAAGAGAAACTTTATACACATCTGTTAGTAATTCTTACAGAGAATTCATCGATTATGTCTTATTGAAGTACAATGAATTATCTGTTATCTTTGCAGGTAAACTCCCAGCAAATGAATTATCCATGATCAGAAAAGCAGTTAACACATACTGCTCCAAAGTTCAAAAGGGTTACTTCATGAAAGGTGATTTCGAAGAGAATGCAACTAACATTCAAGTCGAAATCGACAAATACCGTTCAGCTGGTGAAAACAAGATTCAACTCTTAAGAGATAAGCAATCTAAGATCAAAGCTAACAAGGATTATTCTAAAGAAGATAAATCCGCAATGCTTGCAAGACTCTACGATGATATGCAAAAAGCTAAGGAAGAATACTATAGAAACAGAATCATGGTTGATGTCTTAAAGGCTGTTGGTATCGGTTTAGTTAAAGTTGGTAACGAAAGAAATGTTATCGTTAACAAATATGATGGCTTAGTTTCCATTGCTAAAGCTAGAGCATTGCACGAATTGCAAAAACACGTCAATGTCAAAGCTAATCTCAAGAATGAAGCAGAGTTATCAGAACTCAAGGCTTCTACTGAATTAGGTTCTGACAGAAAGATCATCATCGAAAACAAGGCACACTCAGTAGCCCTTGAAAGAAAATCCTTCAAGAAGGAAAATGATGAAAAATTCAAACGTGTTCAATTAGCTGTTAAGAGAGCAAACCATGAAGCATTCTTACATGGTCAAACTCTCATGACAAACTATAGAAATGGTAAACCTAGCTTAGGTCAAACCATCACACAAAAAGCAAGAAATTATGTATACAATTTCAACTTACAGAAGTTCTTAATTAAAAACGCAATTTACATAATTATTGTTCTTTTCTTCATTGTCTGTGCTATTATTTCACCTAACTTAGTTTCAACCAGATCCCTAATGAACATTTTGTCCAATACTGCAATTCGTTTATTCTACTCATTAGGTGTTGCAGGTTTAATTCTTTTGGCTGGTACAGATTTATCTGTTGGTCGTATGATCGGTATGGGTGCCGTTTTATCTACAATGATGTTGCAAGCACCAGGAAAATCATATACATTTATGGGAATTACTTTCCAGTCAGCTAATCTTGGTTTTGCTGGACAATTAATTTTAGCCTTCTTACTCCCTCTTGTTCTCTGCACATTGTTCTCA
Organism: uncultured Caryophanales bacterium; assembly: GCA_905211645.1. Classification (GTDB taxonomy): domain Bacteria; phylum Bacillota_I; class Bacilli_A; order RFN20; family CAG-288; genus CAJMBK01. The sequence goes on from CAJMBK010000001.1 coordinate 219,830, forward strand.
ACCGTTGCCGGATTCTTCACTGCTAAGTTCAAGATGCACCCATTTATTTCAACACTTGGTACACAATTGATTATCTATGGTAGTTTAGCATCTGCAACAAGAGCAAATTCAACTTCAGCAATTGATAGTTCTTTCACTAATGTTGTTACATTTGGAACAAAATATTATTTAGGTATTATTGTTTTTGCTATTATTGCTCTTATTATTGTTTGGATAATTTGGAATAAGACAAGATTCGGTAAGAACTTATACGCAGTTGGTGGTAATGCTGAGGCAGCAGCTGTTAGTGGTATTTCAGTCTTTAAGATCACATTATTAGCCTTCGTTATGGCAGGTATCTTATATGGTTGCGGTTCTTTCTTCGAAGGTGTTTGGGTTGGTACCGCAAACTCAACATATGGTTATGGTTATGAATTGAATGCTATTGCTGCTTGCGTCGTCGGTGGTGTTTCATTCAACGGTGGTATTGGTTCCATTGGTGGTGTTGTCTTCGGTACATTGTTGTTTGAAATGTTACAAGTTTGTTTCACATTCCTTGGTTTGGATACAAACGCAACATTCATCTTCAAAGGTATCATCATTCTTGCCGCAGTCACACTCGACTCCCTCAAGTACATCAAGAAGAAATAATAAGAAATTTAAAACAATCAATTATCGTTACTATAATCGCTGGGTTTCCAGCGATTTTTTATTGTTTCTAGATATATTTAAATGTTTCAAAGAATTAAAATATTAGCATGAAAAAAATGTTCAACATAAATTATTTTTACTTTGTTTGTCTATGTTTTCTAGGTGGAATTCTTGATACCTTTTCATTGAATTACAAAGGGCAAGTCTTCTCACTTATTCAAACGGGTAATCTTATTAAAAGTATCATGAATTATGTTTCTGGAAATTTCGATATCGCTAATTTCTGCATGATATTATTTGCGGTTTTCGTAGTTTCTTGTTTTATATTATTCATAGTTTTTAACTATTTAAGAAAGAAGAATGTGAAGATGGAAATCTTGGTCCCAATTCTAATTATAATCTGTTTAATTCCATCATTTGTATTAACAACACATAGTGAATCGGAGATGAATTTAACAAATATACTCTGCGGAACATTCCTTTCCGTTGCCGGAGCAATTCTATTTTCATCATTCACAAAGGTTAATTCAATCAACGCAACAAATACGATGATGACAGCAAATTCTAAAAAGATGATGGAGAATTTAGCTGAATTCACCATTTCAAAGAATAAAGAGAAGTTATATAACTTTGTTTTGTACTTTATCTTACTCATCACATTCTCATTAGGAGTTTTATCTGTAGCACTCTGCTACAACCTTATTGAAGACGTGACTATTGGATATTACATAAACATTGGAATCATATTATTTACATTAGTTGTTTTACTAACTTTAGGCTTAACAATTCATTTAAAGAAGGAGAAAGAAGATGTTGGATGCAAAGAAATTAGAGATTGATAATTTGATTGAAAAGCAAAGAAAATATTTCTACACCGAAGAGACAAAAAATTTATCATTCAGAAAAGAGCAACTTAAAAAACTATATTCATTAATTAGAAATAATCAAGAAACCATTTTAGAAGCACTCAAAAAAGATTTGGGTAAATCTTACAGGGAAGGTTATCTTTCTGAAGTCAGTATGTGTTTGATGGAAATCACACATGTGCTTAAGCATTTAAATAAATATGCAAAAAGAATTAGAGTTAAAAATAATATCTCAACAATGTTTTCCAAATCCTATTTGTACAAGGAACCTTTAGGAGTCAATTACATCATTGCACCATTTAATTATCCATTCCAATTAGCAATTATTCCTTTAATTGATTCGATGGCTGCCGGTAATACAAACATTTTGAGATTATCCGATAAATCTAAATTCACAAAAGAAGTAATTACCAAATTACTTAATGAAAATTTTGATGAGAAATACATCAAGGTTTTAGATTTAACTCATGAAGAATCTAACTATTTAACTTCAAATAAGATTGACCATGTTTTCTTCACTGGCTCTACTGGTGTTGGTAAGAATATCATGAAACTTGCCAGTGAAAACTTAACTAAAGTTAGTTTGGAATTAGGTGGGAAATCTCCATGTATTGTCTTAAAAGATTGCAACTTAAAAGATGCTGCAAGAAAGATTGTCTTTGGTAAATTTTTAAATGTCGGTCAAACATGCGTTGCTGCTGACCATATCTTAGTTGAAAAATCGTTTAGAGATGAACTTATTTTTGCTATTAAAGAAGAATTAAATCATGCTTTTGGTGTTGAACCATTAAAAAATGAATTCTACGGAAAGATCATTGATAAACATGCTTTTGATAGATTAGTAAGTTATTTAAATGATGGAAAAATCGTTCATGGTGGTAAGTATGATGATCTAACTTTGAAGATTGAACCAACAATTTTGGTTGATATCAAAGAAGGTTCTAAACTTGATACCGATGAAATCTTTGGACCAATTCTTCCTATTTATACTTTTGAAAAAGAGGAGGAAATATTCACTTTTGAAAAGAATTACAACCATCCACTTGCTTTCTATATTTTCACAAAAAATACAAAACTTGCTGAGAAAGTCTTGAATAAATTCTCGTTTGGTGGCGGTTGTTTAAACGATTGTATTGCCCATATGATCAACGATAATTTACCTTTTGGAGGTATTAATTATTCTGGATTAAATAACTATCATGGTGAGTATGGTTTCAATACATTCTCACATTTAAAACCTATATTAAAAAGTGGAAATATAAGCATTAAACTTAGATTTCCACCTTATGATGACGATATCGAGTTGGCATCTAAATTACTTAAGTAATCTACGCCAAACTTACAAACGAGAAGCCAAAGTAACCTAACACAACCAGTCCAATTACTATACGGTAAATACCGAAGACTTCGAAATTATGTTTCTTGATGTAAAGCATCAAGTATTTGATAACAAATATTGAAACGATAAATGCGCTCAAGGTTCCAAAGATAAGAATTGATAATTCGTTAGTTGTGAAACTGAAACCGAATTTGATAAGTTTAAGTAATGAGGAACCTAACATTGCAGGAATTGCTAAGAAGAATGTAAATTCTGCTGAGCAACTTCTAGTGATTCCAAGGATCAATCCAGCAAGGATCGTTGCACCGGATCTACTTGTTCCAGGAAATACTGCAGCAATCATTTGGAAAAGACCGATAATAATAACTTGAGTAAATGTGATATCACTTATTTCTTTATAAATTCCACTTCCTTTTCTGGAAAGATTGAGTTTATTAAGAGTAAGTGATTTTCTATTTTCAACAAGGATGAAGAAAACACCAAATAAGATCAACATTATTCCAACAACAGTTGGATTGTAGAAGTATTTATTTAAATAATCATCTAGGAATAAACCAACTACAGCAGCAGGAATTGTGGCAATTGCTATTTTAACCCACATCATGAGCTTAGGTTTTGACCAGAAATGCTCACCTGTAGTTTTATTTACATCCCATGGAACGATTTTCTTCCAGTAGTAAACAATAACCGCAAGAATTGCACCAAGTTGAACAACAACTAGGAACATCTCCCAGAACTCTTTGCTGACATCCATTTTCATGAATTCATTTAAAAGAATCATGTGACCAGTTGAAGAGACAGGAAGCCATTCGGTTATTCCTTCAACGATTCCGTATATTATTGCTTTAATAATGTCGATAATATTTGTCATATTGCACTATTATATCTTTTTAAAGAATAATTTTCTCCTCGTTAAAAAGAAGTTTTAAATGCTCTTGATACAATTTAACGATATCTTTTTGAGTTCCAATTTCTTGATGACCAAAAACTACTTTCTCAGTTTCATAGGAAAGAAGTTGTGTGAAAAAGTCCACAAGTTGCTCTTTGGTGTAGTCATGCAAGACATCGAAAACATCGTAGTAGCAACTATCGCCAACAAAGATAATTTGATCTTCCAAGATATAAACAATAGTTGTATCTCTGGAGTGGTTGGAGTTATTTTGATTGATTAAAAAGACATGAACAATATCATCTTTTCCTAATTCGACACGGAATTCGTCAATGATTTTGTTGTAGATGATGTTATCTGTTTTGATTTTAATTTGAGATAAATCATCATGGTATTCACCATAAATTGCATTGACTGCAAAAAATGGTAAATCATTATTTTCGATAATTTTATTTAAACCTTTTGTTGAATGCCAATCAAGTTTTGAAAGTCTGACTAACTCTTCTTGAGTTCTATTGTTAACATAGAATGGAATATCGTAATATGTCATTCCAAAAGAGTGGTCATAGTGAGAATGAGTGATAGTTCCTGCAACAGGATAAGGAAGGTTAGCTTTATCCAATTCTTGGTAAAGAATATCTTTCTGTTTCTTAGAGAATCCAGCATCGATTAAAAAAGGTTTATTATCATCGGAAATTACATAACCTAAATAAGGATATCCTTTGTAAGAGATATCCTCAAGAACATAAACGTGTTTGGAAATTTGCTTAAACATTAGAAACTTTCCTTCAAAATTTCTAATATTTCTTCCTTGGTCATAGGCTTGTAAGCAACTGGATTAATATCAGCACTACCAGCGATTAAAGGAAGCATTTCTTCTGTGCAACCCAAAGATTGTAAGTGAACTTTTAACTTGTTATTAGCCATAAATTGTTCAAGTCTGTTGATACCTTCTTGGGCGATTTCTTCATCGGATTTGCCAGTTGGGTTAACATTCCAAACATTGACTGCAAACTTAACAAATTGAGGTAAACCGTACTTATAAACATGTCTGTAATAAGCAACTGAAATTGCTGCAAGACCCATACCGTGAGCACAGTCTGTGTAAGCAGAGATTTGATGTTCAATTGAGTGAACTTCCCAGTCTTGAGTCTTGGATAAACCGACAAGTCTATTTAAAGCCATAGTCGAAGTCCACATGATGTTACTTCTTGCCGAGTAATCTTTAGGATTCTTGATGCAGAGAGGTGTGTTATGAATTAAGCATCTCATCAAACCTTCGAGTAAGTAATCGGAAACTGAATCTTCATTATCTGAGAAATATTGTTCCATCAAGTGCGAAAAGATATCAAAGATACCTGAAAGCATTTGATATTCAGAAACTGTGTAAGTATATTCTGGGTCAAGAATTGAGAATTGAGGAATATTCTTATCTTCGAAAACGTGACCTTTCTTGAGTTTGACATCATTATTTGTGATTACGGAACCACCATTCATTTCGCTACCGGTACCAGTCATAGTTAAAATTGTTCCAATTGGAATAACTTTGTTCTTAATTGGATTACCTTCAATCCAGAAGTAATTCCAGCTATCTTCTTGATAGGTGCTTGCTGCGATTGCTTTTGCACAGTCGATAACGGAACCGCCACCGACTGCTAAGATTAAATCGATGTTGTTATCTTTACAAATCTTACAAGCTTCTTGCACTTTTTCGTAGGTTGGGTTAGGCATGACCTTGTCACAGACAAAGACTTCTTTACCAGCTTTATTCAATATTTCCATGACTTTGTCATATAAGCCAATCTTTTTAATTGACGAGAAACCGAAAAGGAAGAGAACTTTCTTTCCGTATTTTGCTAATTCTTTTTCTAAATTTTCAATAGAGTTCTTACCGAAATAAATTCTAGTTGGGCAATAAAATTCGAAATTTTGATTCATATTCTTTTAACCTCCTTAATTAGTTTTTAATAAACGAAATGGTATCAAAAATCTTCTTAAACCTTCTTTGAGAGTTGCGGTATTAGTTGCTAAATTGATTCTTACAAATGCTTTAGAATTTGAACCGTAAACTGAACCTTTTCCGACAGTTAATTTATGTTCTCTTTCTAAAACTTTACATAATCTATCGCAATCATCAGTGTAATATGAGCAGTCAACCCACATTAAGTAAGTGGAATCAGCTTTGATTACTTTAAGATGAGGTGCATCTTTAAGTAATAGTTCAGTAGCAAGTTTTCTATTTTCTGAAATCTTTTGCTTCATCTCCTCAAGCCAGTCACGACCTTTATTTAAAGCAGCAATTGCTGCTTGGCATGCGATAAAGTTACATTCAGCAACTTCATCAGTGTTTAAAGCACGATTGACTTTGTTAAACAAAAACTTGTTTGGAACAATTGCTAAAGCATGATGAGTTCCAGGTGATGAGAAAGCTTTTGTTGTAGAAACGCAGACAATTGTGTTTTCTTTGAAACTTTCATCAACTGATAAAAATGGAACGTAGTTTTTATTTGGTTCAGTGATGTCACAGTGAATTTCGTCACTGATAACTGTGACATGATATTTCAAACATAATTTACCAATCTTTCTAAGTTCCTCTTTTGACCAAATCTTACCGATTGGATTATGAGGATTGCAAAGGATGAATAAATTAGTTTGTGGATCTGCAAGTTTAGCTTCTAAGTCCTCGAAATCGATGGAGTAAACTCCATCTTTGTAAATTAATTCTGAAGCTAAAATTCTGCAGCCATTATTAACAATAGAGTTGTAGAAAATGTTGTAGTTTGGTGTGAGCAAACAAACATTTTCATTGGGTGTAGTTAATTTCCTAACACATGAAGAAATGATTGGGACAACACCTGTTGCAAAAACCATGTCGTTAGTGTTGTAGGTGATATTGTGATACTTAGAAAACCATCTTCTAAATGCTAAAAAATATTCTTTTGGAATATCGGTGTAACCGTAATTTTGAGCGTTGACAGCTTTGATAAGTGCTTCTTTAATTTCGGGACAAACCTTGAAATCCATATCTGCAATTGACATTGAGATTGAATCTTTATCAGGATTTGACCATTTCATTGAGTTTAAAGCGTGTCTATCAACAATATTTTCAAAATCATATTTCATATGTTTCACCTCTTTCAGTTTGAACTATCTTGATTTTACCTTTTTTAATAAAATTGTCATCAATGATAATTTCATCAACATTTTCGCAGGTGAAGTCACATTCATAAGGATTCTTGATACTTAAAATGTGACCTGTTGCATTACCTTTAAATGATGAGTATTCAAATGCTAAGTCTGTATTTGCAAAAATACAGTTTTTAAGTGAAAGATTTGTGGTGTAACATAAGCCTTGATTGGATTCGATTTTGCAGTTTATAAGTTGAATATTATCTGTGTTCCAAGCAAGGTATTCACCGATAATTGTGCAGTTAATCAAGACGACATTTTGGCAGTTCCAAAAAGCATCTTTAGAATTTAATGTAGAGTTGGTTATTTTAATATTCTCCGCACCATCAAAGCAATAATTACCATTGATTGTAATGTTATTTGCTCTGATGTTAGACGAGTTCATACCAAAGTAATCACCGTTAATTTCAACATTTTCAAGTTCAACATTCTTGCAAGACCAAAGGGTTTCTTCAGCTTTGGTGAACTTAGTGTTAGAAATATTAACTCTGTTGCATCTTCTAAACATTTTAACAACGTCAAAAGTGACATCGGAAACAGTGATATCCTCTGTGTACCAGATGCCTGATTTTGCTTGATCAATGAATTGTGTAGAAGTTACATATACGTTTTTACAGTACCAAAGAGGGTACTTATAAGTAAAAACGGAATTTTGGACTTTGATATTTCTTCCTTCTTTTAAAGGAGATTCGCCGAAATTAAATTTGCAGTGAGTTACGTTTATATCTTTTTGTTTAAATAAGGATCTTTCGCCTGAAAATTCTTGGTTGATATATTCCATTCTATTACTCCTAATAATTCTTTTCTAAAAACTTTAAAAGACTTCTTGCAGCTTGACCACGATGTGAAATTTCATCCTTTTCCTCTTTTGTCAATTCTGCAAAGGTTTTGTTCTTTGCTTCGACAAAAAAGATAGGATCGTAGCCAAAGCCATTAGCTCCTTTTTCTTGAGTAATTCTCCCATCAACCTTTCCTTGGAAGTTGTAAATCTTGTCATTATAAAGCAAGGAAATAGAACAAATAAAATGACAAGGACTATTTAAGGCTTTTTTTGCAACATACTTATTACATTCCTGTTGAGATGAGAATGTTAAAGCGTAGCGGTGAGATTGAATTCCTGGGAAATCATTTCCTAAATAATCGACGATGAGTCCTGAATCATCAGCGATTATAGGTAAAGATGTCAAATCCTTGTAAGCAAGAACTTTCAAAGTGGCATTTTCTGAGAAAGTTGTTCCATTTTCATCAATATCTAAAGGTTTAATTCCAAGGTCATTGAGCCCTAAAACCTTAAATTCTGACCCATGAAAAATTTCATTTAACTCTGCTAATTTATTTTTGTTAGTTGAGACAAATAAAAGATTTTTCATACAAATATTATAAATCTTTAAGTGCTTCTTTTCCCTTAATTCGACTTATAAAAACTCATTTTTGGATTTAATCTAAAATCTTATTTTTATAAAATATTTTGAGCGGATGTTAATATGTCTATCAATAGTAAAAATGAATCAAGAATCATTCTTGGCACAATGAGAATTCCTAGTAAATCTAATAAAGAAATTAAAGACTTACTTTATACAGCAAAAGCCTGCGGAATCAATTTCATCGATACTGCAGATATCTACACAAATGGTGTTTCTGAAGAAAAGTTAGGTGAAATTCTATCTGAAGAACCTGAACTTAGAGACCATTTCTTAGTCCAAACAAAATGCGGTATTTTAAGAAGTGAGTTATGTGATTGTAAAGATAATTATTTAGATCTTTCCTACAACTATATTAAGGAAGCAGTTGATGCTTCTTTAGCAAGATTAAAAACAAACAAAGTTCACTCTTTACTCTTACATCGTCCAGATGTTTTCTTGGATGCTAAAGAGATTGTCAAAGCTTACGACGAACTTATCAAAGAAAATAAGATTGATCATTTCGGTGTTTCAAATCAAGATGACAGTTTGATGGACTACATTAATTCAGAAGCAAAAAGCGAACTAGGCAAAGATATTATTGAATATAACCAACTTCAAATGTCAATTGCAGAATGTCAGTTGGTTGAGAATGTTGTTAACTTCAATATGTGCTCACCTGCTTCTATTAATAGAGTTAATGGTACATACTTCTACTGCAAGAAGAATAAGATTAAGATTCAATGTTGGTCACCACTTCAAAAAGGTTTCTTCAGCGGTGTCTTTATCGATGATTATGAAAATTATAAAGATTTGAATGAATATTTAGATTCATTAGCAGTTAAATATCAAACAAATAAGACCGCTTTAGCACTTGCTTGGTTACTCAATTTATCCGATGACATGCAAGTAGTTATTGGAACCACAAATCCAAATAGAGTCAAAGATTCATGTGAAGCATTCAATATCAAGCTTTCCAAAGATGAATGGTACATGATCTACAAGAAAGCTGGTCACGTCTTACCATAGAGGTTAAAAATGCGTTATCTACAAACATTTATATCGTCAATTATCAGTGGTGCCTTCATCGCTTTTGGTGGCATCAGTTATCTTTACGTTAATTATTCTGTCAATTTGTATCTTGCAGCAATTTCATTTACTGCAGGATTACTCATGATCTCATTCTTAGGTTTGCATCTTTTCACCGGAAAAGTTGGCTTTGCCTTTGAAGCAAAAAGAAGAGAATTGATTGAATTACCAATTATTTTAGTTGGTAACTTTATCGGAGCATGTTTAATTGGTATTGCGCTCAAATTCTTCATGGGTGTTTCAGAAGATTCAATAAATTTATTCCACAAATACATCATTTCAGTCGGTGAATCACGCTTAATTCCACTTGACGATGATGCCTGGCTTACTACAGGCAAAACACTTATCTCATCAATTTTATGTGGAGCTTGCGTCTATCTTGCTTGCTACTTCTACAAAAATTCAAAACATTTGGCCGGTAAGATTTTAGGTATTATCTTCCCAATTTCCATCTTCGTTTTGATGGGTGCTCAGCACTGCATCGCTAACATGTTCTATCTTACAATTGCTGATAAATGGTCAGGTGAAGCTTGGCTCAATATCTTAATTGTCACAGTAGGAAATATTATTGGCGCCTTTATCCTTTATTGGATGCTTTACTTTGTTAAAAAGATTTACGAAGTTTCTGCTGGTGCAGTTATCTACAAAAAAGGTGAAGGTGAAGTCAAATATCTTGTTTTAAAGATGAAACAAGGTCACACATCTTTATGCAAAGGTCATATTGAAAATGATGAAACTTTAGTTAATTGTGCAAAAAGAGAAATCAAAGAAGAAACTAATTTGGATGTTAATATCGACACTGACTTCCATTCAATTATTCACTATAGACCTTATGAAGATAATAAGAGCATAATAAAATTTGTCCACTTCTATTTAGCAGAGGACAAATCAAATGATGAAATTATTGATAAGCACGATGATGAAGTCATCGAAGCAAAATATGTAACTTACTCTGAAGCTATGGAGCTATTAACTCATGATTCAGATAAGAAAGTCTTAACTAAAGCAAATAGTTTCTTAAAAAGTAATTAGTTTTTACTTTTTTGGAAGACTACTCTTTCAGTACCATCTGGTGCAAAAACTACACCACAGTAATCAAAGCCATTTCTTATAATGGCTTTTTTCATTGGAACATTATCTTTGTGAGTATCTATTCTTATTGTATCGGTAAAGTTGAATGCAAAGTATAAGACTTCTTTGAATAATCCATGTGTGGTAAAAGTTGAAGCTAACTTATGAATTGAGTAGTAAGGCTTTTCATCAATCCAAGAACCACGAACAATTTTGCCATACATTGGATCTGGTCCTTTAAAGAGTGCGAATACACAGACGATTTCACCGTCTTTATTTGTCATTTTATAGCTGGAGCCACTGTTTAAGGCGAATCTAATTTCATCGAAGAAGCTTTCATCATCAGTCCATTGAGTTGTGTTACCAAATGAGTGCATGAATTCGATTGCTTTTTTATAAAGAGGCTTAACTTCCTCAAAATTATTCATATCAATTTTTGTAAAACTATATTCACTCATACTCAACACCTCTAAAATTCAAATAATTTTAACAAATACAACAAAGTGTTGATTAGACCTTTGATAAAATACTTAAAAGGAATCTCTCTCATGAATATAGAATTTAATAAAGATACGTTTTTTATCGGTGCAGCAACATCAGCATGTCAGATTGAAGGTGGTTATGATAAAGATGGAAGAACACCATCAATTTGGGATGTAGCTCCTAAAAAGAAAGTTGCAAATGGTGATAACTGTCACCATGCTTGTGAACATTATTCTCATTACAAAGAAGATGTTGCATTGATGAAAAAGATCGGATTAAATTCTTATCGTTTTTCAATATCATTTTCCCGAGTAATGAGTGAACCTCATAAAGTAAATGAAAAAGGAATCGAGTTCTATGACAATTTAATTAATGAATTAATTAAGAATAATATTGAACCAATAGTCACCTTATATCATTGGGATTTGCCTATTTATTTGCAGAAAATTGGTGGTTTTAAAAATCCAGAAATCATTGAATATTTCAAAGAATACTCCAAGTTAATTGTTGATAAATTTTCCGATAGAGTTAAATATTGGATTCCATTTAACGAACCACAATGTTTTATTTTAATTGGTCATGTTACTGGAGTTCATGCTCCTTATACTTTTGACTTTTTCAGTTTGAATAAGATTACAAAACATTTTCTTATCGCAAATAATGAAATGATTAGAATTATTAGAGAGAATGCAAAGATTAAACCGGTTGTTGGTATTTCAATGGCAACAGTTGTTTCTATTCCTAAAGATAATTCTGAAAAAGCGTACAAGAAAGCTTATAAGAAAACATTCTTTTCAATGATGGGTAAATTGAGTAATTACTTTTTTAATGATCCAGTCTTTCTTAAAAAGAAATCAAGGATGCTAGGTATTTTTAGCCAAAGTAAGAAGACTTTAGCTAAATTAGATCAAGATGTAGACTTTATTGGAATTAATGCCTATCAACCTTTAACTAATACTTCAATTGAAATTAAAGCATCGAAGAAAGAAAAGGAGCAAAAACATACTTCCATGGGTTGGATTATCGATGGAAAATGTTTGTATTATTCAGCTAAATTTTTCTATGACAGATATAAAAAACCAATTGTCATCACAGAGAACGGTGTCGCTTTTAATGATGTTGTAGATAATGGTGCTGTCCATGATCAAAATAGAATTGAATACATCGAAGAGTATTTCTCTAATTTGATGAAAGCAAAAAGAGAAGGAGTTGATATTAGAGGTTATCTATATTGGTCGCTTCTTGATAATTTTGAGTGGGCATGGGGATATGAACCAAGATTTGGTTTAATCTATGTTGACTTTAATAGTTATGAAAGAATCATCAAAGATTCTGGTATTAAATTTACAGAGATTATCCAGAAATATTTACAGCAAAATAAAGATTAATATTAATTAGTAATTGAAATAAGCAATTTCCATGAAAATATGGAGATTGCTTTTTAATTTGATAACAAAAATTTGAAATCTTCAAGTGTAAGCTTATCACTAACTTGGCTTTCAGAAACGATGAATTTATCAAACAAATCACGTTTACTTTGTTGTAATTTAATGATTTTTTCTTCTATAGAATCAGTACAAACAAGTTTATAAACAGAAACTGGATTAACTTGACCAATACGGTAGGCACGGTCAGTTGCTTGTTCCTCAGCAGCTAAATTCCACCAAGGATCTAAGTGAATAACAATATCTGCACCTTGCAAGTTGATACCAGTTCCACCGGCTTTAAGTGAGATTAAAACAACTTTAACATCATCCTTATTGTTGATGTTATCACAAATTTTAAGTCTATCTTTTGAACTTGTTTCACCTACTAAAAGGAATGACTCAATATTCTCTTTTTCAAGGTAATCTTTAAGTTTAATTAATGCTGTTTTAAAGAATGAAAAGACTAAAATCTTGTGATTATTTGCTATGGAATTTTTAATTAAATTAACTGTGAAATCAAATTTAGGTGGAATTCCTTCATAGGATTCTTCAACTAATGATGGGTCAAGACAAACTTGTCTTAATTTGTTAATCGCTGCTAAAACCTTAAGAGATTCTGACTTATCAACAAATGAAGACATTGCTCTAAATTGAATTGAAGCATAGATATCTTTTTGAGTTTTATCCATATTCAAATGGATATATTCAGTTGTCTTTTGAGGTAAAGATTTCAAAACTTCTTTCTTAGTTCTTCTTAAGATGAAAGGTTGGATTTTCTTAGCTAATTCCTTTTGATTTTCAGGTTGAGAATACTTGAATAAGAAGAATTTCATTGTTTCAAAATAGTTAGGCATGAGCAAATCAAAAATTGACCAAAGATCTGCTAATGAATTTTCAATTGGTGTACCAGTTAAGGCAAATTTATGTTTTGCATTAATATTTTTAACAGCAATTGTCTTTAATGCATAACTATTTTTAATGAATTGTGCTTCATCAACGATACAAGTTGAAAATTCAATTTTCTTTAACAAATCGATATCACTTCTTAAGCAGTCATAGCTGCATAAATAGACAGATTTTAGTTTCTTATTGATTTGTGATTCAAGAGCTTTTCTATTTTCTTTTGAACCTTCAATAATAAAAACTTCAATCTCTGGATAGAAAGTGTTAAATTCATTTTTCCAATTATACAAAGTACTTTTTGGAGCAGTGACAAGAATGGAATTCTCTTCCTTTGACAGAGCACAATAGCAGATTGCTTCAATTGTTTTACCTAAACCCATGTCGTCTGCTAAGATACCACCTAAATTATGCTTTGCTAAAGCTAGCATCCATTTAACAGCATCGATTTGATAGTCTCTTAAATTTGATAATTTTGCTAAGTCATCTTCACTTAAAGTGCAATCCTTGTAATTAACAATTTCATTGAAGATTTTTTCTACATTTTCTTCAAAAGAGAGATTTAATTCACCACTATTTTCAAAATTAAGTTTAAGAATATCGATTAAGTTCAATCTTTCGTTTACTAACTCTTTTTCTAAATTTAGATTGACGTATTTTTCAAATTCTTTTTCGACTTCTTCATCAGTTAAAGAGATGAATTGGTCATCTAAAATTACGTATTGTTTCTTATCTTTGTAAGCTTTAATTAAATTCTTTATTTGTTCGTCAGTGTATTCTTTTGAGAATAAAGTTGCTTCAAAAACACCACCATTTTTTGGTTCGATATTTAGATTTAATGATACCTTTTTAACTTTTCTAAGTTTCTTCAAGTTTTTACCTAAATATATGGTTGCATATTTCTTTATTTCAGTTAAATCTGATTTTAAGAATCTATCAATAATAATTTCATCATCAGTTTTGCAATCATCTGTTAGACCAAATTTAGCAAGTGAAGTGATGTATCCTAAAAATGAAGGATAGCGTCTATCCTTGGAATAAAGTTCGGTGTAAGTTAAAGGTAAACCATCCTTTGAATATTTAGTTGAAATACTCAAAGTTTGATTATGATCGATTAAATCAATGAATAAATCAATCTTAAGATTATCGGTGTCATATCCACCTTGTTTAATTGATGAAATAAGGAAGTCATGAATTTTTCTATATGCAACTTCATTTTCAACATATCTGGATTTTAAGCAGGATTCAGCAAGTTCTGCTGTATTCTTTCCTTCAAAAGCATAGGAAGATAGTTTATTTCCATCAAGTAAAAACAATATGTTATTGTATGCGAAATAAGTAGTATCTTCAGTGGTTTCAATATAAGGAAGAATGTAGACTTCTTTACTTTCGTTATCAATATGAAATTCTGCTTCAGTTGGTTGATAAGGGATAGAAAATTTATTATCTAAAGTTTCAAAATAAACATTCTTATTTCTTGATAATGCTAAAAGATGAGCAACTTCAATACTATGAGCACTATTTATATCGAAGATCTTATAAACTGCATGAAGTAATTCAAAATTATCTTCACTCATTGCTTGGAGTGTTTCTTTTGGAATATTAATTTCAAATTTTTCTGGATCTAAACGCATATTGATGACATCGAAAAATAATTTAGGTCTGGCGATTTCAAATTCCTTATTTTGATATTTAGCGTAAACATAGACTTGATAATAATCGTCATGAGTATGCTTAAATAAAAGTGAGAAATTAATAGGTGATATTCTATCCATATGGTTATAAAACTGCATGACTTTGTTGTAGTCATCCAATTGAACTGAATCGATTACAGTTTTAATGAAATCATTAGGAATATCCATAAAAATCTTAACTGTATCCTCATCGGTTGGATAGTATTGCTTAAGAATTTCTTCTCTGGTTTTATTCTCTTCACTAGCAATTAAAAATGATAAAAGTTGAGTGATATCGTACTCATCATTAGAGATAAGTCTTTTAACTAGAAGTTCAGGTGCTTCATCAAAATTAACTTTAAGATTTACGCATTTTGGAAGTAAGATATTGTTTTCATATTCCTTTTTAAGAAATGCAAAAAAACTGAATTGAGTTTTATTTTTTTCAAAGGTGTACTCAAATTCATATTTATTTTCTTCGAGAGCTTTTCTAAATAACGAAAAGTGCTCGGAGTTATATTTATCAAGAGTATTTATTTCACTTAAAAATAACTTTCTAATCATTGTTAATTCTAAAACTCCTGTAATTAATTTGATGAACCATATGGTGTTTCTTAATTAAAATTGCATAAGTTTCTCTGTAGTTTTGAATTCTTGAAAAATCTTCTTTATCGATTGTTCTTAAATATGGAATGACAAGGTCATCACGACCGATTTTAGATAAGAAATATAGACCGGAAATAAACTCAAGTGAGTTCAATTTTTTATTGGCACTATCCATGAAAATATTGATGATGTGTTTCTTACTTTTTTCGTTGCCAGTTACAAAGTATTCTGTGATTGCAGAGCAAACAGTGAATTCTTTATTTGGGCTGAAGAAAGCATAGAAATTCTTTTCTCTGGATTGAAGGATTGATTTGATATTTGTGGTGATAATTGCAGGTTTAATTTCTGCTAAAGTATCAATAATTTGATAGACAGAATTTGCAAACATAATGTTGTAATACAAAGCTAAACTCTTAGTTTTAGAAGTATCTAAAGAGTAGATGTAATTGATGAGAGATTTAAGTTTTCTTAAATTATGAGATTTGAAATTCTTATATGTTAAGAATAGTTTGGTTAGCAAAGTTAAATTTGAAAATTCGCTGTAAACAATGTTGTCGATGAGACTTTCAATTTCTGCTCGTGTGGTTGATTTTGATTCGATGATTCTAGTTACATACTCTTCATTAACTTTAGTAATATTTAAGTTAAATGGAATTAATTCAAAAATATTTATGAATTTAATTGATTTGTATTTATCGAAGAAATTCTGAATTTCCAATTTTCTTCTTTCTTTTAAAATTGCTTTAAATAAATCCTTCGAAAGATGGTAATTTGCAAAATTAACAATAAGTTTATCGAGCTTTGCTAAATAATCTTCTGAGGATAAATCTTCTTCCTCAAAGAATTTTAAAATTAAGTCATTGAATATAGGCAAAGTTGATAAATTTACGATTTCATCAAAGAGATTAGATTTTTGAGATGAGTTTAATTTATTGAAATTGTTATCATAAACATATTTGATGAAATCTTGAAGAGAACGGAAAACAGAATTAGTTTTATAGATATAAAAACTTGCTTTGAATTCATCTAATAACTTAGTTGAATCATCGATTTTTTCTATTAGATAGTTAATTAAAACAAGGATAGCAAAAATGTATTCGATAGATTGTTTATCCATTATTTTTTTATTTAATTTGATTTGAATATTCTCAAAATTATTTGTGTAATTTATTGTATATTTTGTTTTCTCGTTAATAGAAAAAACAAATGAATTATTTGTTTCTGAAATATTTTTAACTGGTGTATTTAGAAATAAATTTACCCCTTCTTTAATTGAATTTATTGATGCCGCAGCAAAGTTAAATACAAGAATTATCATATCTAATACTATAACATTTCTACACTCAATAGGTAAGCAAAAAAAGTATGAAAAAAGCAGTCATTCGACTGCTGGAATTTCTTAACAAATGGCTTTGGTGGGACTCGAACCCACACATCCTCACGGACAATAGATTTTGAGTCTATCGCGTCTACCAATTACGCCACAAAGCCAGGCTTGTTAATTTTAACATTTTTGACTTTCTAGACAAAGCAAAAAATTAAGGAAGTTGGGATTTGGTTAAATTTCAAAGTTAGCGCAATAAATTGACACATAAAATAGATTTTCTGTGCTTTTGACCATTACACACAACATTTGAACAATTTTTTAATACAAAATCGCAGTAATTTATACTTGTGTTCATTGCAATAACCTTGAAATTGA
>CAJMBK010000002.1 GCA_905211645.1 uncultured Caryophanales bacterium
CATTGTAATTGAATCTAGAAATAGTGCCTAAAGCATTTGTAACTTTCTTAATTTTGCCAAAAGCGTCGTACTCGTCATATTTAGTAACATTTCCTAATTCATCTGTAGATGAAGCAACAAATCTTCCATCACTTGTATATGTCTTCTTGGTTTCAAGAATCATTGTTCCATCTTTATTTGTAACTTTGTTGGAAGTAAGATTACCTTTATGAGTTGTATCATAAGTATTTTCAATCTTTGCACCATAAGCTGTTTTTGCTTTTATTAAATTTCCATAATCATCATATTCATAGTCAAAATATGTTGAATCGACGCCAATTGACTTACTTGGCAAATTATTACTTCCATAGGTCATATTAGTAGTTTTGCTACCACCACCCATTTCACTTGCATTGCCTTGTCCATCGTAATTGTAGAACGAAGCAAATTCTTTATTAGCTACTTTAATGCCTCCAAGTTCAATCTCTGCATTACCAACAAGTTTAATTGTTAAAGTAATATGGTCGAAGCTATATTCAGATGAAGTTCCTAAAGTCATTAATTCAAACTGATTATCAATATTCTTCTTATTGAATTTATCAGTATCCATTCCACCTGCAGATAATGTTACTTCAACATAAGAATCATCAGTTGTTTCAGTTAATTGCTTTCCAAATAAAACTGCTAAAGTATTATCGCTAGATAATCCATTAAAAGGAATGGTTTTAGTAAGTGTTCCTGTACCTGATACTTTATAAACACTATCGCCTAATATTCCTTTAAATTTATCATCAGTTTGACTTACTTTTGAGATTTGTAAACCATCATTTGTAAAAACAGAAATGTCTGTTGAATTAAATAAGTTTTCCAAAGTTTTAAACGAAATTGAACCACTATTTGATTTTAGTTTCTTGGTTTCATTATCGAATTCAGTTTCAACAACATTGCCATCTTCATCCATTTCATAAATTGGTAAACTCTCACTGTCAAAAAATGAATAAGATTTTTCACTTTTGTAGTTAGTTAAAATAGAATAACTTTCTAAATATTCAATGAGTGATTTATGTCCGTTTGAGAAATTTGAATCATATCCATCTTCAAAAGAAATTACTCGGTTATTAGATAATGAATATTTAATTCTATAACCACTTAAATCATCAATAACAGTAATTTCATTATCGTTAAAAATTAATGATGTAGTTGCGACAACAGTACTGCTATTCTTATAGGTAAGCTTAGACATATAACCTTTGTTATCATATTCAATGCTAACTGAATTAACTACTGAGTTATTATGTACATATTCGACTAAAGTGATATTATCATTACCATTTTTGGTAAATCTAATTTCATCACCTTTTCCATTTTTGATATATTTTGTAGATGCAACAAAATCAATAGTTACTTTATCCCTATTTTTATAAGTGATTGTTTTAGGGTAATTTTGGTTTTTATTGAATTCAGTCAAATTACCATACTTATCTTTCATTTCATAATGATAAGCACCATAATTGTCATCCTTGATCTTTCTTACTTCGAGGTTAGTTTCATTATTTTTATAATCATCAACACTTTTATAAGTATCAATTGAACCATCACTATTCTTTACATTAATTGTAGTTCCGCTTAAAGTAATTTTATTAAAGAAATTTAACTTAAATCCTTTGCCAAATAAATCAATTTCATCTTTATCTTGCAAATTAAAGGTTAAACTTGTCTCAATAGGACATAATCCTACGGTTGTGATTAATGGTAATGAAATATGTAAATTAGCATCATTCTTATTTACATTTATACTAGTTTGAGCAGCATTACCAACTGTTAAACTAATTTGCTTTGTATAACTTTTTAAACCTTTGTTCATTTTTAATTCCTCCTTTTAAAATATTTTTTTGACATAAGGTATTTTCTTAATAAATTCATCATTCAAATATTCGCTTATTTCACTAACATCAATAAAACGATTAAACTTATTAAAATAATGTTTCTTAAATTCGCCTATCTTCTTTCTTTTTTCATCGCTCGTGAGATCTAATGATATCTCCACTAACAAATCGATATCTGAGTCAATTCGATTAATTTCTTTAGCAAAAGATCCAAAAATTGAAAGATGCTTAATCTCAAAATTAGTCTTAATGTACTCTTCATCTTCTTTCAAGCCTTGATAAACCTCTTTTACTGAAAGCTCTCTCAAGTTTTGATAGTAACTTAAATCCTGTACCTTTTCGTTAACAATTAATTCAAAAAAGAACTCATATAAAGAAACTTTATTATCGTTTATGTATTCCTTTTTTCTTTCCAAATATTCTCTTAAATCACTTGAGATAAAACGAGTTGATGGAATTTCGTTTTTTAATAACATATAGTTAAAAAAGATTAAGGAAATTACTAATTTATCCTCATCACTCGCACAGTCGATTTCATTAAAAACATCAATGTGAAAATCAACTGCTGACTCAATAACTGGTTTGTCAACATAGTTGAAAAATTTTGTAGCAATTCTTAACGATACATTAGTATCGATTTCTTTGCCAAAATAGATATAGAAAAATGTATTTAAGATTTGATTTGTTAAAGGATTTTTAGAATTTAACGCAATAAAGATATAGGCATCATATGCTCTTTTAATTTTCTCTTCATCATTACTTTTAAATGAATCTTCAGCATATAAAACTTTTTTAACTCTATCATGTTCTAAGTTATAACCTAAAAAGTTAAATAATTTTTCAATAAAACTAGCTAACATTTTTCTTACAAAAAGTTCTTTGCTTTTAAATTTTTCTAAATTGATTTCCATGTATTTATCACCTCCTTTCAAAATCAGATTAGAAAAGAAAAAGTTGGTGTATTAACTACTAACAACAATTCTTTTAAGTCTGTGATAAGACCTACTTTAACAAAATCATAATTTGAATTATTATCAATCTCTTATCGTGTTCTTTTTATTATTATTGCGTTCCATTTTGTTCCACATTTTTAAAATCCTAGAAATTCAAAATATTTGACTCGTATTTTTCGTGAGTGCCCTTGCACGGTAACCCAAAGATAATTTAAGGGCTACCTGGGGGAGGGTTAATGGACCATTATTTATATTTTTCGCCAAGTTTATTAGCCCAGCTTTCAATATAAAATGAATAGTAACTGATGTTATGCTTCTCTCTATACTTACTAAAACATCCCCACCAGATAAGACTTGGTAAGCCAATCACAAATAACCAAAGTGGTCACAAAATTAAGCTTTGAACTGTGTGTCCATATTCATGTTGGTTAAGTTTTAAATCATATGGTCTAGCAGTAAAGATAAACATTCCTAAACTAAGTGAACTACCTAGCTTCCAAGTAGTAACAACCGCTCCATGAAGCACTCTATGGTTTCTTCCTGCTAAAAATAAAAAGAGAGTCAATCCTAGTAAGTTTTGGATGATTCCCCAAGTCCGCTCAACTAAATAAAATAAAAACTTCTTCATCTATTTTCTTCCTCCCTGACTTCAACTAAGTCACCATCTTCATTCCATTTGTATTTCGGTAACTTTCCATTAAATCGTCCAAATCTAAAGAGATACCATCAAGTTCTTCTTTTAACTTTTCAAAGTCCCACTCAGATAATTCAGCAGTTTTATTATGTGCCAAAGAATATGCTTTTCTTTGTTCATCAGTAAGTTTATCAAGTCTAATACAAGGAACTTTTCTATAACCTAATTCTTTAAGAACGAGTAACGACCATGCCCTTCGACAATAATATTTTTATCATTCCATACACCAATTGGATCATTCATACCAAAAGTCTCAATAGATTTTTTGATAGCATCTACATCAGCTTTTTGGTGTTTCCTAGCATTATTTTCATATCGTGTAATTTTATCTATATCGATATATTCAATTCTTAATTTATCCATTTTATTTTCCTCGCTTTATAAAAATTCATTATTGTTATCACTTTGTTCATCATCCACTTCACCATCTGCGTTTTGCCATTCTTCCTTATTTTTTCCATTTTCTTTTCCATAAGTGCTAATTCAAGATATCTTTCGTAGTATTCTCTACCAAAATGTTTAGTTAAAAGATAGGTCAAAGCCTTATAATCTGGTGCTACTTGTTTCTTGGTTCTGTGAATCTTTTTAATTTGATTTCCATTCTTATCTTCAATATATTGATCTTCTTCTACAGTTTCATAACCCACAGCTTTTTTATACATGGCACTTGCTAAATCTTTTTAAGTTCAAACTTAGTTTTATCAATTGTCTCCTGTACGTCTGGATGGTTCTTTTTTAAAGTTGAGAAAGTTCTAGGATTCATTTTTAAGGTTTTACACATTTCAGTTTGAGTAACGAGTTTTTTAGCACATTCAGTAATTAAATTTAAAACTTCTTCTAGCTTTCCAGTCCTAACCCAAGTTTTATAAATATCAGTGCTATATGCTCTTTTATGATTTTTTCTTGGCATTTTATTTCCTCCTTTCTAAAGAAAAAGCCACTAGCTATTTGCTAATGACTCTTGCTTAATAAATTCATTTAACCATTCGTCAAATGGTAATTTTGTAAATCCTTGTTCAAGTTCAATCTCATACAAGTCTTTAAACTTATCTTTTTTCTGTTTTTTTATCTCTCGACAACTTTTACAAAAATATTTAGTGTTTCTATGATAAGTCATACTTTTCATAAGTGAACCGCAAATTGAACATTTAGGATAATACCAATTAAAGTAACCATCACTGCCTACCTTAACTCCATCTTCTATTGCTTCTTTATATCCCATGAATTACCTCATACTTTTTCCTAGCCGGCACTAAGACCTACTTTAACAAAATCATAATTTGAATTATTATCAACGTCTTATCGTGTTCTTTTTATTATTATCGTGTTCCACCTTGTTCAAATTTATAAAGAAATAGATCTAATAACACGTAAGGCTTCATTATGGATTCTATAAACTGAACTTTTAGCTAAATTCATAAGACTTGATACTTCATCAAAAGTTTTACCTAAGATATCTCGATAAAGAATTACATAACGGTGATTTATATTTTCAAGATTTTCAAGTTTCAAACAGGCTTTATTAATTAATTCATTTAGTTTATCAATATTTTCTTCCATACTTTTTTCTACATCTAATTTTTTAAGAATAGGATTTTCAAAATATGCTTTTCCACTTGGAGTTCTATCTACTCTTTCTTCATCATAAATTGGTCCTGGTATAGCTCTAGATCTTGCATCATAAAACTCTATCGCTTCTTTTTGATGCTTAATTTTCATTTTTAATCTTTTGATTTCATCGAGTAATTCAATTAAAGTCATTTGTCATTGCCTCCTTTCATACGTGCCTTAACAGCTTCAATTAAGTTGCTTTGACTTCTTTCTTTTTTATCAAGTGCTTTTATTACATCTTCATCGATAGTATCTTTAGTAATAATTCTAGTAACCACTACTGATTTAGAAGTTTGACCTTGCCTGTAGAGTCTAGCGATAGTTTGCTCATATAACTCTAAAGACCAAGTTAGTGAAAACCACACTAATTCATTTCCACCATCTTGAAGATTTAGACCGTGCCCAGCACTAGCTGGGTGAATTAGTCCAACATTTATCTCACCTTTGTTCCATTTTTCTATCGATTTAGTATCTTTTAATTCTTCAAAAGTTATCTGATAAGTCTTTTTTATTTCCTTTAAATGCTTCATTATTTTTTCTAAATCGGATTTAACCAATAAGCGACTAGTAGTGATTTGCCTCTTGATCCTTCAATTAAGTCTTCTAAAGCATCAAGTTTTTTATCATGAATTTCTGTATAAGACTTGTCTTCAAGATAAATTGCTCCACTTGCCATTTGAATGAGCTTATTAGATAAAACGCCTGCATTAGCAATAGTTATGTCTTTATCTTTTATTTCAATAGCGAAGTTTTTATTTAAGTCATCATAAACTTTTCTTTCCTTTGGACTTCTAAACTCTTTTTGAAGAATATCTAAAGCAACCTTACTTCTTTCTTTACATATTGCTTTACAAGGGCAAAACTTACACCATGAACCACATCTAAAGATACCTTTACCCTCATAGGCTAGTTCAGCAGCAGGTTTAACTACTTCACTTGTCCATTTAAGAAGTTCATCTTTTGAAGTTTTCCAAGTTGATACATTATTAAGTCCAGGTTGATAAATACTTAAGCTAACCTTATCAAAATCATAAAAGACTAATAGTTCACTTATTGCTCCTAAGGCATAAAGTTTAAGTTGAGAATTATTAGTAGCATCAACACTTACTCCTCTACCATATTTAAAATCGATAATATGAAGTCTTTTAGATGAAACTAATATGCAGTCAGCAGTACCAAATCCATCCTTAACCCAAGTATCAAAATTAACTTTATGTTCGATAAACACTTCAACTTTCTCATTAGTTTCTTCTTTCATTTCCCTTATTTTTTCTAAAACAAATGAAACATAAGAATCACTACATTCATCCATTTCTTTATCAAACATAGTTAGTTCTGGATAAGGATCATTATTTTCTAGTGCTCTATTAAGTTTATATTCACATAAAGCATGAGCATTAGTTCCTTCTTCAGCGTAAACTGAAGTTACATCTTCCATATCTTCCGTAAGCCTTGCACTAGGTTGACAATTAATCCATCTTCCACTAGATGAACCGCCTAAAAGACAATGTTGTTTTTTATCTTCCATTGGCGATATCCTTCATTCGATTTAAGACTTCTTCATAGTGTTTTGGATCAAGTTCTGATAACTTATTAGCTCCAAAGCCAACAATGATGTCTCTAATATCTTGAGTGAAGCCTTTTCTAACAAAAGATGTAAGTTCTGCACGGATTTCCTCTAAAGTGATAACCTTTTTCGCTTCTTTATCCTCACTAGAACTAAGAAGATTTAAGGCTTCATCAATTTTCTTTTTTGCTTCAATTAGAAGCTCACTAATCTTTTGATTCATTTTTATTTAAATCTTTTTCTTCTTCATATGCATCACGGATGAGTTCTTCTTTCTTATAGTCATCCCAGTCTTCATCTTCATTTGCATAGGAAGGTTTACATTTAAAATTGCTCATTATCGTTTACCTCTATATTTACATTCTTTGCAACCGCAAGACTTGACTTCGTTTTTGTTATTTCTACGGATAGAAACATCAACAATGACATCATTCAAATTCACAGAAAACTTAATTGATTTGGTCTCTTGGCTTGCATCTTTGAAGATTGCGTTTAATAATTTTTCTTCATTACTTAACATTTATTTTCCTCCTATCAATTAGTGAGAAGTTAAGATGCCCACTGCAGTTTGAATTCAGACATCTTTGCCTCTCACTACTTAAGGAGTTTTTGAAGATTGGTCGTCAACCAAAACTAATGTGTAATTATGAATTGATTGAATTCCAATATTCTTGTAGCTTTGCTCTCAAGAGTTCCTTTGCCTTTTCCCACTTCTTTTGAGCGGCTTGCTTTGATATTCCTAAAGCATTACTTATCTCATTAAAGGAGCAAGAATTAGCAATCATACGAGCGACTACTTTTAGATCTTCTGATGGTAAGGAATTAATAGCTTCATTTACTCTTTCTTCCTTTTCCAAACGTTCAGAATATTGAATTGGATTTTCATCTTTTGATGCGATTTCAAGTCCAACTTCAGCAAGGTGTTCAATTGATACTTTGTTAGGTTTCTTAGACCAAAAGTATGGACATTTGGAACAATCTTTCTTGCACTTGATTTCAAAGCCACGAGAGCCAATGATTGTGCAACGATATTGCATTCTCTCGTAATAACGTAGTCTTTCTTGGAATCGCTTCTCTTCGAGAGCCCATTCCTCAAGTGTTATAGGTGTTCTTTCGTCTCTATCACCAAAAGAGGAATTTTGGCTATTGCCAGATTTAAATTTTGTAGACAATGGTTGTCCTTAATATTGGAGCAACATCACTATTAAGTTTTCTCGTCTACTTTCCTTTCTTCACCCGAACGGTTAACTAGTATAAAAGCGGAATTATCAGCAGAGCTCTTGCTGACACTGAAATAATATTAAAAAAAGAAAATTATTTCGTTCCCTAGAAGTTCCCTCATTGTTCGCTTTTTGTTCCCATAAGAAAAAACTTTGCATTTTCAAATTTTTATTTTACAAATGATAGATAATTGTTTAGTTTTTAGATATAATAAAGACATGGAACAAGAAAATATTAGATATAATTACAATGGACTATGGAAGCTTCTAATTGATAAAAAACTAAAGAAAAAAGACCTCATGGAGGGAACAGGTCTTTCATCATCGACGATTGCGAAAATCACGAGCGAAAAACCTGTCAATCTAGAGGTCTTGGGAAAAATTTGCATTTATCTCAAATGTAATATCAATGATATTGTGAGTTTTGAATATGAGGGGTAATTAGAATGTATAAGCTTTGTCTTGGAACTATTTTCAAGCTACTTTCATTAACAATAAAAAGAGGCGAACAAAATAAACTTTATAAAACCCTATTTTTGGTCGAAGGCGACCCATCATATTTACCAAATAACAATATCTCGGAAGAAAAATCTGGAAAGCGACAAATAAATTCAAATTATGTAGGTCACATTAAAGACATAGGCAACGGTCAACTAATTTGCGAATATAGAAAAACATTGTCACGTTTCGTTCCCAAAAATAAGCGAATTCCTATAATCCTTGCCCTTAAGAAAATAGTCAAAAGTGATACTAGCTTGGATGGAGTAGAGATTGGGAAGCACGAATATAAAAAAGAGTTATTCCTTGAAATGACAACTTTTGATTTTTATGACCTTTTAGGATCATTTGTTTATTACTGCTGTTTCATCAACTCAAACGAATATGAAAAATACATCTCAAAAATTCATGCAGACATATTGTCGTTCAGTGAAGAAGAAATGGGGTCTATTAAACTAAAAAGTGACACAATAACCGAAATTCCAACGCCACTTTCTCTTACCGCCGTAACGGATGATTTTTCAAGTACGTTCAAAGAAATCAAAATGAGCGATTACTCGATAAACATCCCTGCCTTAAATAATGTAAAGCTTTTTAGGCTATACATGGCAGACAACAGATTTAGATTAGATTCGCTAAAGGACTTCCTAAAAAATCAGATAGATCATTACTTACTCTCTAGGACCAGGTGGAAAAAGCTTATCGACGAAAGGAAAGTCGGTCAAATCACAAGTGAGGCCAAAGAAGCTTTGAATGGAATAAGCACTGAAGAGGCTTTTTCACAATTGATGCTCTATTCCTTCATGGAATGTGCTCTTAAAGCGCCTAAGATTTTTAATGCCACTGATAAAATCGATCGATTTGGCAAGATTACAAAGAACTCAGGGACTTATTTCATACCTAAAGGCAGTATAGATGGTGATAGTCATAACCATTTGGTTTATGGTTCCGGAAAAGTTGAGGATGACTTGTCTGCTGGTATAAGAAATGCAATAGTCCAATCAAACAACATTATTTCAGATCTGGCTCATGGAAAAAATGCTATTGAACATTTCCTACTGGATCAAACAACAGCAAACACACTATTCTTCGACTCGGAAATCGAGCACTTAAAGAAAATAGTAATACCAAGCGAGGACAATGAAGACGATGTAGCTGTAGACTCCTTAGGGATTTTTGTATGTTACTCAACAGCCTCTTTAGATAAAGTGTCGTCAGCACCTCTATCAGAAGCAAACAAATTACTAGATTCCTATGTAGACAAAGAAATCATAGATTGCTTGCCGCATCTAGAAAATCTGCTCCATCAAAACAATTTAGCAAATAAGGATGTTTTTATTTTCTTTATGCCACTAGAAAAAGCAATCAATGATAGCAACGGAGTCATCACTGACTTGAAAGGATCTATCTAATATGGAAAAGAATAGAACCTTAATTCAAGAATTGTGTGGAGACATTGAGCAGAATACCTATCTTCAAAAGCTCTATAACAAACTAATAAAAAGATATTCGAGATTGCTTCTTAAACGAACGACAATCTTAAGTGACACTGAAATCACCGAAAAAGAAAAGAACGACCTATTACGATATGCAAACATTCTTTCGCTTTCATCGGGTCTTTTAGAAAGTGGTGAGCATAAAGTATGGGCTCAACAAATCGTTGCATTATTGTCCCTTCTTTTTCCTGATGACCAAACCATAAAAAGCATAAAGGATTTGGTTCTTTTGAATTGCACCAACTACTACGTTCTCAAAAAATCCCCTGCTGACGTTCCGAACTGCGATGTAATTGACAGGTTTATTCAAGAAGCTAAATATTTATCGTTAAGAATTCCATCCTTCGAAGACAAACATTTCTATGAATCGCAAAAGGAAATATATGAAGGAATAGAAGAACCCGCGATTAGTTATTCTGCCCCTACCTCAATGGGAAAATCGTTCTTGGTGCGACTATTCATAGTCAACAAAATCAAAAACGGCTTCCGCGGCAATTTTGCTCTAATTGTCCCGACCAAGGCGCTTATAAACGAACTCGATCAGAAGATACTTGAAGAAATAGATCCGTTTGTCAAAACCATGGATTATCGAGTAGTAAAAACGCCCAATGATATGGTTCTCGAAGGAAACCATAACTTTGTAATCATCATGACGCCGGAGCGACTATTCCATCTTTTGGTGATGAAGCCTTATTTGAATTTGGACTATATTTTCATTGACGAGGCTCATAAGATTTCAAAAAACGAAGGAAGGACAGCATTTTATTACAAAATTGCTTCAATGCTCCTTCCAAGAGATAAAAAAACGCATTTCATTTTTGCTTCGCCGAACATACCAAATCCAAAGGAGTATTTGAAACTTGCGAACAGCAAAGGAAAGGAATTCCAGTCTAACTATTCACCTGTAAGCCAAATTAAATACATCATAAATTTGGAAACGGGCAAACATTACGTTTATAACGATTATTCGAAAGAAGCCATTCAAATCGGCAACGCCGTAAAAAAAGACACCTTCATCGACATCATCGAGAAAATAGGCAATCAAAGAATCGATGATGGCAAGGAAATGGTGAAAAACCTTATCTACTGCAGATCAGTCTACGATGCCATTAACTACGCAAAAAGTTATGGTGATAGATGTGGCTACCTAAATGACCCAGACTTAGAAAAGCTTTCTAAGGACATAGCCGCTCAAATTCATGAAGAGTATTTTTTGGTCGATTTAATTAAGAAAGGTGTCGCATATCACGTCGGATACATTCCTTCGAACCTTAGACAAAGGATAGAAAATCAATTCATCAAAGGAAAACTTAGATTTTTGTTTTGCACTTCCACTTTAATTGATGGAGTAAACTTACCGGCTGACAACCTATTCATCACAAGCAACAGAAATGGTCAAGGAAAGTTCGATAAGGTTTCATTCCAAAATCTAATAGGACGTGTCGGAAGAGTCGATTTCAACTTATTTGGTAATGCATTTTTGATTATTGCCGAAAAAGCACCTAAAAATTTACAGGACACATACCTCAATCTTCTTAGCGAACAAATTCCAGAACAAACATTATCAGTCGACAAACTTAGCCAAGATGAAATCAATGGCATTAATCAAGCCATAATCAACAAAGACTTCTCTTTCAGCAATATGCAATTTAAAGGAGAGAAACTTGAGGCCGTAAGAAAACTTTCGCTTGTTTTGCTAGATGATGCAAAATCGACAAAATCTACGCCCGTCAAGGACCGCTTCATGGAATTCGCCGACGACGAAACGAAGGAAAGAATCAAGAATATAGCCAAGAATACACCAACAAGCAAAACACTGGATATCACAGAAGATCAATCAATTTTGCTTGAGGATGCAATTGCAATAGATGCCATATCTTATCCACTTTCTACTGACCCTGACAGTGTTTACGGATTTCTTAAAATACTAAAGACAATCTTTAATTGGGACATTTATGAAGCAGATGATCTCGGAAGAGGAAATTCCATTCGCCACTTCTCTTATCTTGTTTCGGGATGGATGGAAGGAAATGGGTTAAATCAAATTATCAAGAGCTCGATATGGAACATTGCTAGAAACGGCACATTTTGGAATAGGCGAGAGCATTGCCCCGAAAACTATAATCCTCGTGATAAAATGCAAATGAACCTCATTATTGCTGATACACTCTACGAACTTGAAAATGTCGTGAGATTCAAGATTTCAAATTATTTTAGAGAATTCACGGAAAAGACCAAAGAACTAGATCCCGATAGTCCTCTTAACAATGATTGGTATGAATATATCGAATACGGAACTAAGGATCCTCTAATAATTGAACTAGAAAAAATAGGGTTTACCAGAGAAACCGCTTCTCATATCAAATCCAACAAGGATAAGTTATTAATCGTGGGTGAAGGCAATAGCCTAATTGATAATTTTTCGCTTAATTTGGCCGAATTTGGAGCAAGCAAAAACGATGATTTAAAGAGAGAAACGAAGAAAATAAAAACCAATCTTCCAGAGCTTTTCAAATAAAATAGACCTGCCATTTAGACAGATCTAATACTTATATGATTTCTAAAATATACCTTGCCCGGCAGCTTTTACTTTTTCCAAAATGCAATTCGTTTTTTAGAATTTCTTTTATCCTCAGTGCGAATTAATTCAAAATTAGAACCTTCGTCATAACTATTTATCGCATATGTTGCTTCTTGAATTAATTCCTTTAACCTGCATGAATGCAAATATCTTTTTCTTAACTTTATTATTTCGTGAGCAAAACCTTTTTCTGAAGTACAATTTGATATCTTTTTTAAATCTAAAAAAGCCTCATTTAAAACGTTTAAGGAGTACACACATTTCAAGTACTCGGAAAAGTCCTCTTGAGCTAGTTTGTGCCAGTCAATATTTGTATATTTGTTTTCATAAACTGCATCATCAACTAAATCTATCGGAATGAGATAATAACACACGGCATCGCCTTTCCATGGATACTCAAAAAAGTGCCTTTCGATAATTTTGTATTTGGTTTTGCACTCTTCACACTATATAAATGGTTTACCCGTTTTAATGCGATTCCAATCATCTGATATTATTTCTTGTATTAGGAAGCCTTTTTCGCAACGACACTTTTCTTTTCTACACTCTGAATCCCAACTCATGAAGTACTCCTTTATTCTTTTAATTGTTTTCTTCACTTATTAGTTTCATACGTTTATCTTGCAAGGTTTCATTATCACCATTTTTAATTAAATAAGAATAAATCCTTATGCTTTTCCAACCGGTAACTTCACAACCCCACTGATTTAAAGTCATTTTTTTACCATTAAAATTAACAAACTTGGAGTCAATTAATGTTGCCTTTGAAGTTTCAGGGTGTCCTTTAATATAAAGTTCATCGCCAATGTTTACTATCCCGCATCTTATCAACTCGTCCATTTTTGGCAAATCATCATCATCTTTGTTTGGAACATTAAATTTGATTTTTGATATATCTACATTTTGAAAAGGCATAATATGGTCGAACAAAACACTAGCAATATTTTGATTCCTGTCACTAATATTTTTATACCTCTAGCCTAAAGTCAGTTATTTTATCAATATAGTCTATATTTTGCGTTAAATTTGGTAGTCAAAATGAACAAAAATTAATACTTTTAACAACCAAAAATATATGTCGTAAATTTCTAAATTTAAAATCATAGACACAATTTTAAAAAAGTAAAAAACCATCTTACAATCACTAAGTGTAAGATGGTTAGTATAAATAGTTATTAAGCGATGGAACTAATAATGTCGAGATACAAGTCTTCAACTTTTTGCTTGTACTCTGGGTCATATCGATATAATTTATCTACTTGACCTTCTGGTTCAGCAAAGAGTCGATAGGCTGGGACATTATTGTACATACCTGGAATGTGATTTTCATGCTCTGCAAGTTCATCGATATCATGATGAGTGCAAGGAGTTTCTTCAGGTGTGTTAGAAATTTCTTCGTAGACATCGTTTCTTGTGGCGGTGTAGCCAATATAAACGGTGTTGAGATAAGTTGCATCATGGCTGGACATGAAGTCAACAAACTTGAAGGCTAAGTCCTTAGCAGGGCTATTTTTCATGACAACCATGGTGTCTGTGTAAATGTTAGTTCTAACGTTATTATTTTCACCTTTTGCTTCAGGAACGTAGAAATCCCAGTTGGAATTGCCATCGTCATCCAAAGTGGCGTTAATACAGTAGATTGCGTCACCGGAGAAGGTGAAAGCAATGTCGTAGTAGCCATTTGGAACATCATCTAAGATTTCATCAGCTTTGATAGCGATATTATCACCTTTCTTTGTAAAAAGGTCGATAAGCCAGGATTCTGCATCATCCATAGCTTTTTGGCTCTCATATTGGAAATCGTGACCAGTGGCAAGCATTGCCATGGAAACGATGTCCTTACTTGAATCGTAGAGAACGACTTGTCTATCGGAGCCATCATCGTTTTTAAGTCTCTTTAAGGCGTCGTAGCCATCTCTTTCGATCTCCTCTTTGGAAATCTTATCTTTGTTATAAAGAATACCGATTTGACCGAAAGTGTAAGGAACGGCGTATTTAAGCATATCAAAGCCTTCCTTGAAGGCGGTGAATTTATGATCGGTTAAGGCTTGATCTGCAGCAAAGTCTTCTCTTGTACAGGAAACGTATTCACCATTAACTGTGGTACATGTACCTTCGTTTTTAAGCTTATCCAAAGCGTTTTTAAGAATTGGAACTAAGTTTTCTTCTTTGTAGTAGGTGAAATCGTAGGAAGAAAGTGGTTCAATCAAATCTTTAGCTGCCATCTCTTCGACTGCGTAGTCGGATGGGAAGATTACATCGTATCTGGTGCCACCTTCAAGCTTTTTAATCATTGTTTCGTTTGAGTCGAAAGTTAAGTATTTAACTCTGACATTGTAGGTATCTTCAAAAGCGTAGAGAGCATCGATATCGATGTATTCACCCCAGTTGAAGACGACTAAGTCGTAGGTGAAAAAGCAGGAGCTAAGCGAACTAACTGTAGGAGCAAGAAGTAAACTTGCGGCTAAAGTTTTAATTATCTTTTTGGATCTCATCTTCGTTTACGACCTCCGTATTCTCCTCTTCTATAGGTTCCGAAGTCGAAATTTCTGCGGCAAAGTCGATTAATGCATCGTTGCTTCTTGAAACTTCAATAGCTTCTTTAGAACCTTGAGGAATCAAGCGTTTTTCTGAGTTAGAGTTGATAAAGGAATGAGCTCCGTTAACATCTCTAACAAGTTTATTTGTTTTAGAACGTCTGTTTTGTAAAAGTTGACCGACAATTAAGACAAATGCGATGATGACAATGATGATTGTTGATAATGCGTTGACGGAAGGATTTGTCTTTTTAAGTGAGTATAAGTAGTTGGAAATGTTCATGTTTGAACCACCAACGAAGTAGGAGATGACAAAGTCATCGAATGACATTGTAAATGACATGAGAGCACCGGAAACAATACTAGGTAAAAGTTCTGGGATCATGACTTTACGGATGGATTTTGCTCTGGAGCAACCTAAGTCCATACTTGCTTCGATTAAAAACTTGTCAACTTTAAGCATCTTAGGATAGACGGAAAGAACAACATATGGGGTACAGAATGAGATGTGAGCCAAAATCATTGTACCGGTGCCAAGAGGCATGTTGATACCTATGAAGAGAATCAATAAGCTGATTGCAGTAACAATTTCTGGGTTGACGATTGGGATGTTATTTAAAAACATCAATGAATCTCTGAACCATTTGCTCTTCTTGGATAGAAGACCTAAGCCGATTGCAGCTAAGGTACCGATGACAACGGAACATGCAGTTGCAATTAAAGCAACTTCGATTGTTGTCCATAAGGCATCCATGATAGCAGTGGTTCTAAAAAGTCTTTCAAACCATCTTAATGAGAAACCTTTGAAGTTGATGAGAGAGTTTGAAGAGTTGAATGAGAAAACAATCATCATGAGAAGTGGTAAGTAGGTTAAGATGATGATAATAGGAAGATAAATCTTATAAAAGAGTGGGGATTTCCATCTTCTTGAGTCGGAATTATTCTTCTTATTCAATCTATTATTAACAACTTTTGCCATTAGTTAACTCCTTTCTCAAGTTTTGCTTTCTTACCTAAGTTGAACATAGCCTTGAAACGACCTTTCTGTTTAACTTCGGAGAAATCCAAGAGTTTAACTAAGCAGATAACAAGTAAGATGATGACTGTCATGATTAAAGCCATGGCGCACATCTTGTTGGTGTTATTTGCTCTGATGTAGTAGGATTCGATTAAATTACCAATAAGTTGGTATCTTGGTTTACCATTACCCATGTATTTAGGAATGACAATGGATGTAATTGCAGGTAAGAAAACCATGGTGATACCAGAAATAATACCAGGTGTGGAAATAGGTAAAGTAACCTTCATAAAAGTCTTGAAGGAGCTGCTACCTAAGTCTTTACTTGCTTCAAGTAAGGTTGAATCAAGTTTTAAAAGTTGGGTGTAGATTGGGATGATCATAAATGGTAAAGATGTGAAGACTTCACCGATGATGACACCGATATCGGTACCAACAATTGGGATGTTAGTCCATTCAGTGAACATTTGAAGTAAAGATTTCAAACCGTAGATTCTTAAAAGCATGTTAACCCACATAGGTAATGTGATCAAGATAACGGAGATATTTCTAATCTTTGGAGAGGTTCTGGAGATGAAATAACTGATTGGATAACCGATGATTAAACAGATAATTGTAGAAACAGTTGCAAAATAGATTGATAAACCTAATTTATTCCAGAATGATGGGTCGGAACAGAATGCAACGAAATTATCGAATGTTAAATATAAGAAGCTGTCCTCGATGCTTGTCAATGAGTAGAAAATAACAAAGAAGAAAGGAAGGACAATCATGAATAAAAGCAAGATTAAGAATGGGATTGTTAAAAATGAGAAGATGTTGAGTTTAAGCTTAAATTTGATCTTTCTTCTGTTGATAGCTGATGTGTGGAATGCCATTTTATTGTTTCTCCATGACATGGATGTCTTCATCCATGAAGTCGATACCGATGTGGGAACCAACTTCAACATAATCTGTTGTATGAATTAAAACAATACTTGCATCTTCTTCATCGAGTTTGACTTCAACTTCGTAGAAGACACCTTTGAAGAAGATTGAATCGACAATACCGGTCAATTTACCTTTTTCAGCTGGAACGATGTCGATGTCTTCAGGTCTGATGAGTAAGTCGACATTTGTATCAGGTTCAATATCGGTGGTATCGCAGCCAAAAACTTTGTTGTAGAGTTTGACGTGATTTGCATCGATTGTGTAACCATTGAGTAAGTTAGAATCACCAATGAAGTTGGAAACGTATCTGTTGATTGGGTCGTTGTAGATATCTTCAGCAGAGCCAACTTGTTCGATTTCACCATTTTTCATGACGACGATCTTGTCTGACATGGTGAGGGCTTCTTCTTGGTCGTGGGTGACAAAGACGAAGGTGATTCCGATATTTCTTTGTAATTCTTTTAATTCGTATTGCATCTCTTTTCTAAGCTTAAGATCCAAGGCGGAAAGTGACTCGTCTAAGAGAAGAACTTGAGGCTTGTTGACAATAGCTCTTGCGATAGCAACACGTTGTTTTTGACCGCCTGAAAGTTGATTGATATTTCTATCTTCCAAGCCGGCGAGGTTAACAAGTTGAATTGCACTCATTACCTTTTCATCGATTTCTTCTTTGGTGAAGATATTGCCCTTTTTCTTAAAAAGATAAAAGAAACGATACCAGAAACCGTCTGTAGATAAATAAGTGGGAACTTCTTTCTTTAATTTCTTTGGACGAAATAGATTAGTAAATTTAATTTGGAAGTGGTTGAACCATTTAGCAAATGAGAATTTGCCAGTTGGCTTAGGTTTTAAACCTTTTTGGTTTTTTAAGCCGAATGCGATGTTATCGTAAACATCTAAATGTGGGAATAATGCGTAGTTTTGGAAAACTGTGTTTGTTTGTCTCTTGTAAGGTGGTAAGTTTGTAACATCAACACCGTTGAATAAGACAGTACCACTGGTTGGTTTTTCAAAACCTCCGATGATTCTCAATGTTGTAGTTTTGCCGCAACCTGATGGGCCGAGTAATGTGACAAACTCGTTAGGATATATCTTTAAATCGATATCATGTAAAACGGTTGTCTCATCGAAAACTTTACACACGTTCTTTAACTCAATTAAAGGAACAGGATCTAAATCTTTTTCCAATTTTTGTACCTCCATAAAATCGCCAAAAGTTTAAAGAAAAAATAGTTAAAAATCAATGAAATTTTTTAAAAATTATTTTGTAACAAAAAATTTATTATATTTTTGAAAAGTTGTTTCATATTTAAAGCCTACCTTTTCATCGTTACTTTTGAACAGTTAAAAAGTTTCAAAAATTAGCGAAAAATTTATTAAAAAAATTGAGAAAAAACGAGTGATTTTTTGCACTATTTTTCTCAATTATTTTCGCTTGTGAAATTATGCGTGAAATTTGAAGAAATTTTTATCTATTTAATAGTGATAAAATATGGAGTAAAAGTTCTCTAGTTACGTTAATTTTTGTTACCGCTTCAACCCCTTCAAAGAAGGCGTTGGAATTAACTTCTAGAAGCTTATATTGGTCATCTGAATCTTTGATTAAGTCAACTCCGGAGTACTCC
Organism: uncultured Caryophanales bacterium; assembly: GCA_905211645.1. GTDB lineage: Bacteria > Bacillota_I > Bacilli_A > RFN20 > CAG-288 > CAJMBK01. The sequence goes on from CAJMBK010000002.1 coordinate 18,596, forward strand.
AAATTGAGAGCAGAAACAATCTTGACAACCATATCTTCGACTTCCTTAGGTAATTTATATTTTTTACCCTTTCCACCTAAAGCGATGTTACTTCTAAAGTCATTATCATTATGTCTTTGCATGCAGCAAATAACACGTTTTCCAACGGTAATTACACGGTAATCGGTGCCTTTTTCATAGGAGATGTATTCAGAGTAAAAATGAGGCTTTGTGATGAGTTTATCGTAATAAGAAGAGAGTTCTTCGTAGTTATTTGCAAGATGGACTTGCATGCCTAAACTGCCAAATGATTCTTTAACAACGATTGGGAAGTTTAATTTTGAAGTAACCTTATTTAAAAACTTCTTTTTGAGATCTTCATCATTTTTATTTGAGTAATTTAATGGTGCAGGAACTATTAAAGGAGTTTTGATATCAAGAGAAACCAATTTTTGATATGTTTCCATCTTATCATCGCAATCAAAAATAGATTGGAAGTTATTGATCATCAAAATCTTTCTATCGATTGCTTTAGATAAATATTTGTCCTTATCCAAGAAGATACAGAATTTGTAATCCTTATTATCGATGGTTGGAATATATTCTTTTCCATCTTTAAAATAGAAGTCTAAATCCAAATTAGTGTAGACATCAAAATGGATATCAAGTTTATTACCTTCTTCAATTAATCGTTCAATTTTAGTTTTGGTACTTTTAGAATTTGAGTACTCGTTATAAACAATAAAAGCTTTAATCATATTATTAAACCCTGCTAAATTATATTAAGTTTGAATAGTTATAAAAACTAAATTATTTTAGATAATAAAAAAACACCTTACTTAGATGGTGTAAGGTGCCTAAGATTTATCGATTCGACGGAGGCGGTACGAATCATATTTTCTGGTTTTATTTTAGTAATTTATGACGAAAAAATCTACTAAATATTTTACGTTTAAGCTTATAACGTAACACTTCTATCTTTAAATTTGCAGAGAAATTGCGAAGAATCTTAACTCTCAACATTCACACTTGTTCTCAAAGTTGTTTCTAAAATTAGGGAATTTTTGAATTAAATTTAGTTCATCGTGACATAAAACTTTTCTACAGGGGTTTACATCCGTTTTGTAATTTGCTATCATTAGTAGGCATTAACATCGCGGAGTAGAGCAGATGGAAGCTCGTCAGGCTCATAACCTGGAGGCCGCTAGTTCGAGTCTAGCCTCCGCTATTTATTAGGAATTAACAAGAGTGGCAGTGAAATGTCACTCTTTTTTTATTACATAAAAAACGTTAATTTTTGTTTTGTAGTAAAATACAAAAAAGAAAGGAAATATTTATTATGGCTTTTTCATTAAGAAAGCTAACAAACATTATCACTTCCTGTGTAATGTTTTTAGTTAGTATCTTCTCATTAGTTATTGGAATTCATCTTTTTGAAATTGGACAAACTGCTATTGGAGGAGTTATCAGGTTAATTCAATTCTTATGTATTGTTGGTGTTGGTATTCTCTACTTAATTTCTATGAATAAAGAAGTTGCTGAGAAAATTAAAGATTGTAGATTTCTTCAGCATTTAATTAATCACGTTGAAACTTATTACCTATTACTCTTAGCATTACCTTTAATTGGTGATAGTATGTCTTCTATCATTTATGCAAGTTATGTCTTAGGCACTGGTTTAAATTTATCATATAATTTTGCCTCAGAAATTATAACAATGATTTTAGGTGTTGCAGCAGTTGTCCTTTCAATATTACTTTTAATTGATAGATTTGAAGGTGTTGCAAAGTCTGTTGTAAAAATTTGTCTTGAAGTTGCTTTATTTATAGGATTTATTGTCCACATCATGTTTCTTAGAAATGGCGTTATAATCGCTGAATTAATCTTTGTAATTTTCCTTATCATCTTCTTAGCAGTCATGACAATTCTTGAACTTACAAATATTGTTAATTTGGATAATGCAATTAAAATCTCGGCTGTTAAAGTTGAATCAACTTCAACAGATACTAGTAATAAAGAAGAAAAAGTAGAGGAACAAAAAGAAGATAAGCCTTCTGAAGTCACAGAAGAAGTTAAAGAAGAAACTTCAAAACCTGTTGAACCTGAAGTAGTCGAAGAAAAGAAAGAAGATTCTGATAAATAAATAGTTAAATCTTACTGATATCAATGCAATAGCTCTTAATTGGGGTATTGCATTTTTATTTGATTTTTCAATTATTAGTAACAACTACCATTTTTCTTAAATTTGTCAAACGATTAGCCTTACATTATGTAAACGCTAACTTTTATAATTACTTTTTGAAAGATTGAAAAAAGTTTTATAAAATTTAAACGGTATGAAGAAAGCATTATTTTTTGATTTAGATGGAACTCTATGGGACGCAAGAAAATCTTTAGTTGAGTCTTACAACTTAACTATGGAAAAGTTAGGATTAGACTATCGCTTTGATTTTGATATGGTCAATTCCTACATGGGTTTAACTCCACTTGAAACAGTTAAACTTGCTTTTAAAGATATCTGCTTTGATGACAATGGTAATGAAATTGAAGAAAATATCCAAAAAGGCTTAGAGATCTTTAAAAAAATGGTTCAGGATGAGATTGAATATCTTTCTTTACGTCCAGGAAGCTTGTATCCAAATGAAGAGGAAACCTTAGAAAAACTCTCAAAGAAATATAAGCTTTACATCGTTTCAAATGCTGAAAAAGGATACATTGAAAACTTTTTAAACTGTTATCCAAATATTGCTAGATTCATCTCTGGTAAGCTTTGTGCTGGAGATACTAATTTAGATAAAAGGGATAACATCAAACTTTTGATGTCTCAAAAGAAAATTAAAAGGGTTTTCTACATCGGAGACACCGATAAGGACAGAATTGAATCTCTCCATGCTGGCGTTGACTTTATCTATGCTTCCTACGGATTTGGAACAATCGAAAATAATAATATTAAATACCTTATTAAAGATTTGCCATCTTTAATTGACGTTTTAAAATTGGCAGATAATTAATAGAAATATCTACCATATTCTATTAATTTTAATAGGAGAAGATTTATGAAAGAAAAGAAACAAATATCTTCCAATGATGGTCTAAAACTGAATTATAAAAGAACTTTTATTATCGGTTTTGCCTTCTTTGGTATTTTGCTTTTGTGGCAAGTTTACGATTCATGGTGTCCAACATTCTTAACAGATCTTTTCAGAGAAGCTTTAGGTGTTAGCGATTCTGAAGAAGTTCAATACTTGGTTGGTATCATGATGGCTTTGGATAATTTAGCCGCTTTGATCATGCTTCCAATATTTGGCCATTTATCTGATAAAACCCACACAAAATTGGGTAAGAGAATGCCTTATATCTTAGTTGGAACCTTCTTCTGTGCGGTTTTATTCCCATTTGTTCCAGTATTTTTCCACTATCATAATTTGGCTGGAACAATTATCATGATGGCACTTGTTGTCTTCTTTGCAATGATGTACAGAAATCCTGCTGTCGCCTTGATGCCTGATATCACATCAAAGCCTTTAAGAAGTAAAGCAAATGGTATTATCAACATCATGGGTTATATCGGTGGTGCCTTTGCAACTATTGTCGGTGTTATTTTTGTTTTAACTAGTTACTTAGGTAAAGATTCTGAAAATTGGTTCAATCATTCCGGAAATATTTGGATTATTGAAGCACCTTTCTTAGTCGCTTCAGTCCTTATGATTATCTCTGCTTTAGTCTTAGCTTTCTTTATCAAAGAGAATAAGATTGAAGAGGAAGTTAGATTGGATTTGGAAAAAGGTGAAAAGCTTGCTCAGGTTGCAAGTAGCGTTGAAAACGATGATAAAAAACCTATGAGCAAAGCAAATAAGATCATGCTTTTCCTTATCTTAGCAGCAGAATTCTGCTGGTTTATGGCTGATAATGGTATTTCAACCTTCATGGGTAACTACACAATTTACTACTTACATTGTGCATCTTCATCCAACATGATCAATACTATCGTCGGTGGTGTCGGTTCAGTTTTAGGTTTCTTAGTGGGTGGCATTTTAGCAGGAAAAATCGGTAGAAAATGGACTATTTTCTCCGGATTAGGTTTAACAGTTGTATCTTTAACTATCTGGCTTATATTAGCCTTATCAATCAAGGTTACAGTTCCAGAGTCAGGTTATAACGATTTCCCAATTTATCTTTACTTCATCTGGTTTTTTAAAGGTTTCGGTATGAGTTTAGTTCATGTTAACTCCTATCCAATGGTTGTTGAACTTTGTTCATCCAAGAAAGTTGGTAAATTCACAGGTTTTTACTACGCATCCAGCATGGCTGCTCAAACAATCACACCTGTTGCCTTAGGTAGTTTAATCCTTTTACCAGCATTCTCATTCTCACTTTTACCTTTGTACGCACTCGCTTTAACTGGAATCAGTGCAATTATCTTCTTCTTTGTTAAGAATATTAAAACTGATAAGAGTAAAATTAAAAAAGGCTTAGAAAGCCTTGATGTGGATGATTAATTATGAATCAAAGAGAGTATTATTCCAATTTTCTAGATAAAAGATATTTTGAAGGTGTCTGCCATCGTGGTCGACACGATAAAAAGACAATTTCTGAAAATGGTATGTTTGCATTTAAAAAAGCTAAAGAGAATAATTTTGCTTTTGAATGTGACATCCATTTAACAAAAGACAATCAACTTGTAGTTGTCCATGATTCTGAACTTAAAAGAGTTACTGGTAAAGAAGGTATTGTTGAGAATTTAACTTTGAAGGAAATTCAAGAGAATTTTCCTTTAGTAATTGATGGTTCCACTATTCCAAGCTTTGAAGAACTTTTAAACTTTGTAAACTTTGAAGTTCCTATGGTTGTTGAACTTAAAGTTTACAATAAAAATTATAAGGAACTTGCCCAAAAAACCCGTGAAATCCTTGATAAATACTTAAAAGTTGATGGAAAACTCGATGAAGAAAAAGCAAAGAAAATCATGCTTATTTCCTTTGACCCAAGAGCTCTTTTACCTTTTAGAAAATACGGATTATTCTTGGAACTTTTACTCGCTGAAAGCCATCTTTATGTCAGACATTTTAGACATCTCTTCCCATCAATTGATGTTGAGTATACACTGTTAGAAACTAAGTGGGTTAAAAATTATCGTAAGAAACATCTAGTTAATTGCTGGACAATCGATACCGATGAAAAATTGAATAAAGTCAAAGATAAAGCAGACTTTATCACCTACGAAATCATCGATTTAAAGTGAGTGTTGACTACTAAAAATAACTTTCTATTTGCTAACATAAAGTTATAGGAGGTTAACTATGTTATTTATTGAATACCCTAGATGTTCCACATGCAAGAAAGCAAGACAATTTCTTGTTGCACATGGATTTGAATTTGAATCAAGAGATATCGTTTTAAATACACCAAGCTACGAAGAACTCAAACAAATCTATCTTCAATCTGGTTTACCAATCAACAAGTTTTTCAATTCCTCAGGTCGTGACTTCAGAGCTTTAGGCTTATTGCAGCAGTTCAAGACCATGTCTGAAGATGAAATCTTACATAAACTTGTAGAAAATGGTTTATTCATAAAACGCCCTATTTTAATACTTGATGATGGAACAGTTATCACAGGTTTCCACCCATCAACATGGGAGAAGAAAGTTCACTAATTAATAAAATTTGCCTAGGATTAAGGAAAAACTTAATCTTAGGCATTTTCATTAGAAATCTTGTGAATCCTTTTGAAGTTTATCAAGTTTTAAGCAATACTTAAATTCGATTTCATCCAAAAGCTTGTAGTGATAGAGTGCTCTGACAAATCCAGAATTGTCAATATCGGTGGTAACAAAATCGGCTTGAGCTTTCAAGCAATCTTTTGCATTACCCATTGCAATACCAATACCAGCTGTTTGAATCATCTCAACATCATTTTCACCATCACCAAAGGCGATGATATCATCTTTAGTCCAACCTTTATGCTTTAAAAGTGAATTAACACCCTTTGCTTTGTCGGAATCAATTGGCATGATATCAACTGCATATTCATCCCACCTTGCGGTTTTGCAGTCCTTTAAATGAGGTAAGAATAAAGATTCATCAAAGCTATCGCAGAAGGCAATTGCTTGATAGATTACTCTATCGTAGTGATCTGGAAAAGTTCTTGGTTGAGGGAATCTTGTTCCATACTTTTCATGAGCTTGGATGACTCTCTCATCGATCATGTTGATATGACCTTCAACTTCTTCGATAAGTGTTAAACCGAATTTCAATCTCTTTGAGAATTTGATAAGAGCATCAACAGTCTCCTCTGGAATTGGATGAAGATATATTGTTTCATGATTGACAAGAACTTGAGCACCGTTCATGGTGATTAATCCATCGGGTTGAATATAATTTAAAATTCCACTCTTTCTGATGAGGTAGAAATTTCTACCACTTGCTAAATAGATTTCAATTCCTTTCTTTCTAAGGATGCTAATTGCTTCTAAAGTTGAACTTGGAAAGCGCCTTTCTTTGTGGGAGTACAAAGTGTTGTCGATGTCGGAAATAATTGCTTTAATCATGTTGTCCTCCTTATTTTTTTAGGTGTGATTATAGCAAATTTAAAATTTTAGGTTAGTTTTATTTTTGGTTAGGATTATTTTACTTCATTGAAAGCATTTCGAGTAACAAACGTAGTTATATGTTTTATAATTTAATTACAAAGGAGAATTTATAATGGCAGTTGAATTCAAAGGTAGTAAGACCGAGAAAAATTTACAAACCGCATTTGCTGGTGAATCCCAAGCAAGAAATAAATACACTTATTACGCATCTGTTGCAAAGAAGGAAGGTTTCGAACAAATCGCAGCAATCTTCTTAGAAACAGCAGATAACGAAAAAGAACACGCAAAATTATGGTTCAAAGAACTTCATGGTGGCGCCGTCCCAACAACTGAAGTCAATTTAGTTGATGCAGCTGAAGGCGAAAACTATGAATGGACAGATATGTATGCAAAATTTGCTGAAGAAGCAAAAGAAGAAGGTTTCACAAGAATTGCAGCATTGTTCAAGATGGTCGGCGATATTGAGAAGACCCATGAAGAAAGATACAGAAAGCTTTTAGATAACTTAAAGACTGATAAAGTTTTCATCAAGGAAGAAGTTGTTATCTGGAAATGCCGTAACTGTGGTCACATCCACGTTGGTAAGACCGCACCTAAGGTTTGCCCAGTTTGTGCACACCCACAATCCTTCTTCGAAGTTGAATGCAAAAACTACTAATTTCTAAGTAATTTTTGTTAGTTTTTAATCGTGAATATTAGGCACTTTACTTCTTGGTAAAGTGCTTTTGATTTTTATGAAAAAATTTTCATAATTATATATAATAAGGATAACAGGTTTTTCAAAAAAAGGAGGAGCAGTATGAGTTTAAATGGAAAGAAAGATCGTATCACTATTTACGAGGTTGCAAAGGCAAGCAACGTTTCATTAGCTACTGTTAGCCGTGTTATTAACAATCACCCTAACGTTAGGGAAGAAACAAGAAGAATTGTCAATGAGACCATTGAAAGATTATCCTATCGTCCAAGTGCTTTGGCACAAGGTTTAGCCAAGAATAAGAGCACAAATATTGGTCTTGTTATCCCTAGTGCTAACTATAACTACATCAGCAATATGCTTTCAGGTATGGCAGATATTGCAAAGATTTACGGCTATTTAACCACCCTTTTTATCACCAAACCAATCGAAGAAGATAACAATCAAATGACAGAAAAACTTATCACATCACACGTTGATGGTGCAGTCATTTACGATGATAAGTTAAACGATGATTCACTTCGTTTGATCCAAAATTACAAGATTCCACTCGTCATCATCGGTAGAGAGATGGATGGTGATTTACTCAGTTCAATCGTCATCGACTACAAGACACCTCTTTTGCAAGTCGTTTCTAACTACTACAAATGTGGTGGCGATAATATCGTTTATTTAACACACGATAATCAAGGAAACATCCTTAACAATTTAGCAGAAAATGTTAATGATTTTTCCACTGCACAAGATAAACATATCACCTTTATGAACGTTGAAGATAACTATTCTTTACTCTATGAAAGAATGCTTGAATACTTCAAGACAAACAAGAAAGGTTACTTCATTGTTCCTAGAGATAGTTTTGCATTGGCAATTGTTAATGCTGCTATCGAATCTGGTTTATCAGTTCCAGATGATATTGAAGTTTTATCAATTATCGGTACCAAATATTCTTACATGCATAGACCTATGATTTCATCACTCAACGTTGATATGTTTGAAGTCGGTTCTATCGCTATGAGAATGTTGACAAAGATTTTGGATAACTCACTCAAATCCAAAGTTTTCCGTTTCAAAGCTGAATACGTTTCAAGACAATCTACTAAGAAGTAGTTTATGGGTTTATTTTTAAACAAAAGTTATCGCTATCGTCAAAAATTGGATAATATGACAGAAGATTACAACAACACTGTCTCAATTTTTGATAATGAAGTTTTAACTTTGTTGAATAGACTTTATAACGCTTCTAAAGTTAACGAAGAATACGTATTGATTTATAGAAATTATAAGGATCAATACGATTGCATTAAAAACGGTTTGAATAAGGATTGCCAATTAGCTTTAGATAGCTTTTTGGAACTTATCAACGACAATTCCTTCTCAGGGATTAAAGATATTTATGAAAGTAATTTATTAACTCTCCAATCTTTTAATAAGAGTGTCAACAATCTTAGAAAAAGATTGAATACTCTTTTTGAAAGGGAGAATGTTATTAGAAATGAAATCATTCCTTACAAGGAAAAATATCGTTTCATCAAAGGATTCATCCGCAAAAACGCAGAGAATTTGAAAGGTTTAGAAAAACCAATTGATTTAGTTTGCGATGGAATTGATAAGATTTTCGAAGATTTTGAAAAGTGTTTGGATATCTTACAATTCAAGCAAGCGATGAAACTTGAAGAAAAACTTAAAAGTCTTATCTTAAGTTACGAAAAAATAATTAAAGAACTTCCAAGCTTAAATTATGAAGTTTCTTTTGCAATCAAAGATAACATTGAACTTTTAAGAAAACAGATGCATGAATTTGAAAAAAATGATTATCCTCTTGATGTTCAAGCGTTGGAAAACCATTTTGAAAGTATCTATCAAACTCTTGATGTTTTGAAAAACAAATTGCTTAATTTAGATATTAAACATGTCAAAGAAGATATCGATGATATCAATCTCTTCTTGTCAAATATCACTCGAGTTTTCGATGCGGAAATCGTTTCTAAAACAGAGTTTTTATCAAAAAGTGCCCACTTAGATCAATCATTCAAAGAGATTAGAAATCAGTTCTACAAGTTCTTGAACTTAATTCCAATCTACTCAAAATACTATTTGATTGATAAAAGTTTCAACGATAAACTCATGGAAACTAAAAAGAGTGTTGATACAATGTTTTCAATGAGAAATCTTTTAGATTTCTGCCTTAATTGTAAGAAGAAATACACATATTCTGCCTTGAATAGAATTTATGATAATTTTGATAAGAATTATCAAATCGCAAAAAAGAGTGTTGAAGAGATCACAACATTTTTATTAACACTAAAATCAAGAGCGGAAGGTTTGTATTTATCAATCAACGATTTTTACTTGAAGTTATTGCAATTTAGATCACTTATCAAGGATTTAAATTCCGATTTCTTCGATTCAAATTACTTAGATAAGATTTATTCGCTGGAACAACAGATTAAACTTGTCTACAACATTTCTTATTTACCACCAATCGATTTAACTAAAGCTGAGAATTACTTCAAAGATATTTCTCAAGAGTTGGAAAATCTTATTTCTGAATGCAATAAGACTGTTCAGGAGATGTCAAAAGCAGAGAACGCCTTTGTCTACTGCAATCTTATCAGAAGAGAATTTGTTTCCTTTAGATCGAATTTAATCAAAGCAGAAATACTTTTCAATGATGGTGATTTCACTCATTCATACGAGAATACTATCGTTTGTTTGAAGAAAGTATTTCCAGAAAGGGAAGACACGATATGATCTATTTTGATAACGCTGCAACTACTAAACCTAGTAAAGAAGTTATCGACACATTTATCAAATTGAATGAACAAAATTTCGCTAATCCAAGTTCACCTCACCTTTTTGCATTTGAAGGAACAAAAATTCTCGCTAAAGCTAATAAAATTATTCTTAAATATTTAAATTTAGATCCTGACACCTATGAAATTATCTACACTTCAGGTGCTAGTGAATCCAATAATTTAGCTATCAAAGGTTATCTTTCAAGAAATAAGAATAATGGTGATGTTGTCATCACTTCAAAATATGAACATCCATCAGTTACCAATGCAGTTCTTGAGTATAAAGAAGGTAAAATAGAACCAATTTTACTTAATGCTAATAAAGATGGTAATATTGACTTAACTGAGTTAAAACAGATACTTTCTTCAAGTAAAGTTAGCATGATTTCACTCATGTTAGTCAATAATGAAACTGGTGATATCTTAAACTTGAAAGAAGTTAGAAAACTTATCGATGAAGTTTCACCTAAGACTATCTTTGTTTCTGATTGTACTCAAAGTGTTGGTAAAATTGACTTTGATTATTCAATCTTTGATATGATTACTTTATCTTTACATAAGATCGAAGGGTTAAAAAGTGCTGGTTTACTAATTAAAAAGAAATCTATCTTTTTAAATTGTGAAATTTCTGGTGGTGGTCAACAGAATAATTTAAGATCTGGAACCTTAAATATTCCTTTAATTGCATCAAATTCAATCGCAATTAAAAATGCTATTCTTTCTTTAACAGAAAGAAGTAAGAAAGCTCAAGAATTGAAGAATTATTTAGTTAATGAACTTAATAAGATTGAAGAAATTCACATCAATACAAACTTAAATAATTCATCACCATTTATTTTAAATTTCTCAACAACAGTTTCTAAAGCTAGTGTTGTTGTTGAAGAATTATCAAAGAAAGAGATTTATGTCTCAACAACTTCCGCTTGTTCATCTCACAGCGCAAGTTACTCCAAAGTATTAAAAAACATGGGATTTGACGATAAAATTTGTCAAAATTCCATCCGTTTATCCTTTTCAGGAGAAGAGGATATCGCTCAAGGCAAAGAATTTATCAAAGAATTTACAAGGATAATTTCTTCCATAAAGAAATGAGGTTAATATGGAAAATAACACAAACGATATGATTATTGTTTTCTTTGGTGAATTGACTACCAAAGGAAAAAATTTGATGACATTTATCCGTGCTTTAGGAAGAAATGTTGTCGCAACTTTAAAACCAAGATTTAGCAAATTATCTTACGATATTAAAAGAGATCACATCTACATCCATTTAAATGGTGAAAATTTCGATAAGGTTAAAGATGTTTTAATTAGAATTCCTGGTATTTTATCTGTCAGCCATGTTAAAGCCGTTGCTAAAGATATTCCAGAAATTCAAAAGTATGCTTTTGAATTAATTGAATCAGTTAAACCTGAAACTTTCAAAGTTGAAGTTAGAAGAGTTGATAAACTTTTCCCAATGCACTCCGATGAAATTGTTAGAAAAGTTGCAGGATACATTTTAAGTAACAACAACACATACAAGGTTGATGTTCATAAGCCAGAACTTAAAATTTCAATCATGATCAGAGAAGATATGGCTTATATTTATGGAAAGAAATATCGTGGTGTTGGTGGCTATCCTGTTGGAATTCAAGGTAAATGTATGATGCTTCTTTCTGGTGGCATTGATTCTCCAGTTGCAGGTTACATGATGCTTAAAAGAGGTGTAAAACTTGAATGTTTGCACTTTGCTGCTCCACCATACACATCAGAGAAAGTTATCGATAAATTAGTTGATTTACTTCATAAGTTAAATTTTTACCAAGAGGAAATTAAACTTCATATTGTTCCTTTCACTGAGTTGCAAGTTGCAATCTATCGTAACTGCCCAAATTCCTACGCCATCACCCTTTTAAGAAGAATGATGATGAGAATTCTTTCAATCTGGGCAAGAAAGAGACATTGCTTAGTTGCTGCAAGTGGCGAATCAATCGGTCAAGTTGCAAGTCAAACTTTGCAATCAATTAATACTATCGAGTCAGTTTTGGATGTTCCTATGATCCGACCTCTTGCATGTATGGATAAGTTGGATATTATTAAAACTGCCCAAGATATCGATACTTATGATATCTCAATTCGCCCATTTGAAGATTGCTGCACAATCTTTGAAACAAAAGATCCAACAACCTGTCCACGAATTGATAAATGCGAAGAATACGAAGCAAATTTTGACTATGAAGCACTTATTAAACAATGCGTAGAAAATATCGAAACTCGTGTCATCTCCTTAAAAGATGAAGAGGATGAAGAGTTCTAATTAGTTATTACTACTATCCTAGGCTAATCACCTAGGATTTTTAAATACGAAAAAAGGCTACCTAACTAGGTAACCTTATTGCAACAATTTAGAAATTATTAGTTCTTACTAGCTTCAACTAATTTTGCAAATTCTTCAGGTGAAGAGATTGCGATTTCACTGAGCATCTTTCTGTTTAAGGAGATGTTGTTCTTCTTTAAACCGTTGATGAATGCTGAGTAAGTTGTGCCGTTTAATCTGCAAGCAGCATTGATTCTTGTGATCCAAAGTTTTCTGAAATCACGTTTCTTATTTCTTCTACCGATATAGCTGTATGCAAGAGCCTTCATTGTGGCTTCTTTAGCAGTTCTGTAGATACGATGTTTGCTACCAAAATAACCCTTAGCAGCTTTTAAGATTTTTTTACGTCTTTGATGTTTGACGATACCGCCTTTAACTCTCATTTTACTCTATATCCTTTCTATTACTTGGAGATTAAACCCTTCATTGTGTTACCATCGGTTGTGTTGAGGTAACGGGCTTTACTCAAATGTAATTTTTGTTTATGTGTCTTGCTGTGCTTAAGGTGAGCTGTATTTTGGTTGAATTTCTTAACTTTACCAGAAGCAGTAATGTGGAAACGTTTGCTTACACATTTTTTGGTTTTCATTTTTGGCATATCTAACTTTCCTCCTATAGATTACTTCTTTGAATATGCAGAGATGAAGCAAAAATAATATTTTCCTTCTTGTTGAGGTTTCTTCTCGACGAAACCAACATCTTTAACAAGTTCGATGAACTTATTCAATGTTTCTTCAGCTAAATCCATTTTTGTTGTCATTCTTCCTTTGATGAAGACTGAAACTTTCAATTTAGCACCCTTTTCCAATAATTTTTTAGCTTGATTAGCCTTTGTGACAAGATCGTGCTCATTGGTCATTGGGGTGAAACGGATTTCTTTTAAGACGTTACCCTTCTGATTGTTTTTCATCAATCTTTCTTTCTTTTGCTGATCGAAGCAGTACTTACCATAGTTCAAGATCTTGCAAACTGGTGGCTTAGCGTTTTGAGCAACACATAATAAATCTAAACCGGCTTTTTCAGCAGCGGCAAGAGCATTATTCTTGCTCATAACTCCTAATTGTTCACCGTTTTGGTCGATGACCAAGACCTCTTTGAATGGAATCTTGTTGTTAACTAAGTCGTTGGAAACCTTGTTAGGTTTTACTGGATGATTATTAATATTATTTTCCTCCGTATAATGTGGCAAAAATAAATGGTGGAGATAAGCTCATTATCTCCACCTGAAAATACTTTAATTAATATTAATAACGTAATAATAATTTTTAGCATTTTACCTATTCGCTGTGCAAATCAGGTGGAAATTTAATTCACTTTCTCAAAAATTTATTTTCTACGCCTAAAATTATAGCAAGTGAGTATTTGTATATCAATAGTAAAATGAAGGAAGTTGAGGTAATTTTGCACCTGATAAATTACTTTTTGTATGAGAATACTAAATATTTATATGGCTCCTCTTGTGTTGTCTCTGTATTTACAATATTAGCCTTTACAATGTAATAAGCACATAATTCACTTTCAAAAGATAACTTCTTGACGGAAGTTATTTCCTGATTAGCAGTAATTGATTTTGATTCTTTATTGTTGCTGACATAAACTGTTCTATTGTTTGGGGACATTGTGTAGAAGAAATGATTAATTAATCCTTCATAACCATTTGATTTTGTACTATCAGTTTCAGAAAAAGTTTCAGTATTTATATGAATTTCGCCTTTAGTAAGAGCGGTATCCATATTGTAAGTTGTGCAGTTGTAATTAACTAATTGAACCAAATTTACATATGATTCATAGCCGGTTTTTTCGGCATCAGAAACATAGCTGCAAGAGGTTAACATTGCAGGCAACATTAATAATGATAAAAGTGATTTATAAAATTGCATAAAACTCCTTAATAATATCTAAGGAAATTTTATGGAGAAAACAATTATTTACTTAAATCAACAAGAGTTGACAAAAGTACATGTTCTGCATCAGAACAAATTTGGAATTCGTATTGTCCTGTAAAAAGCTTAAATTGATGATTTTCAACATCAAAGTATCTTAAATCATCTTTTAAGGCAGAAATTTCTACAGTCTTTTCTTCATTTGAAGAAAGATTTACTTTTGTGAAAGACGCAAGAGATCTTACTGGCCTCTTAATTGGACAATTTAATGTACTAACGAATAACAAAACTGTTTCATCAACAGGATAATTACTAACATTTTTAACTTGGATAGAAAAGTTGATTTTATGAGAAGTAATAGATTCTACCTTAAGATTTGAATACTCAACTTTTGAGTAATTCAAACCGTAGCCGAATGGATATAAGGTTTTAATATTGTGTGCTAAATAGTACTTGTAGCCAACATCGATTCCATCACAATACTTAATAACTCTTTCATCGATGTAGTCGTTGTATGAAGCTGATTCTTCCAAAGTTACAGGGAAAGTTTCTGTCAATCTACCTGAGAAATTTGCTTTGCCAGAAATAAGTGTTGCCAAAGCATCACTAACTCTTTCACCAGCAAATCCTGCGTAAATTATTGCATCAACTTTATCTTTAACTTCATGTAAATCAAAAACACCGCCACCATAGACAACTAAAATTACTGGTTTTCCAACTTTTGAAACGCAATTGATACCTAGAAGTTCTTCCTTTGATAATTTGATATCTTGTCGATCGAAGTCTTCAGCGATTACATCTCTATCAGCACCAACACCGAGAATAATGACGTCATTTTCATGGCAATCTTGAACAAACTTATTTAAATTGCCAACAATAACTGAGTGAGCACGGTTGTCATACATGAATTCACCTTGAGTGACATTTTCAAAACCACAATCTTTCATGGAATGAATTAAAGGCTTGAACTCATGATCCAAAGTGATGATAGAACTACCTCCACCAGTGAAATATTTAAGTGTAGGGACACCACCAACTAAAATCTTAGCCTTCTTATTTAAAAGAGGGAGGATATTATTCTTATTCTCAAGTAAAACGATACCTTCAAGAGCGGTACGATATGCGAAATCTTTTCTCTCTTTTAAGGTAGTTTCAACTTTTCTATGTTTCTTTGCTTTTTCGTTCTTTTGGATAAAATCCAAAACCCTTGAGGCTGCAAGTCTAAGAGCATCTTTATTAAGTTGTCCAGTTTTTATATCTTCATTCAACTTTTCTTCATGCCAAGTTTGATAAGGCATGATCAGTGACAAACCAGCATTTATGGATTTTGTAGCATCTTTAACTGCTTCCCAATCTGACATAATTAATCCATCAAAACCATTTTGATAAGCTTCATTGTATAAGAAGTCATTTTCACTCATTCTAACACCATCAACAAGGTTATATGAACACATCAAAGACCAAGGTTTCGCTTTTAGTGCTTTCATAAAATTGAAGAAATAAACCTCATAAAAGGCTTGTTCATCAATTTCACATGAAACCCAATGTCTTTGGAATTCATAGTTATTACAAATGTAATGCTTCAAGCAACTACCAACATTCTTTTCGCTCAAGCCTTGAATGTACTCATATGCCATTTCGCCTGATAAAAGAGGATCTTCAGAGAAGTACTCAAAGTTTCTTCCGCATAAAGAATGTCTTTTAATGTTGATACCAGGGGCTAAAAGAATGTCTAAGTTTCTTTCAATCATGTCATCTGCGATACAACGAGCATAATCTTTTGCTAACTTTTTATTGAAAGTTTGTGCCAAAACATGTGTTGTAGGATAACTGGTAGATGGTATTACTTTATTAGTATCTTGCAAATTTATATCGATTGAACTTCTTACACCAACTGGACCGTCAGAAACGAATACAGTAGGAATTTTTCCGTTTAAATCGTTAGTTTGCCAAAAGTTTTTTCCAATGACCAATTTGATCATTTCCTCAGTAGTTAAAGCGTTTAAATCAAAAATGTTATTTTTGTTTTTTTCCATAATACTTCCTTTATTAATAGAGAGCTCAGATATCATTTTATACATTTTATAAGTGTAATAAATAAAAAAATATTGTGAAAATAATTTTCAAAAATGATAAAGAAAAAGATATGCTGTATTGAGAGCATATCTTAAAACATTTTGAATTGAAAATCTTAAATTGGTTAATTCATCTTATTTAGGCTAAATCATACTATTTTAAAAATCTTTTTGCGACGAATTTAAGAAGGATTGGAATCTTTTGATTAGCAGACGTCACTGTAGCTTCATATAAATCATAAAGTAATGAAAAACCATCAAGAACTGCTTTTCTTTCCGGTTTTGAAAGTGATTGAATCTGCTTGAATCCGTTGAAAATTCTTGAAGCGTTTAAGTCAGCTTGGAAATTTTTAATTTGACCATTGTTACTACCAATTGCAAAAATTGTATCAAAGAATTCTTGTTTCTGTTTTTTAGTCATTGCATTCATCCAATTGTTCAATGCAGTCGCAATAAAAACAGTTTTATCACTTAATTTATCTTTGACAAAGTGGTTCTTTTCAATCTGCCAAGAGAAAGCTTCGTGCTTTAAAATACCTTTATTGGATGATTTAACGCAGATAATATCTTCCTGGTGATACATTAAAAGTCCAAAAAGCGATTCACTAGTTGTGTAAGATTTAATTTTAGGAACATAGGTGATGTACTCTGTTGAATTGTAGTTTTTAAGTGACATACCTGGTCCATCATAGTTGTAAGTTGTAAGAATTCTATCTCTAACTTCAGGTTCTGCAAAAATTGATCCGTAAAGAGCAAGATTTCCACCTTTGGAGTGACCGACAACAACAATTTTTTTATCAGGATAGGCTTTAGCCATGGCGTCGACATACTTTTTAGCATCTTTTTGGCATAAAACATCATCTTTAATTCCGAAATCGATATCTTCTCTCCAACCGACGAATGTGGTATCTGTACCTCTGAAAGAGATGATGAGTAAGTCGTTGATAATAAATGTAATACCGAAGAATTGTTTGATGTATTTCTCAGAAAAAGATGCTTTGAAATTAACAATTTCAGTATCCATGTATCTAGGTGTGATTGTTGAGTATTTCAAAGCTAAATTGATGAATTCATAGCGGTACATCTTATCGATATTTAAAAATTTTAAAGCAAGATCATTAGCGATTTGCTTAAATTTTAAAGGTAGGTTTTTCTTGCTGATAAAGTTTTCAAATCTTAAATATGAAAACTCAGCAAAAAGTAATCCATCAACTTCTGTGAAGGATTTACTATCGAGTTTTTTATTAGGACAAGTCTTTAAATAATCAAGTAGATTTAACATATATTTATTATAAATATTACTTAATGAAAATAGTATAATTTAGCCATGAAAAAGAGTGATTATCGCTTTGTATCAAATGGTAATCACATTGTATAGAAGGAGACATTTAATGAAACGTGGTGCAGGAATTTTACTTCCTATTTTCTCATTACCTAGCAAGTATGGCATCGGTACTTTCGGTTCAAAAGCTAAAGAATTCGTCAGATTTTTAAACAAGTCCAATGTCAAATATTGGCAAATCTTACCTTTGAACCCAACAAGCTATGGTGATAGTCCTTACCAATCTTTCTCTGCATTCGCTTTAAATCCATATTTCATCGATTTGGATACCTTGATTAAGAAAGGTTATTTGACAAAAGCAGATGTTAAAGAATTGGATAAACCTTACACAGAATGGGTCGAATACGGTTTCCAATACGAAACAAGATTCCCTATTTTGAAGAAAGCATATTTAAATGCTTACAAGGATAAAGCAGTTGTTGCTGAAGTTGAAAAATTTGCTAAGGAAAATGAATCTTGGGTTAACGATTACGCAGCATTCATGGTTATCAAATATTTAAATAATGGTTCATCCTACCAAGATTGGCAAGATGATGCTTTAAGAAAACATGATAACGCTGCAGTTGCAAAAGTTGTTAAAGATAATCTTTCCGACTACAACTTCTGGATTTTCTTACAATACGAAGCATTCAATCAATATGTTGAACTTAAAGAATATGCCAACAAGAAAGGTGTTTCCATCGTTGGTGATATTCCAATTTATGTTGCTCTTGACAGTGCTGATGTCTGGGCAAACCCACAAGAATTCTGTCTTGACGATGATTTAAGACCTACTCTTGTTGCCGGTGTTCCACCAGATTATTTCTCCGCAGATGGTCAACTTTGGGGTAACCCACTTTATAACTACAACCACATGAAAGAAGATGGTTTCTCCTGGTGGATCAAACGTGTTTCCCACTGTCAAAGACTCTACGATTTATTAAGAATCGACCACTTCAGAGGTATGGCAAGTTACTACACAATTCCATTTGGTTCTCCAAATGCTAGAATCGGTGAATGGGTTGAAGGTCCTAAGATGGATTTAGTTAGAGCTATCCAAAAAGGTGCTAACGGTATGGAAATTATCGCTGAAGACCTCGGTTTCTTAACTGAAGATGTCGTTGAACTTAAGAAAGAAAGTGGTTGGCCAGGTTTGAAGATTTTTGAATTTGGTTTTGATGGTGCAGATTACAACAACGAACACTTACCTAGATTTTGGACTAAGGATTGTGTTGCTTACATCGGTACTCACGATAACGATACAATGTGCGGTTATATTGACAGCCACAGAGATCTTATTCCATTCATGAAATCTATCTTGAATGTTCAAAATGATGAAGAAATCCCAGATGCAATCATCAGAAATCTCTTTGTCAGTGAACCTGAACTTGTTTTATGCACAATGCAAGATCTTTTGAAACAAGATACATATCACAGAATCAACACACCAGGTACATTAGGTACAAACTGGAAGGTTAGATTACCTAAGGATTATGCCTCTGAAACAGTTATTGAACAATTGAAAGGTTTGATTGCTGAATCAAATAGATAATGGTAGAGAATAAATCCCCTAAAAAGTATCTTAAAAAGCATCAAAGAGCTAAAAAAGAGAATATCTATTTAAATATTGTCTACGAAGATGAGAAGGTTATTGTTTGCAATAAACCTTCTTCTCTTTTGACAATTAAAAATGAACATACTGAAAAATGTCTTTATCATATGGTTTTAACCTATTTAAAGATGGTTGATAAACATAATAGTTTGTTTATTGTCCATCGACTTGATAAAGACACTTCAGGTTTAGTTATTTTTGCTAAAGATTTCAAAACAAAGAAGATACTTCAGGATGCTTTCGAAAATAAGGAAGTTGTCAGAAAGTATGAAGCTGTTGTTGATGGAATTGTCCAAGATAAGAATGAAGTTATGTTAAAAGATTATCTTTTCACCGATAAATTCAACAACGTCTTTGTTTCCAAAAAGAAAACAGATACTTTAGCAATTACTAGATTTACAGTTAATCGAGTTGATTTATCAAAGAATAAATCATATCTTGATATTACAATTGAAACTGGAAAAAGAAATCAAATTCGTTGCCAGTTAGCAAATTACAATCATCCTATCTTAGGTGATAAGAAGTACTTAGAAACTCCTAAAGGAAGATTGATGTTAAACGCTTATAAACTTGAATTTCCTAAGTTAAAAGGATATTTGAATCAAACTTTATTTGAAGTTGATAAGTTATTTCTAAAGTAAAAGGAAGAGGATTAATATGGATATACTTAACGAATATCAAATTTATGTAATCTTTGGATTGGTCGCACTTGTTATTGTCTTAGTAGTACTCATTTCAATCATCTTTTCAAAAGTATCGAAGATTTCTAAGATGTCTATTGATTCCACTTTGAAAGTTGAATCAAAAATTGCTTATGAATCTAGCACTGAAAAGAATGAGAATAAGGCAAGCGAAGTTTTATCAATCACAATTTACAACAACAATTGGAGAGATATTGTCATCTCCGATTTTGGTTTTGAATACAAAGGAATTTTGCTTTCTTTTATCGATGAATATTCAAAGAAAAACACTTTGAAGAATAAAAACGTTATCGTTCCTGCAAGAAGTCACATCACTTTGAAACTTAACCCATTACGTTTGGAAACATTCATCGTTGAAAATAACTTCTCCGGTCGTTCTCAGTTTGAAATTTATGACGTTGTTATTGACAATGTTGGCACAAAGATTAGAACAAAGAACTCAAGTTTAACTAAGGTTTTAACTTCAAGACAACAAGCTAGAATCAAACTTGCTAAGAAGATGCTTCACGATCAAAGAATTGAACAATATAAGAGAGAACACTCTGATCAAGTCCCAGTCAGTGAACATTTCTACAAGTTATTTCACTCAAAGAAATTCACCAATCAACATCTTTTGAATGTTGCCACAACATTCGTTGGTGCAAAATTATCTACCGATGCTAAAGATCAAGTTTACATCAAAGATAATACCACTCAAAATAAGAAGAAATTGGTTTTACCTGAAATTGATGAAAAAGTTACTTCCAAGGATGAACCAGAAGATATCAATTCCGATAAATTGACAATCACTTATGTCAATAAGCCTAGTGTCGAAAAGGTTGCTTCTAAAGAGCCTAAAAAGGAAGAAGTAAAAGAGACTGCTGTTGAAAAACCTAACGAGAAATCTAGTGAAACTCCAGCTGAAAATACTACTCAACCAAATGAAACAATAGTTTCAAGTACTCCAAAGAGACGTACTAGAAAAAAGAAAGTTTCACAAAATGAACAGATTTTATAAAATCTAGTTAGGAGGTTTCTATGTCTGTACTTGATATTGTCGTTTTGATTATTATCGGTCTTGGTGCAATCACTGGTGCAATTAAAGGATTATTTAACAAAGCTAGTGGACTTATATCATTATTATGTGCCGCAGTTGTTGCTTACTTTGCATCAACACCATTGAATAATTTATTTATATCCAACGGTTATTACCAAAGCATGTATGATTCAATTGGATACGATACAACTAATTTATTGATGTTTATCGTTGTCTTTATTGTAATCTTCATCATCTGCTTCATCGTTGTTAAACTTATTTTCAAGGCATTGAATTCTGCCTTTGAAAGTATCGGTTTCTTAAAAGTTATCAACAAATTATTAGGTTTAGTTTTTGGCGCCGCACTCAGCTTAGCACTCTGTTGCATCATCCTCTACTTCTTAGGTTTGATTGGTAACGGTGTTACAAGTTTCAACGATTGGCTCCAAGCTGATTTAGATAAATCATTCGGTTTAGCAAGAGGTTTATTCGATTTCGCCTACGTCGTAGTTGACGAAATTAAAGTCGCAATTTCTTAATTAACTCATTAAATTAACTATTAAAAATTCCTGAAGTTTATTTGCTTCAGGAATTTTATTATTTATGGAAATTTATAAATTGTTCGATGGTTTCCTTTAGATTTTCGTAGGTACCATCGTTTTTAATAAGAAGATCTAAATCTTGTAAATGTTTGAAGAAAAGAAGATTCTTATTAAGTTCAAGTTTTTCTTTGACATGTTTTTCGCCACGATTAGCGAGGAATTCTTCTTGGTTTTTAGAGATGATTCCAATGTTGTAGGTGAATAAATTATTCATTCTTGCTTCAAAAAGGAGAGGGACTTCAACAGCAACATATTTATCGTAGTTGTCATTTAAAAAGTTATTAACCATCTCTTTAAGTTGTGGGTAGAGGAAATTTTGATAGTCTCTCTTAAATGATGGATTGTTAATTAAGAGTGCTTGAAGTTTAACTAAATCTAAAGCATCATTTTTAACAATCGCAGGGAATTTCTTTGCACATTCTTTGATATAAGTTTTGTCAGAATATTTAACTCTAACTAACTTATCAAGGGATAAAGTGACAAATCCATCCTCTTCAAAGATTTGAAGTAAGGTGGATTTACCAGAAGCAATTGGACCAGTGATTGAAAAGCTAGGCTTAATACCTTGGCAGTGTCTACAAAAAGATGTGCCACGACCTTTTAAGAATCTTTTTTCAATCTTTGTGCCACAGACTGAGCACTTTTCACCGTATCTTCCATAAACCTTTAAGAAGTTTTGGAAATTACCGTCTTCATTGAAAGCTGGATGATAGGTATCAACTGTGGATCCATTATTTGCAATTGCTAAAGTAAGAATTCTTTTTGATTCTTTAATAATCTCTTTAATTTGATCTAAAGTAATTTCGTTAGATTTCTTAAATGGAGAAATTCTAGTAGCAAATAAAACTTCATCGGCGTAGATATTTCCTAAACCAGAGATAATATTTTGATTGAGTAAACTCTCTTTAATAGGAAGTTTCTTTTTATGAATTTCGTTATAGATTTTTTCGATTTCTTCATCAGTTTCAATCTGCAAAGGATCTTTAGCAACAGAATCTAAAACAGAAGTTTCACTATTTTCCTTTTCTAAATACATGACTCCGAATTTTCTTGTGTCGTTGAAAAGTAAATAGGTATTGTCACTGAAAGTGAAAAGAAGTGAGTCAGAATCAACTCTATTTTCCATTCTAAAATTTTTGAAATAGAAAAGCTTTCCTTCCATTCTTAAGTGGACAATCAAACGATAATTTTCAGATAGGTGGAAGACAATAAATTTACCAGTTCTTGTGATGGAATTGATAGTCTTATTGATGATTTCATTTGTGAAAATATCGTAATCGGATTTAATTAAATTTTTGTAAAAAACATCGACTTTTGAAATGGTTTTATTTAAAATGCTAGGACTTAAAAGTCTGATAATCGTAGTTACTTCAGGTAATTCAGGCATATTTTCTCCTTACTTTAAGTCAAACCATGTCTTACTTTGTGAACCTTCACAAACGAGTTTACATCTTAATTTGACTGCGTTTTCCATGGTTTCTTTAATAATTGGCATGACAACATCAACTTCTTCATCTGGAACTTTGAAAATAAGTTCGTCGTGAATTTGAAGTATCATCTTAGTCTTATAATCTTTCAATTTCTTATCAAGTTCAACCATTGCAACCTTAATTAAATCAGCTGCTGAACCTTGAATAGTTGTGTTAATTGCAGCTCTTTCTGAGAAAGATCTAACTTGGAAATCAGGTGAATTGATATCTTTTAAATATCTAACACGATTGAAAATAGTTTTTACATAACCGTGATTCTTTGCATATTGGATGACTTTATTTTGATATTCATCAATCTCAGGGAATGTCTTTTTAAAGTTATCCATGAAGGCTTTCGCTTCTTGATAGGAAATATTTAAATCGACACTTAATCCGTAAACTGAGATACCGTAGATGATACCAAAGTTAACAGCTTTTGCATTTCTTCTCATGCTTGAAGTGACTTCATCAAGAGGAACATTGAAGATTTTACTTGCAGTTGCTCTATGAATATCAAGACCTTTATTGAAAACATCGATAAGATGTTGGATATTTGCGATATGAGCCAGAACTCTAAGTTCGATTTGTGAGTAGTCAAAACTTACAAGTTTGTATCCATCTTCATAGTAGAAAGCTTTTCTCATTTCCTTACCTTCTTCGGTGCGAATTGAGATTGTTTGTAAGTTAGGATCAGACATTGATAAGCGTCCAGTTGATGTTAAAGCTTGATTGAAAATTGCATGAATTTTACCATCGGGTGTGATGTATTTTGGCAAACTTTCAGTGTATGCAGAAATTAACTTTGTGTATTTTCTGTAATCCATTAAAAGTGAGATAACTTCGTGCTCATTTTCAATTGCTTTTAAGGTGTCAATACTGGTTGATTTCTTCTTTAAATTCTTACCAAGTTGCAACTCATCAAAAAGAAGTTTTGAGATTTGAGTTGGTGAATTTAAATTGATGTTTTTATCAGAACAATAAACAAGAATTTTACTTCTGATATCAGCGATAATTTTCTTATATTTATCGTTTAATTCAGCTAAGAATTTTCTGTCACAAGGAATACCTTCAATTTCCATCTTTGCTAAGACTAAAGAAAGTGGTATTTCAATATTCTTATATAAATCAACTTGCTTTTCTATAGTTATTTTATCGTGATAGTAGTCTTTAACTTGTGAAACAACTTGGCAGATTGCAATTGCTTTATCGGTTGTATCTAAAGTTGTGACATCAACATCTAAATTGTCTTCGATAAGGATATTTACATTTGAATCAAAGTCAGGATTTAAGACGTATTCTGCAAGTAAAATATCATTTTCAATTGCGTTAGCGAAAGGAAGATTTAATCTATTTAAAATAACGTTTAAAGACTTGGAATCGTATGTGTTTTTAGGTTTATCGGATTTAAGATAGTTGGTCAAAGCATCATCAACATTATTCAAATAAAATGATGGATAAAAGTAGTTTTTATCTTTAGTTGAGAAAATTAAGCCAAGGATTTCTGCATTATTTTCGTTAGTTCCATTCAAAGAAAAGTAAATTGAACTAACTTCACCTTTGATATCTGCAAAAGATGAAATTTCAACTTTTTCATGTAATTTAGATTTAACTTGGTTTTGCTGAGGAACAGAAGTTGCACTTTCTTTTTCAAGTTGTGCAGAGAATTTATCCAACGAATATTTATCGTAAAATTCTTTTAATTTTGCGACGTCAGGTTGCTTAACAAAAGATTTATCTGCATATTCTTTAACATCGATATCGGTGATAATTGTGGCAATTCTTCTGCAGATCATGCAGTCATTTTTGTATTCGGTAAATTTCTTTTGAACGCCAGGTTTAAGTTCACTAAGATGTTCATAAATGGTTTCAATATCACCATATTTTTGTAAAAGTGGGATGGTAGTTTTTTCACCCATTCCTGGAATTCCCTTGTAATTATCTGATGAATCACCAGCGATGGCTTTAAAGTCGATAATCTGTTTTGGCTTAAGTTGATAGTTTTCTTCAATATTATCAAGGGTATTAAATTGAATATCTGTTAAACCTTTTTTGATGATAGCAACCGTAATTTTATCATCAACAAGTTGAAGGAAGTCTTTGTCGGATGTGAAGATTGTGACATCATCACCGATTGATTCAAAGTATTTTGCAAATGAACCGGCTAAATCATCACCTTCATACCCTTCTTTGGAGATGTAGAAAATATTCATGCAATCAAGCATCTCATGAGCGATTGGAATTTGAGTGACAAGTTCAGGTTCAATTGGTTTTCTTTGAACTTTGTAATCTTTAAATTCTTCACTTCTGAATGTCTTTTTACCTGTATCAAAGCAAACAACAAGTCTATCACCATCAGAAAGTTGATTTCTAAATTTGGTGATAAAGTTGTGGAAAGCAAAGATTGCATTAGTTGGTGTTCCATCTCTAGAACGCATCAAATATGTAGGATTTGTGTAATTGTAAGTAGCGTAAAATGAACGAAATAAAATTGAATTTCCGTCAAGAACAAATGTTTTAGCCATGATGATTCTCCTTTAATATTGTGATGCGATCGTAGATTTCACGCTCAACTTCTCTTTTACTAACTTTTTTAACTGCAAAAAAGTCGTAAGGTTGAATTGAATATCTCTTATCGTATTTAATTTTATAATTTTTAGTTTCGTCAGTTGAAAGAATGACTTTAGTATTATCGTTAATAATTCTTTCATCATCTGTTGCTAAAAATATCTTATATTTTGTCCTATCAACTTTGAAATATTTGTACAGATCTACGCTATTAAATATTCCGATAGCTTCTTTCTCTTTTAAGAAACTGACTGCAATTGAACCAGGGACATGTTCAAATGCAAAGCCATCATCCTTTGATGTGATCATTTCAAATAAAAGGTTGATTGTATCTTTATTTGATAAAATTGTGTTTCTTCCAATCTTGAAGCAATCTAAGCTTCCACTATTAACTAATCCGGATAAGTTTTTTGTTAAATTTACTGATTTATCTAATCCATAGAGGAAAGCAAAAAATGATTCTAAATTTTCTCTATCTTGAATATTTAAAATTGTAGAAATTGTTGTGTCGTCAATATTTTTAATTGCCTTCAATGGCATGTAAATATTGTTATCTACAACTCTGTAATGGTTGGTTGAATATTTAACTGAAGGATTTCTAAGTTTGAGATTGAAAT
Organism: uncultured Caryophanales bacterium; assembly: GCA_905211645.1. GTDB lineage: Bacteria > Bacillota_I > Bacilli_A > RFN20 > CAG-288 > CAJMBK01. The sequence goes on from CAJMBK010000002.1 coordinate 44,876, forward strand.
TAGGTAATTCGTTAATAAGTCTAACAAAATTATCATTAATTGATTCGTTTTCAAAACTAGCAATATAGAATGCTTTTGGATAATGAGCTTTGTAATAAAGAAGTCTATAAGTAATCATTGCATAACTGACGGTGTGAGATTTATTAAAACCGTATTGAGAGAACTTAAAGACTAAGTTATAAAGTTCATATGCTTGAGAATTTGTTAAACCACTTTGAATTGCTCCAGAGATAAATTTATCTTTGTAAATAAGCATCTTCTTTTCATCTTTCTTTGACATTGCTTTTCTGAAAAGATCAGCTTCTGATTGAGTAAGATGACAAATCTTATTACAAATTTCGATGATTTGCTCTTGGTAAATAATAATTCCGTAAGTATCTTCAAGAATTGGTTTAAGTAATGGTGTGATGTAAGAAATTTTCTCCACACCATTCTTTCTGTTAGCATAACTTGGGATGTTATCCATTGGACCAGGTCTATACAACGCAAGAATAGCAATTAGTTGATTGAAGTTTTCAATTTTAATTTGCTTAATTGCATAAGAAATACCGGCACCATTTAATTGGAAGATGTTTGAAAGTAACAACTTATTTAAAACTTCGTAAGTTTGTTTATCATTTAAATCATTTATGGAAAAGTCTTTTACGCCGTAGATTTCTGTGATGTATTCTTCAATCTTACGTAAGAAAGATAAATTGGATAAACCTAAGATATCCATCTTAACAAAACCTAGTTTTTCCATGAATTGATATTCAAAACAGGCAATATCTAAGTTTTGATTGTAGGTTACTGGAATAATTGTATCCACTTTTGTAGGTGACAAAATAATACCTGCAGGGTGAATTGAAGTGTTATTTTTTAAATTCAAAAGTGGTTTTGCTTGATTAACTAATTCCGAGACAAATTTATTCTTCATAACTTTTTGGAAGTTTGGATTTGAACTTAATTCATCATCAAAATTTTTAGCGGTAAGTGAAATTGAATTTGTAATTAATGAAATTTGTTCAGGTGAATAATTCAATTTTGCGCCAACACTTTTAAGAACACTTCTAGGCTTAAAAGATGTGTAAGTTATGATATTAACGACGTTTTCTGGAGAATATTTATTCTTTAAATATTCGATGACTAAGTTTCTCTTAGTATCTTCAAAATCGATATCGATATCTGGGTAATCTTTTCTTTGCTCGTTCAAAAATCTTGAGAATGAAAGATTGTATTTTAATGGATCAATCTCAGTGATATTTAAAAGATATGAACATAAACATCCACCAGCAGAACCTCTGCCTGGACCAACTTTAATATCGTTATTTTTTGCGTAATTGACATAATCAGCAACAATCAAAAAGTAGGATGAGAAAGATTTCTTGTGAATTGTATTCAACTCTTCTTCAACACGACTTAAGTATGTTTGATCATCCTGAAGATTAAGTCTTATCAAACCTTCATCAACTTTGCTTTTTAAGACTTTAAAATCTTCATCTTCTGAACCATACAATGAGAAAAGATGACCTTTTTTAATGTCGTAGAAATTGTAGTTGATGCTATCACCAAGTTTTGATGTCTCAATGATGTCTTTTTCTCTGTAAATCTTCTTCAAAGTTTGTGGTAACAAAAGATGGAAGGAGTAGTTTTTATTAAGAAATGCATTAGTACTTCCACCAATATCTGCAGCTAAATAGAATGATTTACTTTCATCTGAGTTGATGTATCTAACACTTGGAGCAACGATTGCTTTAAAGTTATTTTCATCAAAAAATCTGTATAAATCTTGATGTCTTTGAAGGTCATGATTTGAATAAAGTTCAACACCAAAATATAAATCAGTTTCCTTATTTAAGTTTTCTAAAATTTCTTTATCAGAGTTTAAATTATTGATATTAATTTCAATTTCTGTAGTTAAAATGATGATTGCTAAATTTGCTAAATTGTAATTAACTAAATTTTCTAGCGTGATAGATTCTTTTTTTAAATTACAAATTTTAACTAAATCTAAATATCCATTTTCATTTTTTGAAATGAGAATAACTTTTGCTTTAAAATCTGGAAATTCCAATACAGTTTTATATTCAACAAAGAATTTGATGTTGGAATTACTAAGTGAATCCGCAAAACTTGCCACACCTAATAATGAATTATCATCGGCAACACCAAAACCGGCATAACCTTTAGTTTTCGCACTGTTTTTAAGTGCGTTTTCGGTTATCAATGATTTTAAAAATGAGTAATCGGAAGTGATATTAAAACTGTAAAAATTCATTAGAAACTCCATATTTAATTTTATCTTATTTAGAAATAAGATAATTTGTTTATTATGCTAAAATTTACGTAAAGAAGGAAAATCGATGACAAGTAGATTTATTACGTTTATTATTTACTTTAAGTACTGCGATAAAGACATGTCTTTAATGCTCCAATCTTTGGATGAACAGATTGATAAAAACTACAAAGCTATCTTTGTCGTCGATGATAATTTCGAGTATCAATCTCTAGAAACTGAACTCCATAAAACTGATATAAAGTACGAATTTGTTCACTCAAATAACAGAAGTGAATCTTCTCTTTTTAACTACTTAATTAAGTACAGAGTTAAAACGGAATACTTTCAAATTTTTAATGACCAAAACTTCTTTGAATTCGACTATGTTTCTAGGTTAAAAGATGCTTTAACTAAAGCTGAAGCAGATATTTTTGTCACTTCAATTGCTAGATACAAGAAGAATAAAGTTATCAAGAAATCTTTTAGAGATATTTACACAAATAGACTTAGATTACTCTCTGAATTCTTGAAGTTTAAAAAGATTAGACCTTATCTCCCACTCTATATTTTTAGAACAAATTTAGTTAAATCTAATAAAGTTGTTTTCGAGAATAACTTAGTTATAGGTAATGACTTTTCGTTCATCTCAAAATGCTTCTACTTCTCGAAAAAGACTGTTTTTGATAAGAATATTTTCGTATCAACTATAGTTAATAAATCCAGTCGAAGCAGAAACACTGGAGATAAACATGTTTTAAGAACTTACTTCGATGTTTTGTATGTTTTTAAGCTATTTATCATCAACAAAGAAGGATATAAATCTCAGTATTTGAATTTATTTAGACATCCTCATTGTTACTTTAGATTATTCAGACATTTCTACCGCTACGATTCAATGATGGTTAGATTGAATTACTTCTATTTAATCTATGCATTCTTCAAGGATGTATTTTTCTTATTTTTACGTCACAAACTTATTTACGGTAATTCTTACACACCTTTATTACTTGAAAATAATTTGATTGACACATACAAAGACAATCCAGAAAAGAAGGCAAAGTTCTGCTTAATTTATGAAGTTAAGAATTGTTTTAACAACGATTACAACAAGAATTTCTTCACCAATTTATTGAACCAAGATTCGAAAAATTACATCGTTTATCTTTTAATTCATGAAGATGAGGTTATGAGTATCGATTCATCAATTAAAGGCTTCGTTTACAGATATGAAAATGTCTTCAATTTTAAGGTCTACACAAACTTATGTACCGCAATTAAAGAGATTGTTGAAGAGACTGATTGCAAGTATTACAACATTTCAAATACCAATATCATCCCTCGTGTAAATTTGATTAGCAGAATGAATACAGTTGTCGAAAAGAATAAGCATCCTGATATTGTTTCAGCCAGTTACATCGAGTACGATTACGATAAAAACCTATCGAAATTCCACATCTTTTCACCTAAACCACACTTTAAAAACATAGTTAAAAAGAAATTTAATAAACAAGGGGACATCTTCTTATTCAATAAATTTATCAGAAAAGAATTCCTTGTCAGATCCTTGGAATACATCGAATACTCAGATACAGTTTATTTTATGAGTAATCTTTTGATGATGCTTAAACTTTATGCGTTAAGTAAAAAGGTTAGTACTTATTCTCGTGTTGGATGCTACTTCCAACATAAAGATGAAAATATTAAATTTACAGTTACAGATTTAATAAATTTGAAGAAAGAATTTGTTTCTTTTTACAGCTTTTTAAATGATAAAAAGATGAATAATAAGCAATTTTTGAAGAATTCCTTACTGAGTAAACGAGTTATCAAAATGTTAAAATATCATTTATCTAAATATGATATTGCTTCTTTTAATTTGAAAGAGAAAGAAATTGTTCATAAATTGATCGACAACAAAGTCACAATTGAAGAGTTTGAAAATATTTTTGTGAAAAAAGAAATTATTTAGTATTTTGTTAGTGAAGGGATAAATAGTATGGAAAGTTTTGTTTTTGGAAGAATACCTGTAAAGAATGCTTTGGATGGAAAAAGAATTCCAACCAAGTTACTCATTCATGAAAAGATCAATCCTGATAAAGAGATTATCAAAACTTGTGAAAGAAAAGGTGTTACTATTCAAACTGTACCTGCAGATATGCTTAATAAAATCTGCAATGATAAGAACCACCAAGGTTATCTTTTGTATTTATCAGATTTTAAATACACTGATTTTGATAAAGTTTTGAATAAAGTCAAAGACAAGCAAGATTCAACTATTCTTTTACTCGATGGTATTAATGACCCAGTTAACTTTGGTTCTATCATTCGTTCCGCCTGTTTCTTTAATGTTGATGCAATTATTATCATGAAGAATAGACAGGTTCAAATGACACCAACTGTTATCAAAGTTTCCACTGGTGCCGAAGAATTTGTTCCAATTTGCCAAGTTACAAATTTAACTAATACTATCAAAGAACTTAAGAAAGTTGGTTATTTCGTAGTTTCTTCATCAGATAAAGGTCACGATTTATTTGATGAAATCAATTATTCTGGTAAGATTGCCTTAGTTACAGGTAACGAAGGTAAAGGTGTTTCCAGATTAGTTTTAGAAAACTCTGATTTTATCGCTAAAATCCCTTCAACAAGTACGATTACTTCACTCAATGCTAATGTCGCCACAGCATGCTTTTTATCATACATTGAAAGTTATCGTAGAAAAGTAAATAAGTAAGTAAAAATTGGAAAGGGGTGCATAGATAAGAAAAGATTTTTCAACGGGGACTAATCCTCACGATTTTGTTTCGCTTAAATATAAATATACAAAACTTGATGATCTTGTTATTCTAGCTAGACAAGATCAAGAAGCAAATAATGAACTTTATAATAGATTACAACCAATAATTGACCGTTATATTTATAATGCAATTAAAGACAATCCATTTTTGGAAGAAAGTGATTGTTACAAAAAACTTACTGACATCATTGAATACACTAAGAGAAAATATTCACCAAATATCGGCTCATTTATCCATTTTCTTAGAAGAAATATCAAACATTTCTTCTCCTGTTTTATTACGTCAAAATTAAGAAATTATATTTTTTTAAAAGATAAGGTAGAAGTAAAGCAGGATTTGAATGAGTATGTTTACAAACCGAGTAGCTTAGATGAAATTAAAACTGATTGTGATGTCATGTATGCTTTCGAAGAAGTTAATAAATATTTCGGCAAAAGATTCACCGATATTTTCATGGAATATATCTCTGGAATGAATAAGTATGAGATTTGCCAGAAGTACGATATTTCTCATTACATTTTGAATAAGAAAATTAATGATATTCAAACATTCTTATACAACAAAATGAAGTAAAGTTTCTTTAATTTCGTTATCGTCATATTTAAATGATGAAACATATTTAGTAACTTTACCATCATCCACTTTAAAGATTAAGGGAACATAGAAATACTTAAAGAAATTGATATTTGAGATCTCAGATAGTTCATCCTTATAAGTATTAATCAAATCCTTATTCGATGAGTTCTTGAAGTTTTCTAAATCAATCTTGAATAAAGATGAATTAACATCAAAGACTAATTCTTCCAAAGCTGAATTTACTTTCTTACAGATTGGACAGTACTTATTAAAGATATATAGATAATAATTATTTTCTTCAATTTCTGAGATATCGTTTATTTCGACAAAAGATGAACTCACAGGTTCGTTTATACATGATGTCAAAAGAAGTATAGTAGGTAAAATCAATCTAAGTTTCATAGTTTTCTCCTTTTCATAACATATATCGCATGAAAAGACGAAAAAATTAAAAAAGTCGGGCAAATTTTTATCCGACTTATAGAAACGTTAATTTAAATTACTTATCTAATTCTTCAACGTTGTAAGAATTTAAGACATCCATAACCTTGGTTGCAACTTCTTTTTGAGTTGGAGGAACCATTGGGTCGTCAATCTTACAAGATCTGAGCAATTGTTTGTAGACTTTCTTACCACCAGTCTTACAGAATTTGAGATATTTTCTCATAGTCTTGTTGGCTTTCTTGCTACCTTCTTTTTCCTTAAGTTCTTCTTGGCTTTCAATAAAGAATTCCAATGCAACAACTTGAGCAATTGTGTAGTCAATGTAGTAGAAAGGATTTTCGATGATGTGATGTTGTCTCATCCACCAGCAACCATCTTTAAGGAATTTTTGATTCTTGTAATCCATCATAGGACGATAGACTTTTTCAAGTTTTAACCACTCCTTATTTCTTTGTTCAGGAGTCATATTAGGCTTCTTGTAAACGATGTGTTGGAATTCATCAACCATTGTACCGTAAGGAATAAATGTTATTGCGTCAGCTAAGTGTTTGTATCTGTACTTATCTGCATCCTTCTTGAAGAACAATTCCATGTAAGGATATGTTAAGAATTCCATGGACATTGAGTGCATTTCGCAGCATTCCATACCTGGGGAACGAAGTGAAGGAACATCGATTGTCTTACCGGCTAAGAAACCTTGAAGAGCATGACCGAATTCATGGGTTAAAACATCAACATCTCCATCGGTTCCATTAAAGTTGGAAAAGATGAAACTTGTTTTAAGTGCAGGGAAATATTCCATGTAGCCGCCACCGGATTTACCTTGTTTTGCTTCAAGGTCAACGCAATTGTGGTCAATCATGAAATCGAAGTAATGGCTGCATTCCTTGTTCAATCTGTGATAAAGTTTTCTTGCTTGATCAACAAGTTTATCCTTATTACCTTTAGGAGTAGGGTTACCTGATTTGTAGAAGATATTGTAATCATAGAATTGAGTATCATCGCCATAACCTAATCTTTCCTTTTGATCGGATAAGACTTTAACAGCTAAAGGAACGATATTTTCTTTAACTTGTTCTCTGTAGTTTTGAATATCTTTAGCATTCCAGCCAGTTCTACCTAATCTATCATAGGCTAATTGGATGAAGTTACGATAACCTAATTGTTGGGCGATTTCATCTCTGACGTGAACTAATTCATCGAAGATATCACCGACTTCTTTCTCGTGTTCTTCCCACCATGATAAGACAATTTCATTAGCTTCTTTTCTGATTAATCTAGTCTTATGAGTTGTGAATTTACCCATTTGTGAAAGTGAGTATTTTTCACCTTTGTATTCGATGACTGCAGAACCAATTAGTTTAACGTATTTAGCAACTAAAGAATTTTCCTTTTGTAATAAAGGAATAACCTTAGGATCGAATGTCTTCAAAGAAAGTTTGATTTGTTTGATAAATAAAGGAGAGAATTCCTTTTTAATTTCCTTGATAAATGGACTTTCGATGATGAGTTTATTGATTTGTTGACCTAAATCGTTGATGTAAGGAAGAATTTCATCAAAGATTTCGGAGTATCTTGTGTATTTTTCATCACGAGTATCGATTGTATGATGAACATAAACTAAACCGTATTGAGTTGATAAAGATTCATCGAGAACAAATGACTCTCTAATAGCAGCGATTGCTTCTTCAGCTGTCTTTGCATTCTTGAGTTTTTCAATTACTGCTCCGTAATCTTTTTTGAACTCTTCTAAATTAGGTTCGTTTGGTTCGACTTTCAAAAAGTCTTCAAAATTAGGATCAAATTTCTGCATTGTTTTATAACCTCCTGTTATTTCAAATTGTACAATTCAGAGTATTTATTTTCTAAATAATCGAGATAGTCAGTTGGGTCTAATTCACGACCGGTAATCTTCTTAATCCACTCTTTTGGTGTTAAATAACTTGCGGATTCGTAGACATTTTCTTTCAACCAGTTGACGATTTCCTTGATGTTATTTGATTGAATTAAACCAGGAACATCAATTTCTTTTCTCATACGGTTGTAATACATTGCGTTATAAGCGTTACCTAAAGAGTATGTTGGGAAGTAACCGAAACCACTTGACCAGTGAACATCTTGCAAGATACCTTCGTTATCATTTTTAACATCGATGCCAAGATATTCTTTGTATTTCTTATTCCATAACTTATTCAAGTTATTGACGGATAAGTTGTTATTTAAAAGTTCTTTTTCAATTTCATATCTAATCATGATATGAAGTGAATAGGTTAATTCATCTGCTTCAGTTCTGATAGGTTGGAAGCTAACTTGGTTAACTGCTCTGTAGAGTTCAGTTTCAGTGACATCACCTAATTCAACTCTGAAGATTTCATGGAATTTAGGATAGATTAAATGGATGAATTCTTTTGATCTACCGATGATATTTTCAAAGAATCTTGACGAAGATTCATCTTCTGCTAAAGATCTGTAACCATCAATATTGTGGTCATACATCTCTTGTGGAATGGATTGACCAAAAATTCCGTGACCACCTTCATGAATGATTGAATACATGTTTGAAATGAAGTTATTTTCATAAATATGTGTGGTGACTCTGGTATCGAATTGGCTGATTGAAGTTGTGAATGGGTGTTCACTTTCACCAATACAACCTTTTGTTAAATCAAAACCGATTGTTTCAAGTAAATATTTAGCAAATTCAAGTTGTTTTGTTCTAGGAACATATCTTGTAGTGAAATCGGATCTGATGAAGGTCTTAGATTCTCTAATCTTCTTGCATAAAGGAACAATTCTTTCTTTGAGTTTTTCAAAGAATGGATCGAGAAGTTCTGTTGTCATACCTTCTTCATAACTATCCATGATGTCATTTAATGGATTACCTAAACTTGGTAAGGAGGATAATTCAACTTTCTTCTTTGATAATTCAACAATCTTTTTAAGGGTTGGTTTGAAAATGTTGTAATCATTTTCTTCTTTAGCCTTGATCCAAGATGTGAATGCACTGTTCATGATGATTGAAAATTGTTTATTTTGCTTAGAAGTGATATTTTTATCTCTCAAATAGCTCTTATTCAATTTTCTAATCAAAACTTTGTCGTATTCGTTATCACATAAATCGATATTGGCACTCAACTCTTCAATAAGTTTGAAATATTTAGGTGAGTTGCATAATTTGAAGAAAACTTCTTCGATTTCAACGAAATCTTTATTGTGTTCTTCCATGCCTGATTGGGGACAAACTGTAGATTGATCGTACTGGAGAACTGAATACATGTGCAAATATCTTTTAACTTTATCGAAAATTTTAGTTAATTCTTTAAATTTTGAGTCGAATTCGTTTTTTTCCATGTCGAAAACCTCCGGAAATATGTTAGCACATATTAACTTATATAACATATTTAGTGGTAATATATTTACACTGAAGAAATGCCTTGCATTTCTTTGAAAGGAGATATGATGAAAGAAGTTTTAGTACTTTGTACAAACGGTGTTGAAGAAGTAGAAATGTTGGCTACAGTTGATATGTTAACTAGAGCTCATGTTAAAGTTACTATCGCAACAATTAACGATAAAAACACAATTGTCAGCAAACATGGTATTTGCTTATCAAATTTAGTTTTTGCAAAAGATATCAACAATTTTGATCAATACGATATGTTATTTTTACCTGGTGGTCCTCACTACAAAGAGATTGAAGATAGCCTTTTAGTTAGAAAGATTATCAACACTTTCTTAGATAACGATAAATATATCGCAGCAATTTGTGCCGCACCTACAATCTTAGGTAGAATGGGCATTTTGGAAGGCAAGAATTACACTTGTTTCACTTCAATGAATGAAGATTTCGACGGTCACTACACTGATGAAGGTGTTACAGTTGATGGTAAATTGATCACAGGTAAATCAGTTTATTACTCAATTGAATTCGGCTTAAAGTTTGCCGAAGTCTTAGTTTCTAAAGAGGAATTTGAAGCACTTAAGAAACAAATCTATTACAGATAGTTTGTTAGAATAAATTAGTATTTCAATTAAGCAATTTAACATTAGTTTGTTAGATTGCTTTTTCTTTTGGGTACATTTAGATACAATTAAAAAGATGTCGTGGTAAGTAAAGTATATTTATATACTTTTGTTAAAAATTGAGCCTTTAAAATTGATAAAATAAATAAGGTTATATTTAGTTTAGAGAGGTTATAAATGAAAAATGTTTTCAAACTAGATTTCTTCGGTAGAAATCTACAAGTTGAAATCGGCGAAATTAGTAAGCAAGCCGATGGTGCAGTTTTAACAAGATATAATGACACTGTTATTTTATCCACTGCTTGTGCTGCAAAAGAGCCTAAAGAAGGTACCGACTTTTTCCCACTCACAGTTGTTTACAATGAAAAACAATACTCAATTGGTAAGATTCCACAAGGTTTCTTAAGAAGAGAAGGTCGTCCAGGTGAACATGCAACATTAACTGCAAGATTAATTGATAGACCAATCAGACCTATGTTTGCTGATGGTTTTAGAAACGAAGTTCAAATTATCAACGAAGTATTATCATGTGATCCAAATTGCTCACCTGAAATGGCAGCAATGTTTGGCTCTTCACTTGCACTCGGTATTTCCGATATTCCATTCGATGGTCCAATCGCTGGTGTCCAAGTTGGTAGAGTTGATGGTCAATTTGTCATCAATCCAACTCAAGAAGAACGTGCTAAATCCGATTTGAACTTAACAGTTGCTGGTACCAAGGTTGCAATCAACATGGTTGAAGCTGGTGCAAATGAATTACCTGAAGAAGTTATGCTCGATGCTATTATGTTCGGTCATGAAGCAATCAAGAAACTCATCGCTTTTGAAGAAGAAATCATCGCACAAGTTGGTAAGCCAAAACGTGATATTCCAGTTTATGCAATCGACCCTGAACTTCAAAAAGAAGTTAACGAATTGAATGACAGCAAGAACAGATTGATCAAAGCTGTTTCCATTCACGATAAACTTGAAAGACAAAATGCAATCGATGATATCGAACAAGAAATTGTCGACATCTATGATGCTAAAGAATATGCAGACGAAAAGACTAAGAAATCCGTCATGTATATGGTTAAGGATATCTTAGAAACTGTCGTCAAAGATGAAGTTAGAAGATTAATTACAGAAGATAAGGTTAGACCTGATGGTAGAAAGATTGATGAAATCAGACCTTTGGATGCTCAAGTTCACTTATTACCTAGAGTCCATGGTTCAGCAATGTTCACCAGAGGTCAAACACAAGTTATCTCCTCTTGTACATTAGGACCTTTATCCGATGCTCAAATCCTTGACTCTGTTACTGGTGAACAAGGTAAACGTTGGATGCACCACTACAACTTCCCACCATATGCAGTTGGCGAAATCGGTAGAACTGGTACTCCAGGTAGAAGAGAAATCGGTCACGGAGCTTTAGGTGAAAGAGCATTAAGTTACGTTATTCCAAGTGAAGATGTCTTCCCATACACAATCAGATGTGTTTCTGAAGTTGTTGAATCAAACGGTTCCTCTTCACAAGCTTCAATCTGTGCTTCATGTATGGCACTCATGGATGCAGGTGTCCCAATCAAAGCTCCTGTTTCCGGTATCGCAATGGGTTTAATTACATCCGGTCCAATCGATGGTAAACATCCTTACACTGTTTTAACTGACATCCAAGGTATGGAAGATCACCTTGGTGATATGGACTTCAAGGTTGCTGGTACTCCTAGCGGTGTCACTGCCTTACAAATGGATATCAAGATTAAAGGTATCACTAAAGAAGTTTTACAAGAAGCATTGGCTCAAGCTCATAAGGCAAGAAAAGAAATTCTTGATGTTATGTTAGCTGCAATTCCAGAACCTAGAGAAGAATTAAGCCAATACGCATTGAAGATGAATACCTTTAATATCGATCCTAGCAAGATCAGAGAAGTTATCGGTTCTCAAGGTAAAGTTATCAACAAGATTATCGAAGAAAACGATAATGTCGCAATCGATATCAATGATGATGGTAGAGTTATCGTTTATCACACAAATCCTGAAGTTATCAAGAATGTCACACAAATCATTCAAGATATCGCCAGAGTTGTTAAAATCGGTGATGTTTTCGAAGGTAAAGTTGTTAGAATTGAACCTTACGGCTGCTTCATCAACTTATTCGGTTCCACAGATGGTATGTTACACGTTTCCAATATGATGTACCAAAGAGTTGAAAAGGTTGAAGATGTTGTCTCCTTAGGTGATTACATCAAAGTTGTCGTCATCGGTATCGATGAAGCTGGTAAGATTTCTTTATCCCACAAGGAATTTGAAGAAAAACCAGAAGGTTATGTTGAAAAAGAAAAAAGAGTCTTTTCCAACAAAGGTAAAAACCACAAATCAAAATAATTAGTTAATTAGTATTGTTAATATAATTCGTGTCGCAGGGCACGAATTTTTTATAAATTATAATATTTATTTTAAATTAACAATTTTCCTAACATATACAGAGTTGTTTTACTAAAGTTTGTAATATTATCACTTTGTCAGTAATTTTTACTTCGTAAAATTACTGCGGAAAGATATTAATCGGCTATTAATTAGTATTAATAAGATAAAATATATACATATGAAAAAGAAACCTATTTTGAATGATTCAATGACTGATGAAGAATATGAAGACTCATATTCTAAAAAGTTAAAAGTTGATATGATTTTGCGCTATGTAGTTACCGTTGTCATGATAATTACATTGGGCTTAAGTTTAGGTGCTTTCTTTGCACAAAGTGATAATGGTCAACCTACTCCATATATTTATCTTTCAATCTTTGCATTCATCTTTGCCATAGCTGGTTTAGCTTTAGGTATCGTTTTGATGAAAAGAGATGCAAAATGGAACGGATTGATCCTTGTTTTTACAATTATTTTATTCATTCTAGCAGCAATTTTATTCATTACGATGTTGTTCATCGTTGTTATACAAGTAACTGGAGGTGGAGCTTAATATGAAAAAATCACTTTTAAGTTTAATTACCTTTTCAACACTATTTTTAACTTCTTGCGATAATACAGTTATGGGAAAAATTAACTTCCATTTCTGCGGTGGTACCCCTGTTGAAGGTACTGCAACTGAGAATAATTTAACTGAGAAATTCTCTGGTGTTGCAGGAACTGCCGTTGATGTTGATGTCCCAGATTTACAAAGAGATGGTTATGTATTTTTAGGATGGTTTGAAAACTGCACCTTGGATACAAGTGAAAATATCTGCACTTCTTACTCAAGTAAGATTGATTTTTCATCTCCAGATTTAAAGAAAATTCCTTACACAACTGAAGCAAATGCTTATGCAGTTTTTTCAAAGGAAGTTAGAATTACCTACAATTTCAACCAATCTTCTTACGATAGTTCCATGCCTGATGAACTCTATGTTTCCGATGTTGGTTACAAAGGTAAACCTATCCAACTTGATACTATTCCAACTAATCCGGCAAATTTAGTTGAAAACTACAACTTTGTTACTTACGAATGGTACACCGATAAGGAATGCACACAAAAATACGATTCAAATGCTTACCCAGAGAAAGACATCACCTTGTATGCAAGATGGCAAGTAAATCCTAGTGTTACTTTCTTTGCATCAAGTGATGGTAATGGTACTTTTGAAGATGGCTCAAAAGAATTTACAACTATCGAATACGGTAAGGATGAAAAGATTGATATCAATGCAATTCCTACCCCAACTAGAAGTACTGAAGCAGGGCCAAGCTTATTTGAAGGTTGGTACATTGCTACTTTAAATGATGATGGAAGTTACAACTTCACAGACACTCAATTCACATTCGGTGTTAATACTGTTGGTAGCAACAATTTGTACCTTTATGCAAAATGGTCTGATCAACAATTATTAAATGTTGTCTATCCAAATGAAACTAAGCAAATATCTGTTTATGAAAATAAGACACTTAAACAAAGTTTAGCTTTGCTCGAAGGTAAGTTTGATATTCCTGAGATTGAAAATATGACTTTCAAAGACTTCTACTACGAAGATGAAAATAAAGAAAAGCATACTTTCTATCAAGATAGTACGGTTATCACTAAAGATATCACCACAATCTATGCTAACTACATCAATGATCCTAAAGTTAATCTTTACCTTTTAGTAGAAAATCCAGGTGCTGAAGCAAGTGAAGAACAAATTACTTCAGCAATCTTAAAACCAGATTCATACTTATTTGAATTCGGTAAAGAAGGTAAACTTGATTTCTACGACAATAATCTATGGAATGCAGTTCTTACATCTAAAGGTGCTGATTATTCATCAAAATATTACGTTTATGAATATAAAGTTGCAAAATTAGATGAAGAAGGTAAACCTGTAGTTGATGAAGAGGGTAATGTTACTTACACAGCTATCAGCGATGTTGCTGCTTATGTTGGTGAAAGTGATATTAATATTTACGTTTGCGTTAAACCTTATATTTCAGTTACTTACAACAATGAAACTAAACTTTATAAGGATGAAAATTTCTTATCCTATTCTTACTTAAAAGATTTGAATGCTGAAGATGACGGCTACTGGTCTTATTTAGTTACATTCACAGACGCAGATAATGTAGAACAAAGAGTAGTTTTAAATCAATATTCTCCTTCGTTGAAGTTGGATGATGAAGTTAGTCTTAACTACAATGTCACGATCAATGATAAAGGTTCAACTTTGACTGTTGCACCTAAACAAGGTCAAACTGGTCAAACCTTAACTAATAGAGTTGTTTCCAATTCAAGCTTGTACTACGTATATCAAAACGTGAATAGTCAATTGCTTGAAGGTAATAAAGAAGTTCTTTATTACTCCTATGATGGTTCAACTTACAACTTAATTAGCTTCCCATCAACAATTTCAGCAGATACAACAATCTACTACGAAATTATCACTCAATAAATTAAATAATGGAGCAAAAGCCCTGCAAAATCCCGGGTAAATGCTCCATTTTTTCATGAAAAAAGATTGCTGGTTTCAGCAATCTATAGTATCAATATTAATTAATTATTTTATGCGTCGTAGAAGCAGGAACCACCGATAAATTCTCTCATCAAGGAGTTGTTAGGAACTAACTTATCATTGATGTTATCGAAGTATTTCAAGAACTTCCTAAGTTTATTAGCAGTGGTGTATGTATCAGATGTTGTTGGAACTTCATTAAGAATTGGTAATGCGTACTTCTTCATGATATTAAGTTCATATGGAAGTAAGGAGTTGAAGACGAAGTCTGCACCTTCTTGGTTAGCATAAATCCATTTGAACTCACCTTTTCTAACGCTAGGCCACATTCTGATTGTATCTTCCGCAGTAGCGTTTCTGGTACGGTAGTCTCTGACGATTCTTCTAAGTAATCTTAAGTCAGTTAATGACATTGGATTATGATCGTCGATGTTAATTTGTGCTTGAGGAGCGATATAAATCTTGAATTTTTGGTGACGTGGGATACTTGGAGTCAATCTGTCATTTAAGGCGTGAATACCTTCGATGATGATAATTTGATTTGGCTCAAGTTTAATTGGGTCAGCAGTCAAATGCTTCTTTGTCTTGAAATCAAAGATAGGTAAGCAAACTGTTTCACCTTCAATCAAATTCAATAAGTCTTCATTGAATTGTTCAGTCTTCAAGGCTTCAATTGTTTCTAAATCGACATTACCATCTTCATCAAGAGGACATTCCTCTCTTGGTTTGTAGTAGTCGTCAATTGAGATTCTAATTGGGTTTAAGCCTCTGGACATAAGTTCCAATCTTAATCTATTAGCAAAGGTTGTTTTACCAGAAGAAGATGGACCAGCAATGCAAATTAACTTGAGTGAATTTGAATGGTTCTTAATCTTTTGACCTAAATCAGCAAGCATGTTGTTGTGATGGGATTCACACATGTTGATGAAGTCGCAATCACCGTGTTCTTTAAGATATTTGTTGATTTTAGGTAAGGTGTCAATACCAACTGTTTTACCCCAGAGGGCGTTTTCAGAAAGTGTCTTACCGTAAGTTGGACTATCTTCAAATGGTGGGATTTGACCTTTTTCTTCAGCACGTGGATATTGAATTAAGAATCCGTTATCGAATGGTCTTAAGATGTATTTAGTCAAATAACCTGTTGAAGGAACCATGTAACCGTACATGTAGTTGTAGTAATTTCCTAGTTTGTAGATATGACATGTTTCTTCTTTTCTCTTAGAGATTGAGAAGAGGTGGTCATCAAGATATTCTTTCTTGAAGATATCACGAGCTTGTTTGACTGTGACTAAGAATCTTTCAAGTGGAATATCCTTTTCAATAAGTTCTTTCAATGAGTTTCTTATTGAACTTAAAAGTTTGGTTGTGACAATGATTTCCTCACCTTTATTCGTGGTTAAGTGAGCAAATACAGTTCTTGAAACTGAGTAGGAGAATTTAAGTTTCCACTTAGGATTGATATCGTAAATAATCTTTGCGATAACAAGGCGTAAGCTTCTTTCATAAATTTTAACTGCATCTGAATCAGTTAAATCGAGGAACTTAATTTGATCGTTCTCTTTTACTTGATATTGGTATGTTAATTCATGCAATCTGTTGTTGATTTTGACTGCATAATACTTCTTTTTATCTTCCTCAGGCAAGGTGTCTAAAAGGGATGGCTTATCATCCTTGATAATTGTGTTTTGTATTTCCATAATTTTACCTCGTTTTGTAATTTTATATAAAAGCGCTTTCTTTTGCAATCATTTTACGCTCTAAAGACTGCAAGTTAATTATGATATAATTAACAACGTTGAAAAAGAGGTTTTAACTATGGAAGAAAATACAAAAATTAAATTGACTCCTGAAGGTTTGAAAAAACTTCAGAAGGAATATGATGAATGTATCAATGTAAAGAGAGAGCAAATCAAGAAGGATTTGGAACTTGCTAGAAGCCAAGGTGACTTATCCGAAAATGCTGACTACGATGCAGCAAGAAGTGCTCAAGCAGAAAATGAAGCAAGAATTAAAGATCTCAAGTTCAAACTTGATAACTACGAATTGATCACTCAAGATAAGACTAACGACAAAGTTACTCTTGGTTCCAAAGTAACATTCGTCAATGAAAAGACCAATGAAACAAGAACTGTTGTTATCTTAGGTGAAGAAGAACAAGATCCTGCAAATAATTTAATCTCTGAGAACTCACCTCTTGGTGTTGCATTGTTGGACAAGAAAGTTGGCGAAGATGCTCACGTTGAATGTAAAAATGACTACCACGTTAGAGTTCTTAATATTTCAAAGGAGTAATTTATTAACTGAGTAAGTTAAAATTGCAAAAAATAGAGAAAGAGATTTTAGAAAATGAAATGCTTTTATTGCGGTTCTGAAACTAACGCAAACGGTATTTATTGTAAAAAGTGTGGCAAGAGAGTTGACGGTTTAGTTGAGTGTCCTACTTGCCACAAACTTACTCCATACGGTAACTTCTGTGTTAACTGTGGAGGAAAATTAGAAATTAAGGATGAAACAATTCCTTACGGTATGACTAAACCTGAATTGGAAGAAAGTTATACAAGAATGCAAGACGCAGTTCTTTATGGAAATGGAAATAACGTAACTAACATTGCTACCCAAAGTTCAGTTGCTGCTCCAAGTCCTGAAGTAAAACCAGCAGTTGCTACGACTTCTTTTGCTGCTGCAACTATTGAAGAAGAAAAAACTTTGCAATTTAGCCCAGCTGTTAGAAATATCTTAAATTGGGTATCATTTGGTTTTGCTATCGCAGCAATTACCTTATGTATCATCTTCACATTCTTTATTGGTTACGGATATGCTGGTAACTATGAAATGACCGGTTTACCAAGCGATTTGTACTACGTATTCGATCCAGACAATTGGAAACAATTCTTCGATGTTAAGTTTAGTGAATATGGAATTGTTGGTATGATTCTTGCAACTGTTACAACTTGTGCAATTATCTTAGGTATTATCGGTACCCTTATTTACACCATCATTAAATTCGTCAGATATTTCGAAAAGAAAGATACAAATTTAACAAAAGCTGCTCTTGTTACATATTTTGTTTATGTTGGTAGCATTGCTTTGTTCCTTGTTTCATCAAAGATTGGTAGTGCTGATATTCATTCCAATGCCTATTTCAAATTAAACGTAGCAACAACTTTAGGTCTTATCTTCTCAACACTTTGCCTTGTCACTACAATTTCAACTAAGTTAGTTGAAAATGGTATCTGTGGCACTATTAAAGCTTACTTGACTCATATTATCGGATATGGATTATTGCTCTTATTTGGTTGCATTGTCTTAGCAGTTATTGGTCAAGGATTAATTACCTTAAAGGTTGAAACGCTTGAAGGGTCATACTATGTTAATAGTTATTTAGGTAGCTATCCATTCTCAACCATACTTTCCGCCTTTGCAATTAACGCAAATGCAAGCTTCTCAAATTCAGAGTGGAATCAATTCGTTTTGAATTATGTTCTCACAATTATCGGCATGATTGGTGCAACAGTTTGCTTTGGATTATTCATTTCTTTCTTCACTGTTCAAATTAAAAACTTTGTTAACAGCGGTAAAATTGTTATGAAGAAATCCGCATTTGTTCAAGGTGTTATTTCAAGCTCTGCTTTGATACTTCTTGGTATCTTCTTAATCTTAGTTTTAATCAATGCTGCATATTTCTGCGGAATTGAAAATTCTGATAAAAGTAGAGTTGTTTACACTGCTCCTGTAATTGCAATTGTTATGGGTCTTTTCATGTTAGGGACTAACATTGCAATGAAGATCATAACTTCCAATAAGCACAAGGTTGAACAAGCCGCTGCTTAATTAAATTGAATTTCAACTGTTATCTCAGATTGCGAGGTAACAGTTTTTTCTTTGCAAAAATTTAAAAATTTTTACAGAATATTTTTAATTTTTTGATAGTCCATGCGATATATAGAGTAAAAGGAGGTAATTTATGTTTAAAATCATTGCTATTATTGCAATTGCGACTATCGCTGGTTTATTTTGCTTGAGTAAAATTGATGTTAAAACAACGTCAGGTGGTGACACAGAAGATTCTTCTTATGTTGCTGGTGAACTTGTAAAGGTTTCAATTTCTGGTGAAATTAATCACCCGGGAGATTACCAGATTGAAGCAACTAAAACTTTAGGAGATTTAATCGATTTAGCTGGCGGGGTTACTGCTGAAGCAGATCCAAACTCTTACATTTCAAGTTTAGTTATTGGCGAAAGAACTGATTTCTATATCGCTTGTGGCGTCACTTTACCTGAAGAATGTGTTGTTGAAACTATCGATAAAGTTAATATTAATACTGCAAATATCGATGAACTTATGGATATAGGTTTTAAATCTAATCAAGCTGAAAATCTTGTTGAATACAGAAAAGAAAACGGCAGCTTTGAATGCTTAGAAGAGATTTTAGATGTCAGTGGTATCGGTGATGCAACATTTGCCAAACTTAAAGATTTGATCACTCTTAAATAGTGAAAATCCTATTTTTACTATTATCTTTTTTAGCAGGAATTCTTTGTCACTTTAATTTATATTTCCTTTTGCTATTTATCCCTTTAATCATATTTATTTTCGTAAAAGAGAAATATAAATTTGGTTTCATATGCTTAGTTATTTCTGTTCTAGGTTGTATTTATCCATTTATTTCTTTTAAGGGTTTTGAAAATGATGATTCAGTTGTTGGTTTAGTTACAAGACGTAGTGAAAATTACGTTCTAGTTTTAACATACAAAGGAAGTTACTATGTTTCTTGCAAACAAAATTCCTTAAATTTGTTGGATATTGTTAAAGTTACTGGAACAACAACTAATCTTGAATTTTCTAGATTTGAGATGGGTTTTGACTTCACCGACTATTTGAATTCTAAAGGTGTATTTAAAGAAATTAAAGGTAATATAGAAACAATCTTTTCTAATCCTATAAAAGTGGAAAATATAAAGAATTATGTTTTGAAATTCTTTAATGTAGAATCCAAAGATATAGCAACTCAGATATTATTTTCTACGAATACATTTGAAACTAATGATTATTCAGATTTCATCACTTTGATGAGCTTAAACTCTCTTTCAATCTACTATCTTTTAAATTTCATTGATAAATGGATTGATAAATTCAATGGTCCAATGTGGCTAAGAAAGTTATTTTCTTACTCAATTCTTTCATTTTTATTCTTTATCCATCAATTTAAGTATTCAATTTTTAGGTTGCTTGCTGTTAGAGTGGTTAAAGAATTAAAGTTTGTAAGATTGAGTTCGC
This sequence comes from uncultured Caryophanales bacterium, assembly GCA_905211645.1. GTDB lineage: Bacteria > Bacillota_I > Bacilli_A > RFN20 > CAG-288 > CAJMBK01. The sequence goes on from CAJMBK010000002.1 coordinate 65,207, forward strand.
TGGAAATTAACTCATTGCTTTTATTTGTTACTTTGATAATTAATCCTTACTTTATCTTTTCAAAAACAACATTATTTACATTTCCAATCATCTTATTTTTCAATATCAGTTATCCAGTTTTAAATAAATTCAAGGGAATAAAAGGATTTTTAGTTAAGAATGTTCTTTTAATTCTTTTCATGATACCAATCATGGCTTTATCCGAATATAAGATTAACTTGATTAAGATTTTAATTACTCCAATCATATTTTTAATCTTCCAAAGACTTTATCTTTTGATGTTTATTACTTACATAATTTCACCAATTGGATTTTTGTTGAGTTACTTTTTGATTGGCTACAAAGGTTTTATTTCAGGACTAGCTTTTATTGATATTAAGGTTGTTTTTGGTAGAGGAAACGAAGTATTGTTTGCTGTTTTCTATTTGATTTTCATTGCTTTTTTAGTTGCAATTGTCATGAGATTTGTAAAGACAGTTACGATTTTATCCTTCGTAACACCAATTATTTTGATTTTTGGAGCTTTACCAAATATTACAAATCATTACGAAGTTCATTTTATTAATGTTGGTCAAGGTGATTGTGCATTAGTTCGATATAAGAAAGAAAATTTCTTAATTGATACTGGTGGAAGTATGTATAACGATTTAGCAACTGAGTGCATAATTCCTTATTTGGAAAGTTTGAAAATATTTAAACTTGATTATGTCTTTATTTCACATAGAGATTTTGACCATTATGGTGCATTAGAGTCTCTAACTGAAAATTATGAAGTAGAAAAAGTACTGTATTCTGAAGATTTTTCTAGTGTAAAAGTCGATGATTTAGTTATTCAAAATCTTAATCATGTAAATTCATACACAGAAACAAATGATAAATCATCTGTTTTGAGATTTACTATTAAAGAAACTTCATTTTTGTTCACGGGTGATATTTCTAAAACTGTTGAGGAAGATTTAATTAAACAACAAAATAATTTAATTGATTGCGATGTTTTAAAAGTTGCACATCATGGTTCAAATTCTTCATCATCAATTGAATTTTTAGAAGAATGCTCACCAGAATTAGCAGTAATCTCATGCGGATTAAATAATATCTATAGACATCCAAGTGACGAAGTAATTTCAAATCTAGAAAAACTCAATATTGAATATAAGAGAACTGATTTGGATGGAACCGTGGTTTACAGGTGTTAATTTGTGTCTTTATTTCTATTAATTAATATCTTATATTGATAAAATTTAAATATATGAAAAGTAGTTATTTATTAATCGATTGCGGTAATACATCAACTGATTTTTATGGTACTAATCTTACAATTATGCAAAACGTTTTTTGTAAGGTTTCAAATCACTACATCAAGGAATTTGATTTGAACAAATTGCTTGAATATATCGCAATCCATGTTGAAAGAAAGAAGTTTGATGAAGTATTTATCTCAAGTGTAAATTCTTCAATTTTTAACATTGTTATCAAAGCTTTCAGCGAAGATACAAAGATTCATGTTCTTGATAAAACTGCAATGGAACATTTCATCAAGAAAGAGCATTATAAAATCGACAATATTGATTATTTAGGAGCAGATTTATTCTGCGATATCATTTCTTATCGTGACGCTAATGAAGGAGTTATCGTTCTTGATTGCGGTACTGCAAGTAAAATCTTAGTTGTTAACAAGAATAAAGAATTCCTTGGTGGAATTATTTATCCAGGTATCAGTATCTGCAATAAAATTTTGTCAAATAACACAGATTTACTTGAAGATTATGAATTATCAGAACCTAAAAATATCATTTCATTGGATACTAAAGAAGCTATTGCTAGCGGAACAATTTATGGAACATATTACTTGCTAGTTGGTTTAGTCGATAAGATTAAAGAAACTTATCATATGAGCAACCCAAAAATTGTTATGACTGGTGGTAACGCTGAAGTATTAATCAATTCAAAGATATTTGAAAAATCAAGTTTCATCATTCATGATCCATTATTTATTCTTAAAGGTTTAGCCCGTGCTTACGATTTAGAATTAAATAGCGGTATGACAAAATGGATTGATATCGATCCTTCACAATTCAGAAAGAAGAAATAAAATTTATCAGTAAGATTTAACTAGGAGAAATTTAATATGAAAAGTTATGAAGAATTAGTAAAACCTTATAAAGATGTTGCTTTGCAAAGTTTAGCAGAGCTTGTTGGAATCAACTCTGTTGATGATCCAAATACAAAAACTGCAGAAAAACCTTTCGGTGAAGGTGTCTACAAAGCATTGGATTACCTTGCAAAACTTGGTGAATCACTCGGTTTTGAAGTAGATAGATGTGACAATTACTGCACTGAATTAGCAACCGGTCAAGGTAAACTCATCGATATTTACTCCCATGCTGACGTTGTTCCAGTTTCTAATAACTGGGTTCACGATCCATTCAAATTAACAATTGAAGGTGACAAGATGTACGGTCGTGGTGCCTGCGATGATAAAGGCCCAGGAATTTCCGCTTTATTTGCTGCAAAAGCTTTGAAAGATAATGGTTTACTTGATCCAAATGTCAGATTAAGAATCGTCTTTGGTGGTAACGAAGAAAAAGGTAGCAAGTGCCTTGAACATTACTTCCATGTTTTAAAGAAAGAATATCCAACATTTGGTTTCACTCCAGATGCTGACTTCCCACTTATTTATGGTGAAAAATCAGTTTGTGATTACGAAGTTGAATACAACGTCAACTTAAAGACTGTTAAGAACTTTGAATTTGGTAAAGCAACTAATATTGTTTTGGATAGAGTTGAAGTTTACTGCTTCTCCGATGAAGAAATCATCAAGAAAAATATCAAGAGTTACCTCAAAAAATATGCAGATACAGGTATCAAGATTGAGTACGATGATTACAAATTAACCTTCATTGGTAAACCATGCCATGGTTCTATCCCATGGGAAGGTTGTAACGCAGGTTTACATTTACTCAACTTCTTCGGTATCATGAATAACGAAAAAGTCTTGAAGAATATTTACAAGTATTACCACGATGGTAGAGGTGCTGCTTTCGGAGGTGATTACTCAAGTGAATACTTCAAAGACAGTTCTTACTGCATTGGTATGATGAAATATGTTGAAGGTAAAATTTCATTCATCGTTAACATGAGATTGCCTGAAAATAAGAATATTGATGAAGTTATTGAACAAGTTAGAAAATCTACTGGTTGCGATAACTTAACTGTTAAATCTAGAGCGGAAGCTCTCTTAATCGATCCAAATTCTTACTTAGTTAAGACATTAACAAACGTTTACAGAGAAGAAACAGGTGATAACACAACCCCAATTATGGCAATTGGCGGTGGTACATACGCAAAAGAAAGCAAAAACACAATTGCATTCGGTCCTACATTCCCAAATAGAGAATTCTATATTCACCAAGATGATGAGTATTTCTCAATTGAAGACTTTATGAAATGTATGGCAATCTACGCTCATGCAATTGTTGAATTATCCAAAGGTGCAAAATAAACTATGATTGAACATGAAATTAACCTTAAAGAAAAAGGTTTGATAAAAAGATTAACTAATAAGACTTTCCAATTTGATAAAAGATTTAAAGATGGTTTCTATACAGCAAACTATTTCTTAAAATCTCAAGAGATTGTTGTTAACAACTTTAAAGATAATGTTGTTATGATGCAGTTCTTCCAAAGAGCTGATAATGTTCATGTATGTGGATTGGATGAATGTATCGCTTTGCTTAAAGAATTTTCACCTCATCCAGAAAATTTAACAGTTTATGCTTTAAATGATGGTGATTTAGTTCAATCAGGTGAACCAGTTTTGAAGATTGTCGGACCATACCAAGATTTTGGTTTCTTAGAGAGTGCAATCGATGGTATTTTAGCTAGAAGAAGTTCTGTTTGTACTAACTGTTTTGAAGTTGTCAAAGCTTGCAATGGTAAAAAGATTTTAAATATGGCTGATAGACAAGATGATCCTTACACTCAAGCAGGTGATGGATATGCTGCTTATGTTGCAGGTATGAGATTCTTTTCAACAGATGCACAATGTGCTTGGACAAATTTAAAAGCAGGCGGCACAATGCCTCATGCTTTGATTGCTTTATGCAATGGTGACATTTTGAAAGCTAGTGATTTGTATATTAAACAATTCCCTAACGCACCATTTACTGCACTCATCGATTATCACAACAATGTTGTTTGGGATACAATTAAACTTGCAGATCATCTTAAAGAAAAACTTACATCAGTAAGAATTGATACTTCCAAAGCTTTAATAGATCATTATTTTGATGATAAAGATACATCCGGATTTGACCCTCATGGTGTCTGTAAAGAACTTGTTTTAGCTTTAAGACACGAGCTTGATATCAGAGGTTACAACTTTGTTAAGATTGTTGTTTCGTCAGGTTTCTCACTTGAAAAGATTAAAGAATTTGAAAGATTGAATATCCCAGTTGATGTTTACGGTATCGGCACTAACTTAATTAAAAATTGGGTTGGATTCACCGGTGATTTAGTTAAAGTAAATGGAAAAGACGAAGCAAAAGAAGGTCGTCATGAAATTTTCTCTTCAAGATTAATTGATGAAAAATTAGTGTAATTATTAGAGACTACTTGGAAATTATTAAGATTTCTAGGTAGTCTTTTTCATATTTATCTATATTAATTATTAGTTAATAGTTCATTGATAATCCTTATATAAATTGAAAAAAATTTTGGTTTTTAGCACTTTTTACTTGACACTGCTAAATTTATATGTATAATTTTGTTAGCATTTAGAGAAAATGAGTGCTAAATATGGAGGAGTTCAGATGAAATTAAATCGATATGATCAGATTCTAAAGCTCATCGTTGATGATTTTATTGAGACTGCTCAGCCTGTTGGAAGTGAAGCATTGCTTTCAAAACATAACTTGGATTGTTCCTCTGCCACAATCAGAAATGTTATGGTTAGACTTGAAGAGGATGGTTACATCGAAAAAACTCATACTTCTTCAGGAAGAATCCCAAGTAAGAAAGGTTATGCTTACTACTTACAAAATCTTGATGTTGAAGAGACTGAAAACGATGTTAGCAAGGAATTTGAAGATAACTTCAAACTTATCTTAGCTAATAAGAATAAGAGTATCGAAAACGTCATGGAGCATTCATGTAAAGTTCTCTCTGAGGTTACTAACTTAGCAACTGTCTATTTAGGTCCAAAAGCTAGTTCTGAAAAACTTGCTTCAATGCAACTTATCAGACTCAGCAATCAAACAGTTTCCATCATTTTAGTAACTGATCAAGGCTATGTTGAAAATAAGACCTTCATCATACCTAACGACATCAACGTTGAGAATTTGAATAAATGCGTCGAATTGATTAACCAAAGGGTTGTTGGTACTTCGCTTGATAGCCTTCAAGAGAAGATCACTCAGATTGGTCCACTTCTTACTAAACAATTAGGTAAGGAAGCAAACCTCATCATGGAAGCTTTCAAAGAAGCAGTCATCATGGTTGCAAAAAACCGTGTCATGTCATTTGGAAAAGATAAGCTTCTCACAATGCCTGAGTACAATCAAAGTAAAGATGACTTGCAAGACATCATCAAAACGATGAACGATGATGACGAGATTGCTGATAAAATCAACAATTCCAAAGACTTGCATGGTATCAAGGTTAATTTATCCAATGAAGATGATTCCAAGGATATCGCTGTTGTTTCAAAGAACATAGGTAATGACAACAGCAAAGGTCAAATTGCAGTTGTCGGTCCAAAACGTATGAACTACAAAAAAGTTATTAAAGCTTTGGAGGCAATCGGGAAGATCCTTGATGAATATTTCTATGTAGAAGGAGAGGAAGATGAGCAACAAAGAAGATAAGTTAGTTTCTGATAAAGAAACAGACTTACAAGAGGAAAAGAAAGAAGAAAATTTAACAAAAAAAGAGAAAAAAGAACTTGAATCATTGAAGAAACAAGTTGATGAATTACTTTCTGAGCTACATAAAACTCAAGAGGAAGCTAACAAGTGGAAAAATGACTATTACATGGTCTACGCTGACTTAGCAAACACTAGAAAACAGATCGAAAAAGATAATGAAAATTACAGAAATTATCTTTCAATGAGTATCGTTGATAACTTTTTATCCGCTTTTGATGCATTGGAACTTTCCACTCATCATAAACCCGAGGATGAAAAGGTTAAGAAATTTATCTCTGGAAACAACATGATCTTCAAGATGATCATGAAATCACTCGAAGATTTAGGTTTCTCAAGTTACCTCCCTAACCCAGGTGATGAATTCAATCCAACCAAGATGAATGCAATCGATTCTGTTCCTGGTGAAAAAGATAACTTAGTTTCATCAGCAACATGCAGAGGTTACTTCTATAAAGATAGAATCTTACGTCCTGCAAACGTTGTTGTTACAAAGAAAGAAGAAAATCGAACTCAAGAAAATAAAGATGAATCCAAATAGGTTCATAAATAGATAAAGGAGATTATTTATTATGGCAAAAGAAGTTATTTTAGGTATTGACTTAGGTACAACTAACTCCGTCGTTAGTTACATGCAAGAAGATGGTAAGGTTAAAGTTATTCCAAATCCAGATGGTTCCAACACCACACCTAGCGTCGTCGCTTTCAAGAATGGTGAAGAAATTGTTGGTGCTACTGCAAAGAGACAAGCTTTAACAAATCTTGATACAGTTTCATCCATCAAGAGACATATGGGTACTGCATACAAAGTACACATCAACTCTTTAAATAAAGATTTTACACCTCAAGAAATCTCTGCTAAGGTTTTACAATATATGAAATCATACGCAGAAGCAAATATCGGCCATCCAGTTAAGAAAGCAGTTATCACCTGCCCTGCATACTTTGATGATGCTCAAAGACAGGCAACCAAGGATGCTGGTACAATCGCTGGTTTGGATGTCGTTCGTGTCATTTCTGAACCTACAGCAGCTGCTCTTGCATACGGTATCGATAGCAAGAATGATGAAAAGATTTTAGTTTACGATTTAGGTGGTGGTACATTCGACGTTTCCATCCTCGACTTAGCCGATGGTACATTCGAAGTTATTTCCACTTCCGGTGACTCTCACTTAGGTGGTGATGACTGGGATCATGCAATTCAACAATGGTTGTTGCAAGAAATCAAATCCGAAACCGGCCTTGATTTATCAAATCAAAAACTTGGTTTATCCAGATTAAGAGACGAAGCAGAAAAAGCTAAGATCACTCTTTCCAACTCATTACAAGCTGAAATCAGCTTACCATTCATCGGTCAAGTTAATGGAGAACCTGTCAACTTTGAAACAACCTTATCACGTGCAAAATTTGAAGATTTAACCCGTGATTTGTTACTTAGAACTGAAGAACCTGTTAGAAAAGCTTTAGCAGATGCTAAACTTACACCTGCAGATATCAAAGAAGTATTATTAGTTGGTGGTTCCACACGTATGCCTGCAGTTAAGGAACTTGTCACCAAACTTTTAGGCAAACAACCTAACCAATCCGTCAACCCTGATGAAGCTGTTTCCATCGGTGCTGCTATTCAAGGCGGTATTATCCGTGGTGACATCAAGGATGTCGTCTTACTCGACGTTACACCTTTAACATTAGGTATTGAAACTGCTGGTGGTGTTATGACTAAGATGATCGACAGAAACACCACAATTCCTACAACAAAGAGCCAAATCTTCTCAACATATGAAGATAATCAACCTGGCGTTGAAATTTGTGTCTACCAAGGTGAAAGACCTATGGCACATGACAACAAGTTGTTAGGTAGATTCTTACTCGATGGTATCCGTCCTGCAAGAAGAGGTACTCCAAGAATTGAAGTTACCTTCTCCATCGACGTCAACGGTATTGTTAACGTCAAGGCAAAAGACCTTGATACCAACAAGGAACAACAAATTACAATCACCAATTCAACCGGTTTATCCAAGGAAGAAATCGATAGAATGGTTCAAGAAGCTCAAGCTAATAAAGAAGCTGATGAAAAACGTAAGAAAGACGTTGAAACCAGAAACGAGGCTGAACAACTTATCTCTTCCATCGATCACGATATCCAAGATAAAGGTGATTCCTTACCTAAGGAGCAAAAGGATGCTGCTTTGAAGATCAGAGATGAAATCAAAGAAGCCTTGGATAAGAATGATCTTGAAGCAGTTAGACAAAAACTTGCTATGCTCCAACAAGCTGCTGCCCAAATGCAACAAGCTCAAGCAGCAAGCCAACAACAAGCACAATCTCAACCTCAATCTGAAACATCATCCAATGATGATTCAAATGTTGTTGATGTTGACGCTACTGAAAGCAAATAATTTAATGAAACTACATGAAGGTCACTTTTAAGTGGTGACCTTCATATTCTTGTTTATATATAAGGAGTACAGTTATGGCAGAAAAAAGAGATTACTACGAAGTACTTGGCGTCAGTAAGACTGCTAGTGCTGATGAGATCAAAAAAGCTTATCGTGCCTTAGCTAAAAAGTATCACCCTGATCTGAATAAAGCTCCAGATGCTGCTCAAAAATTCGAGGAAGTTCAAGAAGCTTACGATGTTCTTTCCGATGAGCAAAAGAGAGCAAATTACGATAGATTCGGTCACGCTGCATTCGATCCAAACTCCGGTATGGGTCAAGGCGGTTTTAATCCAAATGACTTTTTTGGAGATGGTGGTGTAGATCTTGGTGATATTTTTGGTTCCTTTTTCGGTGGCGGAAGACAAAGAAGATACAGCAATCCTAATGCACCAAGAAAAGGTGATGATATTCTTGTAAGACAGAAGATTTCCTTCATGGACTCTGTTTTTGGTAAGGAAGTAAAAATTTCTGTAACCGTTAATGAGAATTGTATGTCCTGTTCTGGTACAGGTGCTAAAGCAGGAACTTCTGCTTCAACATGTTCATACTGTAATGGTACTGGTACTGTCAGAGTACAACAACAAACTATTTTTGGTACAACTATTAGAGAAACAACATGTCCTCATTGTAACGGTACTGGTAAAGTTATCAAAGATAAATGTCCTGATTGTAACGGTCTTGGCTATAAGAAAGTTAAAAAGGATATCACTATCAACATTCCTGCTGGTATTCAAGATGGTCAACAACTTCGTGTTTCCGGTAAAGGTAACAGAGGTGTTAACGGCGGTCCAAATGGTGATATCTACATCGATATTGTTGTTACACCAGATGATAGCTTTACAAGAAAAGGTAATGATATCTATATCAAAGTCCCAATCTCAGTTTGCGATATGATTACAGGTTGTGAATTGAAAGTTCCAACCGTTTACGGTGACACTGTTGTTAAGGTCCCTCAAGGACTTAAAGTTGGTGCCGTGTTACGTTTGGCTGGAAAAGGTATCAAAGTTGGTTCCAGAGTTGGAGATCAATACATTGAATTGGATTGCCAAATCCCTACTTCATTAACCGAAAGACAAAAGGAATTAATCACAGAATTTTCTTCAATTGAAAAGGAAAAGCAAGCTAATAAGACATTCTTTTCAAGATTCTGGGATAAATTTAGAAACAGAAAATAAACTTTTTTGACTTATTGAGAATATGTTTAATAAAGCCCTTCAATAAAAGGGCTTTTTTGATTTTTATAATATATATTTTGTAAGCGGTATCATTTTACAAAAGAGTTGATTTTTCCGAACTTTTTTATATTGCATAGTCAAGACGTAAAGAAATGTATAAAATTTCTTGAAAGCGTTTTATTAAGTTTGTAAAATATTGCCATAGTATAGAAGCTACTATAAATTTTCATTGAAAGGAGTTATAGAAAACAAATGAAAAAAGTTATTAGTTTAGCTGCAATTTCCTTGTTATCATTGGGTACAGTTTCTGTTCTCGCATCATGCGATCCAACAGATGATTCTTCAACTTCTAGCCCAGATGAAACATCTTCATCATCAGTCCAAGAACAAGAAGTTGGTGATGGTGTCAATTCTATCGACATTCAAGTATCTGTAGAAGAATTTGAACACATGAGTGCAATCGTTCAACGTTACAATACACTCATGAAACAAAACGGACATGACAATTACACCGTTAAATGTAGATTGGTCGGTATCTCTGAAGGTGACATCGGTAACAAGTTCAATGCCGCTCCAGCAGATCAACCTGTTATCTTACACGCTCCAGGTAACAACTCTCAAGACTGGGCTGCTACTCAAAAATTACATGCACTTGTTCCAGATGCAGTTTCACTTGCAAATAATCAAACAATGAATGTTGCTGAAAGTGGTTTGGTTAAGGATTCTAATGAAGTCTACGGCGGTGCTTTCACAGTCAATACATTCTTCTTAATTTATAATAAGAATGTTTATACTGAGAAGAATGATGTTAAAGACATTCTTTCCATGGGTAAAGCTTTGAAAGAATATAACGAAGCAAATCCAGATAATCAATTCCAATTCGCAGTTAACTGCGACTTCTTCAATGGTTGGCAAATGCAATCATTCTTATTCAGAAATCATGATAATCAAGATAGTGTTCTTGAAATTCAAGGCCCTCAAGGAAAAGATGAAACTCCTAATGGTTTCACTCAAGAAGGCACCAAAGATCAAATTGCAATGAACTTTATTGACTATCAATATTTGATTCAACACTCAGTTGATAAGGGTTTAGCTCAACCAGGTCCTTTAGCATTTAATAACACTGCTGCTTCTTCCATGACACCTAACACACCTAACAACTGTGCTGCTTACATTTCTGGTACATGGAATATTGCCGATGCTGAAAAAGCAATTGGTAAAGAAAACGTTGGTTGTGCAATCTTACCTCAATTCGTTGATGTTATTGCTTCCGAAGAAGCAGGAACACTTAATACTGATGCTGCAACTCTTATTGATACTCCAATGTGTCAAGACTACAAGTCAATTGTTATCAATGAACAAAAATACTCAACATTATCAGCCGATGCTAAGAAGGCAGTTGAAGAATTGGTTCTCTTCTCATTAACGAAAGAAGCTCAAGAAATTCGTTTATCTGGTTCTAAGATTACTCCTCCAGTCGCAGCAGAAGATCTTGATTCTGAAGTTTATCAAAACTATGTTGCTGCGGATGCTTTGAAAGGTGCAAGTGATAAATATTCATTCATTCAACCTTCTACAGCAGGTTGGAATAAGTGGTGGGATGCTGCTACTGCTCTTTGCACAGATATGATGAATCCAGCAACAGCAACTCCTATTGTTCCTAAATTTGATACAGTTGATAATCACCGTACAGGTACTGATTACTACAGTAAAGTTGCTGAACAAGTTGCAAAGATCGGTCAACAAATCGACGCTGGTAACGGTATTAGTGCTAACTAATTAATTTAATACATAAAATAATGCGATTATAAATTGAAAGGGAATTAAAAATTCCCTTTCAGTTTTGTTTATTTTCAGAAAGGGACGATATGAAATATGTAGATTATTTATGTCTCACACCTAAAGATCAAATCCTTTTCAAAATCAACACATACTTCAAGAATTTTGGCTACAATTTCTGCCATTTCTGGGTAAGATTAGGTTTATGGTTTTTAAACTTTTTCAAAAAAATTGGTAGATGTTTCAAAAATCTTGGCTATGCATTCAAAAACGGAGATATTTATACCAAGATTTCCTTCATTTTCTTAGGTGTTAGTCACATTAGACGTGGACAAATCACTAAAGGTATTATTTACCTTGCCGTCGAAGCATTATTCATATATTACATGGTTATGTTTGGTGCTTCCGCCATTGTCGGTTTCTGCACATTAGGTACCTTGAACCAAGGTTACGCTTGCAGCGGAACTGACAATTTATTCAACATTGATTTCGGTGTCGCAATTGAAGATATTCGTTTCCAATCTTCTTCAGCAGCAAATACTTTCTGCCAATTGTACACTGGAAGTGGCTATGCCGTTATTGCTGGTGACAGATCTCCAATCATGTTACTCTTCGGTATCTTAGCTATTGCACTCTTAGTTATCTTCATCTGTTTCTATGTTTCCACTGTCAACGCATCCATCAAAGTCCAAGAGATGGCAGATGACAGAATTCATTTAAACAATTTTGTTGAAGACATGAAAGATTACTTAGATGGTAAGTTCTACAGAGTCTTACTCTTCTTACCTGTCTTAGGTATTTGCATTTTCACATTATTGCCTATCATCGACATGATCTTGATGGCATTCACAAACTACGATTTGAACCACCAAGAACCTAAGCTCTTCGACTGGGTTGGTTTGGATAACTTTGTAAGGTTATTCACTCAAACAGGTTCCGGTTCATTCGGTTACACATTCTGGCACGTTCTCGGCTGGACCCTTATCTGGGCATTCTTTGCTACATTTATCAACTACTTCTTAGGTATGTTTGTTGCAATGATCATCAACAAGAAAGGCATCAGATTCAAAGGTCTTTGGAGAACATTGCTCGTCTTATCAATCGCTATTCCTCAATTCGTTTCATTGATGGCTATCAACAAATTCACCACTACAGGTGGTTTGGTTGAAGGCATCATGATGGCAATGGGTATTCTCCAAAATGGTGAAACAATCACCATATGGACTAACCCAACCTCCGCAAGATTTTGGATCATCGTCATCAACATCTGGATCGGTATTCCATACACAGTTTTAACCGTTACCGGTATTTTGATGAATATTCCTGATGATTTGTACGAATCAGCACAAATGGATGGTACTGGCGTCTTTAGAACCTATTTCAGAATTACATTACCATATGTCATTTTCGTTACAGGTCCTAGCTTAATTTCAACATTCGTTGGTAACATCAACAACTTCAACGTCATCTTCTTCCTTTCCGGAGGTGGTCCAAAGACGCTTGAATACATGTCTGCAGGTAAGACTGACCTCTTAGTTACCTGGCTCTACACCTTGACAGTTAATCAAAATAACTACTCAATGGGTTCCGTCATCGGTATCTTAGTCTTCGTCGTCTGCGCAATCATCTCACTCATTGTCTTCAGACATACATCCGGTTACAAGAATGAGGAGGCTTTCGCATAATGGAAAATTTACTCAGTCTTAAAAAGAGAGATAAAAGATTCGCTTCCATGAAGGGAAGAAGAATTCTCTCCAACACTATTATCTATATTGTCTTAACTGTCTTATGCGTTATTTGGGTTTTACCTATCGTTGGTATTCTCTACACCGCATTAAGAAATGAAAGAGGTATTTCCGGTACCTTAGTTCCTGCTGACGGTTTCACATTTGATAACTTCGCAAGACTCTTTACCGATGCAAGTTTCACCTCTTTATATCCATTCGTTAAGTACTTGACTAACACATTGATTGTTGCTTTATGCGTCATGATTATTTCAACAATCTTTGTCTTATCAGTTGCTTACACAATGTCTAGATTACGTTTCAAGGCAAGAAGACCAATGATGAACGTCGCTCTCATCATGGGTATGTTCCCAGGCTTCATGTCCATGGTCGCAACCTACAACATTTTAAGAACCATCAATTTGAATGGTCAACTTATCGCTTTAATCCTTGTTTACTCAGGTGGAGCTGGTGCTGGTTACCTTATTGCTAAAGGTTTCTTCGACACCATTTCAAGATCACTTGACGAAGCTGCTAGAATCGATGGCTGCAACAACTTCAAGATTTTCTACAAGATCATCTGCCCATTATCCAAGCCAATCATTGTCTATCAACTCTTAACATCATTCATGGGTCCTTGGGGTGACTACATCTTCGCTTCACTTATCTTAGGTGCCAACACCGATGCTTATACGGTTCCAGTTGGTCTGTATAACATGATTTCAGCGGTCGACACCTTAGCAAAGAACTACACAACATTCTTCGCTGGTGCAACAATCATCGCAATTCCAATTATGGTTTTATTCTTAATCACCCAAAAATACTATGTCAGTAGTGTTACCGGTGGTGCAGTCAAAGGTTAATTATTGTATTGTTATAAAGGAAAATTTATGGTTAGAAAGTTTAACGATTGTATTTTATACGAAATTTACCCAAATAATTTCAAGGATTCAAACGCTGATGGTTACGGCGACATCAAAGGTATCATCTCCAAACTTGATTACGTCAAAGAGATGGGTTTTGATGGTATCTGGTTAAATCCTGTCTATGATTCACCATTCCTTGATGGTGGTTACGACATCAGAGATTTCTACAAGATTGCCGAACGCTTCGGTACAATGGAAGATTTGGATAACCTTATCAAAGAACTTCATGCTAGAGATATGATCTTACTCATGGACTTAGTTCCAGGTCACGTTTCTACAACTAACAAAGAATTCTTAAAGAGTGCAGAAAGCTCCAGAAATGAATATTCTGATACCTTCATCTGGACTGATGACCCATGGTGCTGGTACAAAGACTGCGCTCCTATCAGAGGTTGCTACGATCGTAGCGGTGCCTACATTGTCAACTTCTTTGCTCACCAAGCAGCTATCAACTACGGTTACAAGGAATTCACTCATCCATCCTGGCAAATTTCTTACAAGGATGAAAGAGTTGTTTCCGGTAGAAAATACATTGAAAACGTCATGAAATTCTACCTCGCTAGAGGCGTTGATGGTTTCAGAGTTGATATGGCAGACTCACTTGTTAAAAACGATGATGAAAAGGATGCGACAATCTGGGTTTGGCAGCAGATCAGAAAAGATTTACAAGATGAATATCCAAACTTTGTAATGACATCTGAATGGTCAAATCCTTATCAATCCTTACAAGCAACATTTGATTCAGATTTCGTTTTAGATCATTATCATAACTTCTCACATAAGTTATTCCGTGAAAGAGATAAAGATGGTAACACTATCGCCTTGCTTCATAAATACGATGAAAAACTTTTCCGTAAATTCAGAAAAGATATTAAAGTAAGATGTGCAGCAGGTAATGCATACAAAGGTTCCATCTCCGTTATTTCCGGTAACCATGATACCGAAAGATTAGCAAACTTCTTAACAGAAGATGAACTCAGATTAGCTTACTTATTCATTCTCACAATGCCAGGTGTTCCTTACATCTACGCAGGTGACGAAATCGGTATGAAGCAAGATAATAAGCTTCCTTCCATCGAAGGTGGTTATCAAAGAACCGGTTGTAGAACTCCAATGAGATTCGATCACACCAAGAATTACGGTTTCTCCGATGCCGATAAAACATTCTTACCTACAAATGAAGATTCACCTGTTTTATCCGACATGCTCGCAGATCCAAATTCTTTAACCAATGAAATCAAAGATCTTATCAAGATCAAGCATGAATTAACTTCATTGCATGGTGATCACTTCATGCTCCTTGATAGATACTACTTCGGTTATCAAAGAAATAACGCTAAAGTTTTTATCAATATTAAAGATGAAGATTTAGTTTACACCTTGAAAGAAGGTGAAAAAGTTGTTTATAAAGTAAATGGTGTTGAAGTTGACGGCAACAAAGTCATCGTCAAACACCATGGAGGTGTTTTAATTAACAAAGACTAGTTGTGAATAAGCTTAGGTTATTAGTTAGTGGGTTAGTTTTACTTTCAAGTATGGGACTAACTTCCTGTCAAAATTACGATTATGAAGATAATTACGTTTCACACAAATACGCTAATTACTATCACATCTTCGTCCCTAGTTTCAGAGATTCAAATAACGATGGAATCGGTGACTTAGAAGGAGTCATCGACTCCCTCGATTATCTCTACGATCTAGGTATCACAGGAATTTATCTTTCCCCAATATTTGAAGCGGATAGTTACCATAAGTACGATGCAATCGATTTCTATAAGATTGATAAGGATTTTGGTGACATGAATACCCTGTCAAAGTTACTTAGAAAGAGTCATGAAAAAGGGATTAACGTCATGCTTGATATGGCATTTAACCACGTTTCCACTTCAAATGACAATTTTAAGATTGCAGAAAAAGCACTCCAGAGTGATTCAGTCTGCAAAACTCCAGGAACTGGTGGAAGACCTAGCGCTGAGTGTGTTGAAAAATACCCTGAAGTTGATTACTTCCGCTTTGTTCAAAGCGGTAAACAACTTTCAGATTATTCAAACTATCTTGCACCTTTAAATAAATCTCAGTACATGTATGAAACCTTCTCACAAGGTAGCAACATGGCTGATTACAATCTCGAAAATCCCAAAGTTAGAGAGATAATCGATGAAGTAATTACTTACTACATCGATTTAGGAGTTGACGGTTTCCGTCTCGATGCCATCACTTCATACTTTGGAAATTCCAGTTCGGGAATTCAAGATTTCGACAAAGAGAAAGAATTTTTAAATCATATCGAGGAATTTTCTTTAAATCTCAATCCAAATTTCTACATCGTCTGTGAAGGTCCATGGGATTCTGCTTCACTCTATACCGAATCAGCAAATCTCATGAAGGAAACAACAATCGATAGTTACTTCTCATTCGATACCTCTGGATACCGTGCTTCAAGAAACCATGTTTCTGGTATTGTTTCCAGTTTGACATATCCAAACAAATTAACAGTTGAAAATGTCTACAAGGTACTTGAATACGAAGAGAAAGATGGTGACAGAATTAAGGAAAATAACAAGATACAAGCGTCATTCTTCTCAAATCACGACGTCGGTCGTATTGGAAGTCAATTTGTAAATTCTGCTTCTGGTGGAAATCTTAAAGAATCTTATCTTGATGGAGCAAAATTCTCATACGCTTTGCAGAATTTATCCCAAGGAAATTTCTTCCTCTATTACGGAGATGAAATTGGAATGACTGGTACCTTACAAGGTGGCGATTACCAAGATACAATTGCTAGACAACCATTCCTCTGGCACGATGAAAAACTTCGTCCAGATATCCCTAATGTAGGGGGAGACTTATCCAGATTTGATACTTCGGCAATCACCTTAGAGCAATACGGTGATTTAGAAGCTCAGCAGAAAGATGAGAATTCCTTACATAACTACATCAAGAGATTACTTAAATTAAAGAAAGAATTACCTCAGTTGAGTGAAAACTTCGTCACTAATTTAACTCAAGATGATGGAGTGATTACATTCAATAAAGGTGATTTGACAGTTGTAATTAATGCTAATACAACTGATAGAACATACTCTCTCGGTGAAATGAAGATATCCAATTATCTGACATTGGATGGTAAAGCTCTCACCGAAGAAAACACTAACGTAAATTTACCAAAATATTCAATTATATTCTTAACAGAGTAGGAGGAAAAAGAATATGGCTGATGTAAGATTGAATCACATCTACAAGGTCTACGATGGTGGTGTTAAAGCTGTTAGCGACTTCAACATCGATATCAAAGATAAAGAATTTATCGTCTTCGTTGGTCCTTCAGGTTGTGGTAAATCAACCACACTTAGAATGATTGCAGGTTTGGAAGATATCACCGCTGGTGACTTATTCATCCAAGACCAATTAGTCAACGATGTACAACCAAAGGATAGAGATATCGCAATGGTTTTCCAAAACTACGCACTATATCCACACATGACTGTTTATGAGAACATGGCATTCTCATTACGTAACAGACATATGCCAAAGGAAGAAATCAACCGCAGAGTTCTTGAAGCAGCAAGAATTCTTGACATTGAAGACTTCTTACAAAGAAAACCTAAAGCAATGTCTGGTGGTCAACGTCAAAGAGTCTCTTTAGGTAGAGCAATCGTCAGACAACCTAAAGTCTTCTTATTAGACGAACCATTATCAAACCTTGATGCTAAGCTCAGAGCTCAGATGAGAACTGAGATCTCCAAATTGCATAAACGTTTACAAACAACATTCATCTACGTTACCCACGACCAAGTCGAAGCTATGACAATGGGTACCAGAATTGTTGTTATGAAACTAGGTTTTGTCCAACAAATCGACACACCTACAAACCTTTATAATCACCCAATCAACAAGTTCGTTGCTGGCTTTATCGGTACACCTCAAATGAACTTCTTCGATGTCACGCTTTTAAGAGAACATGATAAAGTTTCTATCACATTCGATGATAAGCAACAAACAGTCATGGGTATGTACAACTTCTACAAGTGCAACCCTTCATATTTGGATGGTCAAACCCATTTGACATTAGGTGTTAGACCTGATGGTTTATTAATCACCGATATGTCAGATTCTAACGGTGTTGAACTCGTTATTTCCGAAATTGAAGCTTTAGGTAATGAAACATTACTCTACTGCGATTTAGCACATCAACTTGTTAAAGATGATAAAGTCGGTAAGAGCTCAGTCATCGTTAAAGTTAGCCCAGATAACAGCTATGTAAGTGGTCAACATATCAAAGTTGTCCTTGCCGATTATAAGATTCACTTATTCGACAATGAAACTGAAATGACAGTCATGCCATTTATTCCAAAGACCACATATCAAACAATCTCCTTCAAAGGTAATACCTACACAATCTTTGGTAAGACTTACACAAGATTCGATGCATGGAAGGATATTCCAGATGGTGATGATTACAAGGTTGAAATTCCTCATTCCGCAATCGTCCCTGGTAAAGGTTTCACCCTTAAAGTTGTCGCAGTTGAAGATTTAGAAGATAACAAGCACTTAGTTATTCTCCACAACCCAGCAAACGACACCTACATCACAGTCAACTCCGATGAAAAACCAGAAGTTGGTTCTGACTTCTCCTTCGGCTTAAAATATGCAGATTTGATTCTCGATCCTAAGTTGAACTGCAAGCCTGTTACTCATGAAACAAGCTTAATTGGTAACTTTGAAAAGATTAAAGAAATCGATACAAAAGACTACAATTTAGTCGGCGCTGAAAAAGCATATGCACTTGAAAGAGGTAAAGCTGAGAAAGAAATTTCTAAGTTCTACTTAACAAGTGAAGAATTTGGTGCTGATGCCGATATCCACAATGCAGTTAAAGCTTCATTGGAAGAAAAAGCAAAGGATGTCCAAACTCAAGAAACATTATCAGACTTACTCTCCAAGAGAGAAAAGGTCTTAGAAGAAGTTGTTGCATTGCAAAAATCTAAAGATTTCTCCGAAGATTTATACATCAGCAACAAGAACGAACTACTTTCTATCTCCAAGAGAATTTCTTCTTTAATTCAAAATGCTCTCACAGCAACTTTAAAGGAAGTTAAAGCAAATAACACTTCATTTGCAACTCTCTCCTCTGAAGATTTAGCAAAGACTGTCGTTCAACAGAATAAGATTGTCGACTTATTCATCTCCGATGCAGGTGAAGTCGCAAATAAAGCTCAAGGCGTCTCCTTAGATGTTGAAAAACAAAAATTGGTCGTCGCTTTGGATAAACTTTTCCGCACTTCCCGTTTATATACAGAAGACTTTGTTGTCGACTACTTCAAGCAAAAACTTGCTGACTACAAGAATAGAGATGAGTACAAGAATGTTGCATTACCTGAAAATAGTGAAATCTTTGCTAACGGTAATGAAACAATCGATAACAAGAGACTTGTTTCCTTATTCAAAGAAACAGTTTCATGCTACCACTTAGCACTCTCTGCTTTATCAACATATGTCAGAGGTCTCTATTTAGGTAACAACACACGTTGGCATAAGCAAGCATCCGACAACGCTGATGAAACATTCGATTTATACAACAAGTATCACGATATGTACATCAACGACTTCCGTCTCTGCGATGAAGTTAAGACCAAAGACTTCAAACTTAAGAAAGTTGCTAACTTCTACATCTGCTTAGGTGGTGTTAAATTCAAACTTAAAGATGAACTCATCTCCAGATTGAATAACATTGAAGGCCCTCGCTTACTTAAGAACAAATACAGATTCGTCATTAAACCTTTAGTTGAAAACTACGGTCAAAGCAAGGTCAAATCCATCCAAGAACACGTCTTAGACGATGCTGCTGCAAAAGATGCAACCTTCAAACAAGACAGTGTTACAACTAGATTACCTGATAAAGATTTTGTTGCCGAACATCATAACGATGATACAGTCGAAATTAGAAGAGTTACCTCTGTTAATGAACCTGTTAAAGTTCCACACAACCAAGATATGAATATCCAACACGAAATTCTTGGTATCAGAAACTACGATGTTCATACATTCGCAACCGTTAAGATGGGTGACATGGTTTCCGATATTGAAATCACAGGTTTAGATAAAGCTGATGATTACTACATCTCCGCAGATTTATCCGGTGGATTTGGTATTTATACATTAGACACTGAAATTAGAATTGCATAATAGGAAAGGAGATAAATTATGAAAAAGAAACTTTCTCTTCTCTTGTTAGCATCAACACTTGGAGTTTGTCCACTTGCTTCATGTAATGGCGGTGACACTTCATCAAGCGTTGAAACTGATGAAGGTGTTTTGGAATACCAAGAGTTCTTGAAAGATTGGTCTATCTCTCAGAATTCTGGTGAAGATGGTGTCAGAGCCAGCTTAGATAACGCAGAACTTGGTTCCTACGATGATTTAATCACAATCACCGCATACAAGGGTACTGCAACTGAAGTTACTGTTCCATCTGAAATCCGTGGTTTGAAGATTGTTGGTATTGCTAAGAGTACTTTCAAAGGTAAATCTAACATCACAAAGGTTGTTTTACCTGAAACTATCGAAACAATTACCGACAGTGCTATGAGCAACATGACATCTTTATCTAGCATGAATCTCCCAGAAAACACAATTGTTTCTCCAGGTGCATTCGATGGTACAGATTACTTACTTAACACCTACGTCAAAGAAGTTAATGGACTCGAGATTGTTAATAACAATGGACTCTATGGCATCGCAGGTGATGAAATTACTGGCACAGTTAATATCCCTGAAGGTGTTTTATCCGTTCCAGATAACATCTTTGAAGATCAAGTTGGTGTTACAGGAGTCACAATTCCTAGCACAGTCACATCAATCGGTGAAGCAGCTTTCGCTGGTACATCATTGGTTGATGTCACAATTCCAAACACAGTTACAACCATTGGTGAAGAGGCATTTGCTAACATTACAACTTTACAGAGTTATAAAGAGTTTGATGTTGAAGGCGATACTTCCAGAGTTATTTCTTACACAAGTGATAGCCCTGAGGTCTTGTCCGGTTCAACAGATAACTTAACCACCGTTAACTATTCTGGTACAGTTCCTTTAGTTGATATGCTCGACCAAAATGAAGAAGAAATTAAAGTTACTAATGTTGCTTTAAACGGTGAAACTATCATTGAGGAATGTTTAATTGATATTCCTTCCATCAAAAATTTGACACTTGCTGATAATGTTGTCTTTGTTGATACTGACGCTCTCAACAATTTGAGTGGGTTGCAATCATTTTCTCCTACCGCCTACTCTGAGACAACCAGATTAGCTTATATCAATTCTGATCGTGAGGAAGAAGGTTCATTCTTCAATTCAACCGTATACCAAAATATTGTTAATGGTACAGCAGAAAATAGCTACGTTATCCTTGGCGGTGCTGTTACTGAAAAGAAAGGCACTCCAGCAATCAGTTCATTGTATGATAAGTCTATTAAAGGTTATGCAGATAATCTTTTCAAAGACGATTCTACAGTTACAGATGATGTTGCAGCAAGCCTTAAACTTAATGAAGCGTATGCACTTGGCGCATCTTCATTTGAAGGTACAGCAATCACATCAATCGATTTAACAGCAAATGGTACTTACTTAGGTAAGAATGCGTTAGCACAAATTTCATCATTGAAGACTGTTAAATTAGCAGGTGACATGGTTGTTTCTAACGGTGCTTTGTTAGGTTCAACAAATGTTGAAACTCTTGAAGGTCCTATCACTCAAACTAAAGCAACTTTATTCGGTTCTTCTACAATTAAGTTATCTTCTGTTGTTATTTCTGAAGGTGTTACTTCAATTCCAGATAGAGCATTCGAAGAAGTTACTTCATTGAAGAGTGTTGCACTTCCTTCCACAGTTGAAAAAATCGGTACCAGATCATTCAGACGTACTGGTTTAACTGAAGTTTACATCCCTTATTCCGTCAAAGAAATTAACCAATTAGCATTCGCAGAATGCGACAGCTTAAAGACTGTTACATTCCAAGATGTTAAGGTTTTCGGTGAAGGTGCTGATAAGTACAACAGAGAAGATTCTGTTGATATCGGTAACCAAACACCTAACAGATTATCTATCTACGCAATGGCATTCGGTATGTGTAAGAACTTAGATGAAACATTCGTCTTACCATTCAGAGTTAAAGATATCAACCAAATTCTTATCGGCAGCTCTGTTAAGACCATTGAAGTCCGTTTAACTGACTTTGATAGAAACTACAATCCAGTTGAAGGTTTCAATCCTGAAACTATGACAAACAGAACCTTAACATTCTCAACTGGTTTCAACCAAACCGGTTTTACCGCTGAAGAGGGTGATCCAAATTACCCTAACCCAGTTGGTGCAGATTTGGTTATTGTCGGTGAAGGTTTATCCTACAACAAGTAATTAAAATTTAATATTTAAAATTATTGCAAAGATAAAAAGGTTGGCTTAGACCAACCTTTTTTATTGTTAATTAGTAATTTGACTTTGTTATTTTTTTAGTCTTTTAACAAGTTTCTTCTCTCGCTTAGAAGAAACTTTCATAATCTTTTGATATTGTTTTTCAGTGATGAAATTATATTTGTGGAGTTTTTCAATAAAGGCATTTCTATCGTAATTGAAGTAGGAATTTAAAAGATCAAGGACTGAATCTTTAAATTCATCAAACTTCTTATTTTCAACCCCAAGAAGAGGAATTGAATTATCCAAAGCACCTTCATTAGTAATTAAATAAACAGTCTTAAATTCGTCTGAATAGTAAGCAACAAGGTTATTTTCTTCAGCAATTTTAGTTAATTTTATAAAGTTGGAATTAAAGATTTCAAAGTTATATTCTGTGAACATTGGAAGAGCAACTTTGATGAAGTCTTTCTCAAGATATCTATTTTCTTCCTTGGCTAAATCCTTATAGCTTTTGTCGTATAACGCATTGATTTTTCTGTTGAAGAATGGAACATAAATTCTTTCTTCATTAATTTGTATATAAGGTAAATCCTTATGACATTCTTCATAAGATTTATTCAAATTAGTTTCAATTGTCTTTTTATTTTCAAAGGCTTTGATGACAATATAAGCTCTAATTAAACCAAATGAAGAATCAATCTTTAAACAGCGTCTGATAAAGTTTGATTTGATCTTGGTGTAATGGCTCAATCTATGAATAACATAGTGATATGTGTCACCTTTTTTGAATTTAGGACAATTTTCTTTATTGATGTATCTGAACAATGTGAACTTTTTCATCATTCTAACTCCAAACCGTTAGCGTCAGTTTGTTTAACAAACAAAACGCATATTGCCATGATAACATTGACAGCAATTATGATATAAAATGCAGTATATTGGAAAGCAAAATAGGTTAATCCAAGTAAAACATTTAAAACTAACCAGATAATACCTCTTAACCATCTACCAATGTAGAAAAAGCTGGCACCAAAAGGTCCAAGAAAAAGTTGCAATAAGAAAGCAATCCACTTTTTGTGGGTCTTTAACTGCATATTGAAGTAATCTTCTTCAGTTGCTTCAAATTCGTAGTCATCAGTGTTTTCTTTTTTATCTTCGTTTTCTTCAGTAATTCTGGAAATTGGGATATTAATATCTCTTTCAACAACGTTTTTTGGATTGGCTAAATCAGCGTTGCAATAAGGACAACGTCTCTTTTTTGTTGATTTAATTTCGTTTCCACAAACAGCACAATATTTCATGGCTATATTATAACAACTAGACGATAAATGTAACAATTTAACTATTATCTTACTTGCCTATAAATTACCCATTATTTATAATATTAAAGCGTTTTTAAGGGTTCATAGTGTAGCGGTTATCACGTCTCCCTGTCACGGAGAAGACCGCGAGTTCGATTCTCGCTGGACCCGCCATTTATAAGCAGCTGTAGTTCAATGGTAGAACTTTAGCCTTCCAAGCTAACTACACGGGTTCGATTCCCGCCAGCTGCTTTTTTTCATGGAATTTTATAAAAAATTGCATTAAATTTTAGTTATCTACTTAGCAAATTAGTGGCACTTTTATTGCTATAATTAACTTATCAGAGGGTGGCTTATGGATTTAAAAACTATAAATATTAATTTCAACCAAAACTACAAAGGATTTTATTTTGATCGTGTTAGAGATAACTTTCAAACACTATTAAAAATCTTTCTTTTTGGTGCTGCAATGACACTTGTTTCATTGATTTATTTTATTTATGAAGGTGTACTTGGTCAATTCGATGATTATTTAACAATGTTAATTATCATGCTTGTTGCCGGTGTCTTAGTTATTGCTTACGCATTTATCTCACCTTTATTCATCCATAGAAATTCAGTTCTTGGAAAAGAAATTAACTTTACAATTGAAGAAACTGAAGATGATTTGATTCTTCACTACACAGCTAAGAAGAACAACGAAAATAAAGAGTTGAAATTACGTTATATTCTAATCAATAAAACAATTATCAATCTTGGTGAAGATGAAAAAAGTTGTTTCTTGATTCCTATGAGTTTATTCACTCCAGAGGATTTAACTTACATCCAAGAGTACATCAAGGAGAAAAATGTTGTCACTCATGAATTGGATTTGTGCCCTGAACCTTTTGAAGCAATCAAATCTGGTACAAAGTCAGTAGAAATGAGACTTTTAACTCCTAAATATAAAGATTTTAAAGAATACGATATCATCACATTTACAAACAGAGATAGTGGTGAAAAGCTCAACGTTAGAGTTCATGCGGTAAAGACTTTTAAAAATTTTGCTAAGTTGTACGATGCATATCCTGACAAAACTGTTTTAGGCTACAAGTTAGGTGAGAAGGCTTCGCCCGATGACATGCAACAATATTACTCAAAGAATGATTTATCCAGTTATAGAGCTCTTGCAATAGAAATAGATTTGATGTAGGGAGATAACGATGTATTTTAATTGGTATTTAAGAACTTTTGTTTTAAAGCAAAGTTACAACGGTATCTATGAGAATACAAAATGTATTCCAATTAAGGGTGACACAGAACAGTTTGTTTATTGTGCAATTTTCGATGATAAAAATAACTTTATAAAGTTCATGGATGTTCCATATGATATTTTGCAGTTTAAATATGATAAGGAATTGAAAGATTGCTTCTTTCACGCAGAATTTTCTTCTGAATCTTTAAACGGAGCAAATGAGAGTGATATTATCTGCTTAACTCCTAGTGAAACAGACATTATCAATTTTTTATGTTGTGCTGATAGGGAACATAATCCTCTTTTCTCTACCATTCTGGATTATGAATACGGAGATAGTAAAATCTATTTTATCAATTACAGTTCAAAAATTACTTTGCGATTGGAAGAAATTACTTCAATCGTCAACAATGTCTATCAAGCGATCTACAATACAGAAGATGGTGAACCTAATCAATTGCAATACCCTTATTATTTATTTTTAAATGATTTATTTGAGCATAATATTTTTGCATCAGATGATGAATTGAAGAGATGGAAAAGAGATTTCTACTTTAAAGATCAATTCCATTTTTCCTATGAGATGATTCGTTATCTTGCTTACTTTTACAAAGTTTACGATGAAATTTATGATATCGATTTTGTTTCAAATTGCGTAATTGATTATAAAGACTACTACTTCAATTCCAATACAAATGATGTTTATAACTATCCATATTTACAATTACTCTGTTGTCGAGCCATCATTGAAAATCTTGATGTAGCAAAACAATCCGATGTTGATTTTATCAGTAATTTTGTTTACAACTTTGTTAATGATGAACATTTTTCAGAAAACTCTAGTTTTATAAACGCATTTTTAAAAGCAGAATATTTTAATTTGTGTAACAAAAATTTAATTCATATGCATGATCAGTATTCTATTCGCCCTCAAACTGCATATATTGAATATCTCTCCAAAGAAAAATACGATGAGAATTACCTTTATAACGCTGCAAGAATGTTTAAACCTACATATTTTGATGCTAACTATCAGGATTTATTTTGCAGAAATGCTTTCGCAAAAATTACACT
This sequence comes from uncultured Caryophanales bacterium, assembly GCA_905211645.1. GTDB lineage: Bacteria > Bacillota_I > Bacilli_A > RFN20 > CAG-288 > CAJMBK01. Next base: position 91,194 of record CAJMBK010000002.1, read on the forward strand.
TGCTGAACGCAATTTAAGAGCAGCCGCTCTCTTTATTGACTCAACTACTGAACCATTCTTATTTAGCAGTAAAGAAAAGTTCCGCATTAAAGATCATTTAGCTGAGCCTTTTATCGCAGAAATTATTGATATTATTTCTATAGATGAAAAATCGAATCCAAGAAGTTTAGATTATTTAGACAAATCTTTACAAGGTGAGATTTTATCTTCAGATTTATTTTTCTCCCGCCGATGTTATGAGGATTCACTTAATAGATTCCAAAGGTTCATCCTTTTAAAATCTATGAATCACATTAAGGAAAGAATGAGAAATTTAGGTACAACGTATTCCGATCCTTTAACCCTAGATGCCTTAAAGAGAAATTTTGATGTTCTTTGGAGGGATATTTATCAAAATATTCCTGACAGAACAATCTACGACAACAAGTTAATTATAGATCTTTCTAACTACGAGACATATGCTCAGATAAATCAGCAGCAATCATATTCATTCATAAGTTTTGAAAATGATTACGTTGTTATTCAATATGATAGATTTATGCCTGTCGAACTATATTTTGATGATATGTTATTATTCGATCTGGTTAATTATCCAAAATACTACATCAAACTTGTTGATATGAATCTTTATAATAAGCTTAAGAGTATCTCATTCAAAGGAGCGTTTATTTCAAAAGACGGCAAGTTGTTGTTAGCTTCCTACGATGGAGGCAATTATGAAGCTGAAATCGATAAAGTCTTATATAAGCCAGAGAGTAAAAATTTCAACGTGGACTTAAATAAGAAACACAAACTTTACAAGATTTATAACCGTCGTTCTGATATTACTTTTATATACTTGGCAGATAGTTTTGAATCAGATGCTGAATTCAAAAAATTCATTGCAAAGCAACCAATTAAATTCAGTGTTGAAGACGGACCAGTCTATGTTTATGAAGATCTTTTACCTTTCCCAATCGAAATGTATGAAACAATAAACAAAGGTATTCTTAAACGCAAGCTCTTGCTACCTTGGCTCCCTAAAGTTTAATTTTAGAATTACAACGTCAATTTCTTCTAGGAGTTGACGTTTTTTGCAAAAAAATTTTTCAATCAAAATACCCCGGGAGACTCCGGGGTAAGTTATCAATTATTCGGTTTTTATTTGCTGTCGCAAAGGAAGAGATGGTTGAATAGAGCAATCCAAATAATATCGAGAATTTCAAGGACGTAAGCCCAACCGATAAATGTGTAGATTAATGCAACAAGGATGTTGATGAATCCACCTTTTCTGATAACAGCTTCCCATCTAAGAACTAATTCAATTACCCAGTTAACAATAGGAATGAGTAAGAGAATGACTTTGATGTACCATTTCAAATCGTAGAATTTTTTGATCATACCTGATCCTCCTCTAATATTAATTTCATTATAGAGTTTAAAATCTCAAAGTTGGTAAAAAACTACTATTTTTTAGAATTTCTTGTCATTTTTAATGTTTGTCAGCATTTATAAATATACAAAAATTCAATTTATGTTCAACCTTTGTCAAATTGCCTAAAACCCTTGAAAACGCTTTTTTCATTTATATAATAATACTTAGTTTTAGAATTTCAAAAAGGAGAAACTATGAAAAAATCTAAATTTTTAGTTACAGTTCTATGTGCTTCTTTGGGTCTAACTTCACTTTCCGGATGTGTTAACGGCGACTCATCGGTCACAAGTTCTGATTCCACAACATCATCAAGCACTTCATCCAGCTCTTCCTCTTCCTCAACTTCATCTTATAGTCCAGATAGTTCAGGTTCCTGGGAAGAAACTCAAATCGTCAGTATTGAATGGGATGAAAGCTCAGAATTAAAGAGTGATACAACCCTCTATTCTGATGATACAAACACTTATACCTTAAAAGCTAATGCTAAAGTCGATTTGAAAGAAGTTGAAGTTACTTACACTTCATCCGATTCCAAAGTCATCGAAATTGCCGGTGATAAAGTCACCGTCAAAGGTGTTGGTAGTGCAACAATTACTGCTCACGCAGTTGGTGCAGAAACTAATGAAAAGGATTTAGTTATCACAATCAATGTTGTTGCTCAAGCAACATTATCTGTTTCTGCAAGCACAGATTTTATCCTTCCAAATGGTACAGTTACAATTACTCCTACTGTTGGAAATAGTAGAGAAGGTTTAACTCTTGAAGCATCTAAACCTACTTTAGGTACAATCAGTCAAGGCGAAGATGGCGTATTCACTTACACTCACACAGGTGGAGAAGGTGTTGAAACAATTACGATCATCTTAAAAGATGGTGAAAAAGTCATCGATGAAAAATCCGTTACCATTACAATTGCTTCCGGTGCAACTGTCGTTGTTAATGGTGGTACCGCTCTTGATGTTAAAACAAATGCAACCGGTACTGTTAATTACGAAATCCATAATCTTCCTGAACAAGCAACTGGTGTTACAACTGCAGTTTCTTCAAGTGATGATGGTTTAACTGTTGCAAAAGGTGAAGAAAATTCATTCACTTACACCGCAAATGCTGCTGGTAGTTACACAGTTACAGTTAAAATTGATTACAAAGTTGGTGAAGAAACCGCTACTGCTTCAGGTACAGTTACAATTAATGTCACCGATGATGTCAAAGTTGCTTTCGTTGATGCTGACGGTGCAGAAGTCACTGATCCAGTTTCCATCGTTTATGGTACATCTTACACATTTGGTGTTAAGGCAACAATTAATGGTGAAGAAACTGATGCTTACACATATAGTGTTGAAGATGAATCAGTTATCACTGTTGATACAGCTGGTAAAGTCACAACACTTAAATCTGGTTCAACCAAAGTTACAGTAACCGTTACTGGTTATGAAGTTTCTGCACGTATCGTTTTCACAGTTACTGATTTAAGTGAAATTGAAGTTTCTACCGAAACCATTGAAATGGTTAATGGTGATACTGCAAGCTTAACTGAATTAGTCACAATTAAGACTAATGGCGAAGCAATTGCTGATAAGGCAGTAGTCACAATCACCGATACAAGCATCGTTAACTATAATGAAGAAACAGGTGTTCTCACTGCAGTTGGTGCTGGTGAAACAACAATTAAAGTAACTCACCCTAAAGATGAAACTGTTTACAAAGAAATCACAGTTAAAGTTGAGGGTAGAGTTACAATCACACAAGCTGAAGATCTCTCAACTTCTTGGACTGAAGGTGAAACTTTGACTGATACTGAATTATTAGAAAAATTCACAGTTTCCAAAGAAGGTGATGCAGAATATCAAGGTAATTTAACACTTTCATTACAAGATTCTAAACAACAAGAAGCTTGGACTGCTAGAACAGCAGGTACATACACTTTAATTGTTAAGGATGAAGTTAGCGGTGTCTCAATTTCTGTAACAATTCAAATTGTTAAGAAAGTTGAAAGAATCAGTTTCTACTACTATGAAACAGATCCTAAGATGTATGAAGATTTAACAAGTATCTGGATCTGGGGTCAAGATAACGTTAATAGATTAATTACTGGTCTTGCAGAAACTCAAGAAGCTCCTGAAAGCTACTCTTTCAGAGAAGTTGTTAGATTAAATGCTGAAGGTAACGAAGTTCAAGAAGGTGGTTATGAAGTTCTTAAATTCACAATCGATACTTCATTAGAATACAAAGCTTACTCAGACTGGAATGCTACAACTGCTGCATCCTCTAAACTTGAAATGAAGGATCTTAACTCTGGTTTAATTCTTAGAAAAGATGATGGTTCATCACAAACTTCAGATTTGAACTTCAATATTAATCTTACTGATACTGCAAGTCCTGCTGCCTACTTCTATGGTAATCGCTCAATTTACATTAATCCTAATGCTTTAGGTGCAAAATATAAGACATCATACACTTTCAAAGATTTATATGATACCTATATCGATGAGAGCTCCAAAGTTGCAGAAACTGAAGTTAAGACAGTAAATATTTATTACCATTGGGAAACTGAAAAGTATAATGGTACAGATACTGACAGAACAGGTTGGATGACTTCTGCGTGGATTTTTGGCATTTCAGGCTCAGATCATGGCGTTAATCAAACATTAATTGAAACTTATATTGATGATGTTAGATATACTGGTTATTCATTTGATTTAACAAAAGAAATGATGACATCAACAACTTGGACAAATTCAAGTGATCCTAGTTATTATCAAACTGCTTATAAATTTACAGTAGATGATTTAACTAAGATGCTTTTCCTTGATGTAGGTAATGATACACGTACAAAGGATATAACTTTTGATAAAGATACAATGTTACGTTGTGTTGATGAAAATGGCGTAATGAATATCTTTGTTACAGTAAAAGCTGGTAGTGGTAAAGGTGAGAGTGAAGGCGCTAAGCGTAATGTTCTCGTCGATTACTCCATCGAAGCTGTTACTGAAACAGTCGAAAATCTCAAATAATAAATTAACCCTTTTAGATAGATACGGAAAACCCGTATCTATCTGAAGGATTTTCAGAAAGAAAGGAAATTATGAAAAGCAAAAAGTTATTAGCATTATTGGTATCTCCATTATTACTTTTAACAAGCTGTGTTGGTGATGATTCTTCTACAGTAGCAGATTCAACATCAAGTTCAAGCAGCAATGTTGATACTTCTTCATCAACTTCTTCCTCTACAGACCCTGTTGAAATCAAACAAATTGATTTCTACATTCAAACAAGTGTTAACTCAAATAAATGCACTGATATCTGGGCATGGAATGCAGACGGTAGTTACCTTTTAGATAATGTCATCAATGTCAATGAAGAGATTGTTGTTAAAGATATTTCATTCTACAAAGGTAGTTTAGTTCTAGGTACAACCCTTGAAAATGTCCATACTCAATGGGATAAATCCGATGAAGGTGTCAGCTTGGAATTAACAACTGATTTCTTCACATCATTAACAGGTTTATTACTTAGAAACGCTGATGGTTCTTCTCAAACTGCAGATTTACCATTCACCGGTAAATCTTTAGTTGGTGAGATTGCTCCAATTTACGTTGTTAATGATAATGGAACAATCAATTCTTACTATTCAGAAGACAGTCTTCCTGTCCTTGAAAAGAAACCTACAATACCAGAATTGGATAGTTTCACATTCTACTACTACAGAGAAGATCAAGCTTACGATAAAATGGATACAGTTTACTTCTGGTCATTTGATGGTACTAAGAATGTTGCAACAATTCAACCTGACTGGAAGTTTGTCAATTTATCATTGAATGAGAAAGATAGAATCTTTGCAACATTTACAATCGATTTCACAACTGAATACGCTGGTAGCTACAACTGGAATCTCAAACCAGATGAGAAAGTTACACTCACATCAGAATATTTAACTGGTGGTATGCTTGTCCGTACCACTGATGGTGTTTACAAGACAAGTGATATCAAAGTTGACTGGCCAAAAGTTCATACTGATGGTTCTGATGTTGGTACAATCATCTACGTTGATAAGACTAGCTACAGCTGGAATTCAGATGTTGAAATTGTCTACGAAATCGGTGATTTGTACTACTCAATTTACGAAGTACAAGAAGCTTTACAATTTGAGGAGAAATAATCGATGAAAAAGAATAAATTATTATCTTTACTTATTTTAGGTGGTCTTTGCTTACCACTTGCTTCCTGCGGAACAAGCTCTGATTCTTCTTGCGGAGGTACAGTTTGTGCTAACGAAGTTGAAATTAACAAATCTGAAGACGAACAAGGAGAAGTCTTATTTAAGATTTACTACGCAAGACCAGATAAGAATACAAGTTACACCAATATTTGGTTCTGGTCATCCGATGATGTCAACCCAGGTGCTGGTATGACAATTTTCTCAACAGAAACTGTAACATTCCCTCAAACTGGTGATTTCGAATGGCAATGTGCAACTTTGAAAGTTGGTCAACAAGTTGAAGTTTACTCCCAATGGGGTTTACCAAATGGTGAAAAGAGAACTATCGAATTGACCGAAGCACAATTCACTGGTGGTTTAATTATCACAACTGTCGATGGTACTGGTCAAACCGGTGAGTTAATCATCGATTTTGAACAACTTGCAAATTCATCCACCAAGGAAATTTTCTTCATCGACAAAGGTCAAAAAGTTGGTGGTGGATTCTTCTACGATATCAACGCTATTCCAAGTTATTCTGTCACAAGAACATATTTCAACATCAACGGTTTTGGTTATCCATGCTTAGATTTTGAAACAAAGAATGAACTTGATTTCACTTCCAGCGATATTTCCATCGTTAAATACAGAACAGTCAACGGTACTAAGATGACTTCTGCTCAACCAGTTAGACTTTCAGGTAACATCAGAAGATTAGCTTACAAGAAGTACAGAGTTGATATTATCGACAGAGATGTTATCGATGCAACATGGAAGTATGAACTTCATGTTAAAGAAAAAGGCAGTGAATCTGTCTACGACATCGATATGCAAACATACTATTCATCTGATATGTTTGAAGAAAACTACACCCCAGATGCTGATCTTAAACTTGGTTCCTTCATTAGAACAAATGAAGAAACAGGTGAAGAAGAAACAGTCTTTAGAGTTTGGACTCCATTCTCAAGTAAGACTAGAGTTGTCTACAAGACTGAAGGATCCAGCTCATTTAAGTATCAAGCAATGGAATCAATTGGTAAAGGTGTCTACGAATATGTTGCTAAAGGTAATTTAGGTGGCACCCAATACCACTACGAAGTTACTAACTTTGGTAAATTCACTGTTCACGCAAACGACCCTTATGCAGAATCAGTTACAACTAACGCTGCAGAATCAGTTGTTATCGACTGGAATTCTGAAAAGGTTGATCCTTCCTATAACAACGAAGAAATCACTGCTGAGTTCGGTTCCTGGGATGATGTTACTCCTAGTGAAGTTAAGCAAAATAAGGCTTCTGTTACTGAGTTACATATCCGTGACTTCTCCAGTGATGAATCTTGGACTGGTCGTGAAGAAAATGTCGGTAAATACATGGCATTGACTGAAACAGGTTTAACTTTAGCTGATGATTCATCGGTTAAAATCGGTTATGACTATCTCAAGGAATTAGCTGATGCTGGTTTAACTCACGTTCAACTCTTACCTATTTATGATTTCGCTTCAGTCGATGAAACCAAACTCAATGATAAAGAAACAATCAACAAACCTAGTAAAGGTATCTTCAACTGGGGTTACGATCCAGAATCTTACAACTCCCCAGAAGGTTCCTACTCCTCTGATCCAAGTGATCCATACGCAAGAATCAGAGAGTTACGTAGTGTTGTTTTAGCTCTTGATAGTGCTGATTTAGGTGTTGTTATGGACGTTGTTTATAACCACATGCCTAGCAAGAACGCTACATCATTCAACCAATTAGTTCCTGATTACTACTTCAGAACTCAAGACGTTTCCGGTGCTGGTGCTTCTATGATTTCAACCCGTAAGATGTTTAGAAAATTCATGGTTGACTCAACATCTATGTGGGCTGAAAACTACAAGCTTTCCGGTTTCCGTTTCGATTTGATGGGTATCTTGGATGCAAGAACCATGATGGATTGTGCTGGCGCAGTCAGAGATATCAACGAAAATGCATTGATGTATGGTGAAGGTTGGCAAATGTATCAATCAACCGGTGACCAAGGCCCAGATGAGATGATGGCAAGCCAAAAGAACCTTCAATACTTTGGTAGTGAAAAATACTCCGGTACTGGTAAGGTTGAAGAAGGTCAATTCGTCGGTGCCTTCAACGATAATTACCGTGATTCCTTAAACGGTGGTACAGGTAATATCGATCAATGGGGTTTCATGCAAAGAGCATACAACTCTCAATACACCGAACAATCAACCGAAAGAAATAAAGTTTATTATGGTTTATTAGGTACAAATCCATATGCTTACAGTGAGTACTACAACTCTAACAACGCTGGATTTGATTCCTACTTATACTCCAACTTATTCACTGGTGCTTCTGTTAACTATACAGAGTGTCACGATAACTTAACCGCATTCGATAAACTCTATGCAACTATTCAAGATAAGAATATTGCTTACGATTTATCCGCATTAGGTAACCTTATCAACTCCATGGGTATCGGTGTTTCCTTCTGGCAATTCGGTCAAGAATTCGGTCGTAGTAAGGAAGTTACAGATCCTGCATACTTGGAAGACCAAGTTGTTAGAAAATCTCTTTATGAAGCAGAAATTAATGGCGAAACCCATTACTTCTCTCATAACTCCTACAATACCGGTGATAAAGTCAACGGTATCCAATGGGATTTAGTTAAGACAAATGCTGATATGGTTACAACATTTAAACAAGCCTTAGCAGCAAGAGAATTAATTGCACCTGTTGATACTTGGGCTGACTTAGAATCTGTCTACACAAATCCAAGTGATTGGTATGGTAATACAGCAGATTATAACGTCATCAACATGATGATTAAAGCAACTGATGGTTCAACACTTTACTACTACATCAACCCAACTCAAAATGCTAAGACAATTAACGTTCCTTACGGTGCTGAATCAACTGTTAAGGTCATCGGTGGTGATGGTGTTGGTACAACATTATCTGGTAGAATATTCACAGTTAATCCTACCAGCTACGTCATCATGCAAGGTAAATAACAACTGTTATGTTATTGTTTGATTACTAAAAATTAACTAATGAAAAAATAATTGGTATAAGCAGTTAGTTGCTTATACCAATTTTTCATATTTAGCAGAAATTGTTTCTTTTAATTGCTTTAAATTTGATTTTAAGTCTTCTATTGAATCAAACTTTCTCTCATCTCTTACATTATCTAAGAAGTCTAATCTAACTTCTTTATCGTAGATTTCATGATTGTAGTTGAAGATATTTGTTTCAATAGCTTTTTCTTTAAGTTCAGAGATTGTTGGGTGAGTTCCAATATTTGTCATTGAAAGATACTTTTTATCATCAATTTCAAATAAGGTTGAGTAAACTCCATTTTTTGGAACGATGTAAGGTGATAAAAGGGTTAAGTTTGCAGTAGGAAAACCTAATTTAAATCCATTTGCAAGCCCGTGGATGACTTTTCCTTTGATGGAGTAATATCTACCTAGCATCTTATTTGCTAAGTCTATATCTCCGTTAAGTAAAGCGTTACGGATATTTGTTGAAGAAATCTTTAAATCATCGATAACTAAGATATCTTTGACTACGGTTTCAAATTTATCAGGGTAATTTAGTAGAGTGGAAGATTTACCTAAGCCTTTGTAACCAAAGGAGAAATCATTACCGACAACTACTTTTTTAACGTTTAATTTAACGATGTATTTCTCAATGAATTTTTCATAATCTAGAGTGATTAATTCATTTGATATATCGATAATAAAGACATAATCAAAGCCTAATTTTTCAAGAAATTCAATCTTATCTTCTATAGTCATAATTAAGCTATTTGCATGAATTGACTTGGAGAAAAGAAGTGAGAAAGGCTTTGAAAAGAATAAACAGGCTTTCTTATACTTATTTTGATTCAGTACTTCATTGACAAGTTCCATGTGACCAAGATGGAAACCATCGAAGCTTCCATAGCAGCAACATGATTCTTGCAAAGGAATATTAACATCAATATTTACATTACTTATCCTTATAATATTCATAATTAAAACCTCTTTTTACGTAATAAAGTTGTTTCTCATGTTTGTACTCTAACAAGAATAATGGATCATCATGATAGAAGAACATGATATTATCTCCACAATAAGGATATTTATTTGGATTGCCGTATTTGTACATCTTGAATTCTTCTTCGGTTAAATCAATCTTGGGAACTTCATGCAAAACATTTTTAAGTGAGATTAAATCTTCTCTTTGAAGTGTTTCAATCGTTTTAGTTTCATCGGTTAAGATGAATTCACCAATTGAAGTTCTCTTTAAGTAAGTTAAATGACCAACTGTATTTAATTTCTTAGCGATATCTAATCCTAAAGAACGGATGTAGTTACCTTTGCTGACTTTGACAGAGAAGGTAATTTCATTGTTCAATTTATCGAATTTGATTAAATTAATTTCAAAGACAGAAACTCTTTTAGTTTTCAATTCAAAATCAATATTCATTCTGGCAAGCTCATAAGCTCTAAAACCTGCGATTGATTTTGAAGAATATTTAGGAGGAAGTTGATCGTATTCACCTAGGAAAGAGTTTAAAGCATTTCTAACATCATCCTCGGTTAAGAATTCGTTGACGTAAACTTCATTAATTACTTTTCCGGTGTGATCTAAAGTATCAGTTTCAACACCTAATTTTAAGGTTGCTTCATAGGATTTAGTTTCTGAATCAAGGTAAGGTAAAATTTTAGTTCCTTCGTTGACACCAAGAACCATGAGTCCTTCAGCAAAAGGATCTAAAGTACCTAAATGGCCTACTTTTTTAGTATCGAAAACTCTTCTGACTTTGTAATCTAAGTCATTTGAAGAAATCATTGTAGGTTTATATATTAAAACAATACCGTCTTTAATCATAAGCAACTTACATATTTTACAAAATCTATCTTCAATTTACTAAGTTTTCATGTTGATATGAAAATTTGATTTTTATATATTAATTTCGTTATGAAAGCACAAGATTTACAAAGAAAATTATTAGCTGAAGTCAGAAGAGCTGATACAGATTTCAATTTGATAAATGATGGAGATAAAATTCTTGTTGGAGTTTCCGGAGGAAAGGATAGTATCCTTCTCTGTTTCCTTTTGAATTTGTATCAAAAGTTTGGCATGAAGAATTTTGAATTTAAACCTGTCATGCTTGATTTAGGTTTTGAGATGAATAAAGATTTTCCTAAATTAGAAAAATGGTTTGAAGATAATAATATGCCACTTTATGTTTCAGATGAAAGACAAGTTTATAAGATTCTTTCCATGCATAAGAAAAAGGATGGACTTTTACCTTGTTCAATCTGCTCCAGAATGAAAAAAGCAGCAATTAATGCTGTTGCTAATAAATTAGGTTTCAACAAAGTCTGCTTTGCTCATCATGGTGATGACGCCATCGAAACCTTATTTATGAATATGGTTTACGGTGGTAAAGTAAATACTTTTGAAGCAAAGATGCACCTTGAAAAAGCCAATATCACTTTCATAAGACCACTTATTTACACAAGAGAAGCAGAGATTAAAGAAGCAGTAGTTAGATTCAATTTACCTGTTTTAAAATCTCATTGTCCAAATGATCAAACTTCTAAGAGAGCAGATTTTAAAGCGTTAGTTAATAAGTTCTATACCGATTATCCTGCATCTTACGACAATTTCTTAAATATGCTTACTAACAGAGAACAACTTAAACTTCTTTTTAACGGTGAATATGGTTACTCAGATGGTCATAACAACTTCATCAAAAAGGTGGTAACTAAGAATGACTACATCGATTCAATGTATGTAAGAAGAAAAGTTTTCATTGAAGAACAAGGAATTTCTCTTGCTGATGAAATCGATGAATTAGATAAGATTTCTGAATATTACAACTTGTATCATGAAGGTAAAATTGTTGGGACAATTCGCTATTATAAGGAAGATGAAAACACTTATCACTTTGGAAGATTTGCTGTTTTGAAAGAGTACAGAGCCTCAGGATACGGAACTTTATTATTCAAATATTTAATCCATGTTTTATCTTCAAAGATTGTTCCTTTAAAGATTAGATTCTCTGCTCAGTATTACTTGAAAGATTACTACATCAAACTTGGATTTAAACCTGTCGAAGACTTCCATATGGAATGTGGAATTAAGCATGTCAATATGGAACAAGACTTCAAACATCCACTAATTTTAAAAGATATTTAGACACGAAAAAAGGAAGGCGATTTGCCTTCCTAATTTTTTACTTACGTAAACCTAATTTAGCAATTAAAGCGTTGTATTCTTCAACACTTTCGCTCTTGAGGTAGTCAAGTAAACCACGTCTCTTACCAACTAAGATGTCGAGACCTCTCTTGGAAGAGTAGTCGTGCTTGTTAGCCTTCATGTGTTCAGTTAACTTCTTGATTTGAGCAGTTAAAAGAGCAATTTGAACCTTGACGTTACCGGAGTCTTTTTCGTTAGCACCGTATTCTTTAACGATGGAGCTAACTTCTTGTTTTGTTAATGCCATAATTAAATTTCCTTTCTTAGCTTTCCCCAAGTGCAAAACTTGGCAAGATTTACACATAGAAAAAGTCGCATGTTTATTTTATGAAGTTAAGATTTCTTTTTCAATACTCAAAGCTTAATTTCATTGCAGCGGAAATTGAAAATATTTGAATAATAATTTGGGTTATCTAAAATTTTATTAACAAGACGAATATAAAAGTATTTATCATTAGCAATATATTTCTTTAAAATTTTCTGGAATCTTTCATAATCAAGAATCATATTTCGCACTTCCTATATTATTAAATATTAACAATAAAATTAGCCGATAACAAATTTAATAAAGGTGATTCTAAAGCAATTTCAATGTTTGAATAAGTTGTAAAAATCATTATTAATTTTGAATTGATAACACTTCAAAAACAAAAAAATCTAACTTTCAAAAAATATTTTTAAAAAAATTATTTTTTCACAGAAAATTTAGTATTGTATTAATAAGAAGGTTTGATGAATTCTCCAAAATTAGATGTTTAATGAGTGGTGGCATTAGATATTTAATAGGAAAAGACGAAATATTTCGAGCAACATATTGTAAAAATCTTACATTTTCTTAAATGTTGTTATTATATTTGATAAAATCTATGAAATATGAAAAACGTGTTATATGGAATCAGAAATGGAATCGATAGATACTTCGGTGTCACTGATAAAGGTTCCACTTTCTCAAAGGAAATTTTGGCTGGAATTCTCGTCTTTTTCTCAATGATGTATATTCTTCCAGTTAATTCATCAATCTTATCGAATATAACAATGGCTGATGGAAATCAAATTCCTTCTGGAGCAATATTTGCTACAACTGCAATTTGTACATTTATTTGTACATTCATAATGGGTCTATTTGCAAGGCTACCATTGATGCTTTCTTGCTCAATGGGTATGAATGCATATCTTGCCTTTACAGTTAGCGGACAATTAGGATTCACAATGGAAGAGTGCTTTGCAATCGTCATTGTTTCAGGTATTTTGTTCTTTATTTTGTCTATTTCTGGATTAAGAATGAAGATTGTAAATGCCTTACCAAAAGGTCTTAAACTAGCAATCAGCGCTGGTTTAGGCTTCTTTATCGCTTTTGTTGGCTTAAAAATGGGTGGAATTATTGTTGAAGATCCAACAACTTTAGTTAAGTTAAATTCGTTTGACCCTTCAAATGGTAACGGTTATGTTTTACTTTGCTTATTCGGTATTGTATTAGGTATTGCTTTAAATGTCTGTAAAGTAAAAATTATCAAGCAATTCTCAATTATTATTGCCTTAGCTGTCACTGCTTTACTTGGTGGTTTTCTTGGTTTAGCTGGCGTTGAAAACATGCCAATGTTTATTCCAAGTGGCGAAAACGCAAATAATATTGCAGATATTAGTTTGGTATTTGGCTCTGGATTTAAAGGATTTACAACAATTTTTACAAATCCTAGCACATATGGTGTTATTATTTCCTTACTTATTGTTAATGTCTTCGACACAACTGCAACTTTAGTTGGCTTAGGTCCAAAAATCGGAATTATCAATGAAGAACATAAGATGGTTAACTATAAGAAAGCTTTCTTCACTGATGGTATTGCTCCAATTGTTGGTGGTATCGTTGGTACTTCTCCAATTGCAACATTTGCAGAGAGTTCTGTTGGTGTTGAATTTGGCTCTAAAACAGGCATCTCCGCCATTACAACAAGTTTACTCTTTGCTTTGATGCTTGCAATCTCTCCTGTTTTCAACGTTTTCTTACCAATTGACATTGGTAATGGTAACACTGTAACTCCTGTCACTGCTTTACCTTTAGTTTTAGTCGGTGCTATGATGTTCATGCATCTCAAGGACTTGAACTGGCAAGATTGGATCGAAGTATGTGCTTCCTTTATTACAGTTATTATGATGATTCTTACATACTCATTAACTGACGGAATTGCATTTGGTGTTATTTCTTACACTGTTATGATGATCTGCTCAGGTCAATTCAGAAAGATTTCTGTTTTGATGTATGTACTTTGTGCGATATTTATTGTAAATTTCGTGATATTAGCGATTTTATAAAAGTAATATATTTTCAATACAATTATTTGTTTTATTCGTATAATCTAAGTGAATAGGTTTTTAATTAGGACTGAAATTTTAAATGGATAAGTTATTTTTTGATAAAAGCAATCACCTTTATCAATACATCGAAGAATATATTAATTCATTACTAGATGATAGTAACAAAGAAGATGTCATCTACATTTTTTCTAAATCCATCGATGACTTATCCAAAACTATAAAATTTTCTAATGATATGCGAAGCTTCTTAATCATGAGCCGTGTTTTAAAAATGGCTCGTGGTGAGTACGAATTCGCAATCAAATACTTAACACCAGAAGAAAAAAAGCAATTTGTTTCTGATAAGAACAACCTAACTAAACTCTCTGCTCTAGTTACACTAAAGTTCGTTATACTTAGAAAATCTTTTGAAGAAAAAGATATTTATGATGTTGTAATCTCATCATTCTATCCTGTTAGTACATCTTTAAATTCATTGACGAGTGTTATTAGAGATTTTAATTCTAAATATTCTAAGAACATCCCTCAAGAAAGTCTAATTGAAGATATGTTTCAAAGAATTTTCACAAAAGTTATTGGTACAACTAAGATGTTGAACTATTCACTTGCAAGTGAATGTTATGTTTCTTGGAGAACTCTTCATGAAGCTGAATGTGTTGTTAAACTTCTTTGCGAAAATGACCCGTCAATTAAGAATACTTACATTAAACACATTGCTTATAACAATGCTTTGAGAGGTGGAATTGAAGATAAAGAAGAACTCGATAGAATCTTTGATCAGATGAAAAAAGAAATGAGAGAACATGGCTTAAAGAGTAAAGACATGAAAAAATATATTGAATATGGTTGGCTTTACTCAACAGTTCAATTCAATGAAAAAGATCCAATGTTCAAACTTAATTTCAGAGATGGTGTTGAAAAAGCTGCAGGTTTAAGTAAATACAATCAATGGTATGAAGCAGCCAGTGAAGTTACACACTCTTCACCAATCTTCTTCTATTCAAATGATAAATTCTTCTTGGATTTATCAATTCTTTCAATTTATGAAGTTGCTTTAAGAGTTACTGATATTTATATTACTTATTTCAAGGATAGATTGAACGAAAATAGAAAAGAAGCAATCTTAATTAGAACATTGAAGAAAGATTGTGACGAAGTTTTAAAGATTATTAAACGTAGATTTAATTCTCAATATCAAATTGACGATGATTCCATCGATGATAATGAGATCGCATTTAGAAAAAGCTTAGATATTTAGGAGTTATTTTGACTAAGAAAGAATTTAAAGTAACATGTGTTGCTCTTGCTGATGAAGGAAGAGGCATTGTTAGAATTGAAGACAAGACTTTATTTGTTAAAGATTTATTAGTTGGCGAAGAAGCTATTGTTGAAACCATCTATAAGCATGGTAAGCTTTTTGATTGCCGATTAGTTAAAAGATTAACTGAGTCTAAAGATAGAGTAAAACCTCTTTGTCCTTATTACGAACAATGTGGAGGATGCCAAATTATGCATTTATCATATGAAAAGCAACTTGAATTCAAGAAAAACAAAGTTCAAAATTTACTTCATAAATTTGCAGGAATTGATTTTCCAGTTTCAGACACAATTGGTGTTCAAAATCCATATAATTTTAGAAATAAAGTTCAAAAAGTTTGTGGTTATGATAAGAAAACTAAGAAAGCAATCACCGGATTTTATAAAGGTCAAACCCATGATTTAGTTAATATTTCAAATTGCTTAATTGAAAATAAGAATAGCAATATTGTTTCAAAAGAAGTTATTCGATTAATTAACGATTTTAAATATGAACCATATGATGAGGATAAACATAAAGGTTTAATCCGTCATGTTTTAATCAAATATAGTGACTATTACAAAGAATGTTTAGTTTGCTTAGTTATTAACGGAAATAATTTAGTTGGTGGAAATAACTTTGTTAAAGCTTTAACTGCTAGATGTAAAGAAGTTAAATCCGTCGTTTTAAATTTCAACACAAGGAGAACTAATGTTATTCTTGGTGAGAAAGAAAAAGTTATCTACGGAACAGGTAAGATCAAAGATAGAATTTTTGATAAAGACTTCTTTATCTCAAGTCAATCGTTTTTCCAAACAAATTCTTATATGATTGAGACTTTGTATAAGACTGCAATCGACTCATTAAATTTAACAAAAGAAGACGAAGTTTTAGATGCTTATTCTGGCACAGGAACTATCGGTATTTCAATGTCTGGTTATGCTAAACATGTAACACTTTGTGAATTGAATACAGACGCATACAAAGATTCAATCTTAAATGCAAAAATTAATAAGT
Organism: uncultured Caryophanales bacterium; assembly: GCA_905211645.1. GTDB lineage: Bacteria > Bacillota_I > Bacilli_A > RFN20 > CAG-288 > CAJMBK01. The sequence continues at coordinate 107,680 of CAJMBK010000002.1, forward strand.
GTGACAACATCACATTTGTTAATAAAGATTGTACAGAGTTCTTAATTAATGATGATTCTGAATATGATGTGATCGTCATGGATCCACCTAGAAAAGGATCTACAAAAGAATTTGTTACTGCTTTGTGTAATAAGAAACCAAAGAAAGTTGCGTATATTTCTTGTAATCCAGCTACTTTAGCAAGAGATTTAACTTATTTTAGTGATGATTACAAGATTGAAAAAGTTGTTCCAGTTGATATGTTCCCACATTCAGAACATGTAGAAACTGTTGTTGTTTTAAGTAGAACAAATCTTTAATAAAGCTTGACTGAAACTATAGCGTTTCAGTCTTTTATTTTGCAATAAATTCTTCTAATTAGGCAATATATGCAAAATATTATAATTATGTTGTAAAAATATAATCATAATGCTAACATATTTATAACTTTAGGAGATCTGATTTTTATGGCAACTAAAAAGGAAAATTTTAAAAGATTAGCTGAAAACAGAACTAACAAAATTATAGATATGATTTCACTCTTAGGTAATCTATCAAATACTTCTTTTTATGAATATACCGATGAGCAAGTTGATAATATTTTCAATGCTATTCAAGAAGAACTTGATAGACAACATGATAAGTTCAATAAGCGTAGAAAAGAAAAAAGAAAGAAGTTTGAGTTATGATAAAAACATTCAGATTATTTCCTAGCGAATTTTATGAAGGTGCTAATAAAAATTATTATGAAGACGATTATGTTTATTACATTGTTTCAAAAATAATTAGAGATAATAATTTTAATGTTACGGAACTAGTAGTGTATTGTGATAATTTTTATCAAAGAAATCTAAATGTTAGACAATTTAAATTTTTCATAAAAGAAAATTTTGCTACACATAATACTCCTTCAAAATTACACGCTTATTATTTGACTGAAGAACAAATTAGTCAATTAACTATCATTGAAAAGTTTGTTGAAACTTTTGATGCTGTAACAAGTTTGGATGAGCACGAAAATGTTAATGTTATAAAACAATTTTTCGCAAGGCAATCATTTGACTTTTCACAACTTGCTCCTTATGTTCTAGCTTTTGATAAATGTAAGACGAATAGACCTAAAGAGTTTTATATCTCACTGTTTATTTCATTCATAAGAAACAAAGATGATAATTTATGTAGCCTTGAAGATTTACTTAGTAAAGTTAATCAAGTCACAACTGAAATTCCTTTATTTGTTCTTTTTGGAAAAACAACAATTAATGAACTTTTTATCGCTAATAGTCTTTACTATTTTAATGATGTGAAAGATCTACCATTAGATGTATTTGCTTCAATTTCTATACTAAATTTTGATTTGGTTTATAAATGCATAAACTCCATTTTGCTTACCAATGAAGAATTTATTAATGATTTAAGAATCTCGATTTCTTCAATAAAGCAACATAATTTAGAAGTTATTAATTATCGTTATTCTCAAAATAAGAAAACTTTGGAAGAAATAGCTTCCATTTATAATCTTACAAGAGAAAGAATAAGACAAATTGAATTAAAAACCACAATAAAAATATTGGAAGCTACAGAAAACTTAGCTAGTGAAGCATATTTGTTTTTCCATAATAATGTTAAAGGACACGAAAAAAGGTACTGCAATAGTAGATATCTAAAACCTTTTTTTGATACAGATATGTTGTATAGTGTCTTTTTATTAATTTTGTCTAATTCTAAGTGGTTAATTAAATACGATTCGAAACTTGATATTATTTATGATTCTTCTTTAGTGACACCTAATGAATTAGCAGAAGAAGTGATAGATAAATTCGGTGATTATATCGTTAAACAAGATATTGAAAAATTGAATGATTTTGAAAAGCTCGTTGTTAATAGTAATTATCGCAACATTTATGATAGCGATGTTTATTTGAAACGAGGAATGAACAAACGTGATTTCTGGGCTATTTTTATTAATAAGTTCTACCCAAATGGGTTTAAAATTATGTCAAAAGACTTTGATGTTTTGAATGAATTTATGAAAGAAACTTTTAACATAAGGGATTATACTGATTCCCGTGAAATAGATTCTTTTATTACTGCTAGTCCTAATTACTGTTTAATTGATAGAGGTACTTATAAGGCTAGAAAATTTTGTGTACAATTACCTTCCGATTTAATAAACAAGATTATTGACTATATTATCGAAAATAAACCTACTGTTTATTATATTTCTATATATGAGAAGTTTAAATCTGAATTAATTGCTTTTGGTGTAGATAACTTTTTCTATCTTAAAGGACTTTTAGATCCAGAATTGAATGAAAATTTTATTACTAAAAGAGACTATTTAGTTTTTGGAGATAAATTAATAACAACTAACGAATCTCTTCTAAAGTTTATAAGAACAAAAACTAAGTTTAGCATTGATGATTTAAAAACTAAGTTCCCAGGTGTTAAAACTTATGTTTTTAAAAATTTAATGTATAAAGAAATTAGCAATAACTTAATACAAGTAGAGAATCAAAACTTTATTTATCTTGATAAAGTTGGTTTGTCTTTTGCCGCAATTAAGAATCTTAAAGATTTTATAGATAAACTATTTATACGTAGTGGTGATATGTTTTTATCTGCTAGAAAAATATATGCAAGGTTAGTAATTGAACAAAAAGATCTATTAAATGATTTGCTTATCGTTAAATCTAATTTTTCATTATTTTCTTTAATACAGTGTTTATTCCCAAACGACTATAATTTCCGAAGACCGCTAATTTTTAAAGATAAATCAATTAAATTGGATTCTCAAGATATAGTTATCAAAGAATTTGTTATTCCTAAGGACAGATTTACTACTAAAGAATTATTTAATTTCATGGATAGTAGACTATTAAATAGAGCTACTGTTGCACGAACAATCGAAAATTTTCATGAATTAATTGCTGATAATTATATACGTATTGATAAAGAAACCTTTATTCGAAAGGAAAAATTAGGAATTACTGAGGATCAAATTAAAGAAATAGAGTCTGTTCTTGATATGATTTTTGATACAGTGGATCAGTTAAACACACAAAGTTTTAAGGGTTATCAGATGTTTCCTGCACTCAAATTTCATTGGAACAAATACTTGTTGGTTGGAATAATCTTTACATACTTGTCATCAAAATTTGAAATTGTAGATATTATTAGATCAAACGCAATAGGACCAACCGATTATATTATAGAAAGGATTTAGAAAATGAATGAACTTAAATGGAGATTTCCAGGAAATCATTTTGGTAAAGTAAGTGGATTAGATACACCAGATACTGAAACATTCAAAAAAGATGCAATTTCATCTTTAGCAAGAGAAATTTGCCAAAACTCTATCGATGCTAAAAGAAAAGGTGTAACAAATCCTGTAAAAGTTGTTTTCAAATCATTTGTAGTTGATAGAGAATTGATACCCGGTATTGATGAGCTTTCGGCAGAAATTTTAAATTGTATGGATACTTGGAAGAATCAGAATAAAAAACTCTATTCACAATTATCCGACATGTATGATCAAATCACTAAGGAACATATCACTTGTTTAAGAATCAGTGACTTTAATACAACAGGTCTTGTTGGTGTTTCAGAAGAAGAAAATTCAACATGGTCTTATTTAATTCATGGTTCTGGTATTTCAGATAAGGGTGAAACTAGTGGTGGTTCTAAAGGAATTGGTAAATATGCTACTTTCGTAACTTCATACTTTAATACTGTATTTTATTCTACTGCTACAGAAAGAAACGAAACAGGTTATGAAGGATTATGCAAGTTATGTTCATCTAAAATGCCTGGTACAACAGAAAAAACTCAAGGTTGGGGCTACTACACTTGTAATGATAAAAACGAAGCAATTTATGGTCAATTCAATCTTGATCCTAATTTTTCTAGAGATAGGTCTGACTTTGGAACAGATATTTATGTTATTGGATTCAAAGCTCCAAATGATTGGGAAAGAGACATTATCTCGAAGATTTTAGAAAGTTTCATGAGTGCAATTGTTTACAATTGCTTGAATGTTACTATTAATAACGTTGAGATTAATAGCCAAACATTAAAAGATGTTATTGATAATGATGAATTGATTAATAACAAAATGAAAAGTAGTATTAAGTCTCAATACTTATTACTTACAGACACTGAGCATAGATTCGAAGACACTATTACAATCGATAATTTAGGCACCGCAAAGTTGTTTTTACTTCAATTTAATGATGAAAATCAGAATTATGCAACTAATAATTGTGTAATGATTCGTTATCCATATATGAAAATTAAGGAATTGAAGAAAATTTCTCATATTCCTTGTAGTGCAATGTGTATCATTGAAAACAACAAGTTAAATTCTTTACTTAGAAATATCGAAAATCCACAACACACAGATTGGGAATTTAGACGTATTGATAATGCTGATGAACGTGCAGAAGTTCAAAGTGTTTATAAGCAATTAATTAATGATATTCAAATTTTCGTAACAAATCATCTTGGCTCAAGTGATTCTACTGAAACTGATGTTGAAGGTGCAGGTGAATTTATTCCTGGTGTTGATTCAGGTGTTACTCAAAATCCAAATGCAAAATCTAAAAAGATTTATGATAAACCACAAATTCGTAAGAAAAAAGTTAAAATCCGAACAGTTAATCTTAAAGCAAAATTTGAAAATGAAAATGGTAACGGGTTGAAGGTTGATCAAGGCGAAGCTGGAGATGATGAAGAATTCTTAGATGTTGGTGAGAAAGAAGTTGGTGGTCTCATTAATAATCATAAGAAATTTGTTGTCCCAGGTACTGAATCTATCAAGAATGATAGAAAAATCAATAAAAAATCTGATTTAACCGGTGTTGTATACAGATTTTTCGCATTAGATAAAAGTAAATACATAATTACTTTCACCAGTAAATTTGATAAAGAAGAAGCTTATTTACAATTATTTGCTATTGATGATTCTGGTGCTGCATATGATATTAATATTTTACACGCTAAAGTTAATGGCACCGATGTTACACCAGAAAGTGATTGCTCAATTAAATTAAAGCTTAAGTATAACGAAAAAGTTACTGTTGAATTACAAACAGATCAAAATGAATTGTTCAGTGGAGAGGTAAAACTTTATGAATATAGGTAGTAGATTATTTCCATATCCATTATTAAATAATGAAAAGTTATTTTCTCAATTTAAACAGGCAAGTTTTGCCTTGAAATATGAAGAATTTATTGATGAAAATCGCAGTTTATATATTTTCAAGAATATTCATTGTGAGCTTTTATCTGATTATTTTTTAAGTTTGATTGCTAAAAAGTTAGTTAAAGTTGTTTGTGTCATTGAATGTGCACCTACAATGTTTAGAAAAACATATGAAATTGGCACCTCAAATAGAGATATTGAAGTTTCTTTATATGATTTAAATGGTAAAGTTAGTGTTTCTGCTTTTATTGTTGCAGTTCAAGATTTCGAGTATAAATCTGATGATTTTTTAGAAGATTATTCAGACTACAAATTTAATATCGAAAAGAATTATATTCTTGCTGTTGATGATGGTTTTACTAATAGAGTTGACTTTAACAATGAAGAAGATAGTAAGAAATCTTCCATCTTTATTGTTATTAAGAATAAGAAAATCAAAGACGAAAGTATGTTAGTTTCATATGATTCAAATAAGATTCGTATTGAATTACCTGAAAATCAATTTAATCATTATGAAAAGACAAAGCAGATTAAGAAGTTTACAAACCTTTATTTCTCACTTCTTGTTATTCCAGCATTATCAATTTGCTTAACTCAATTAAGAAAAGATGGTGTTGATGTAGATGAGTTAAGAATTGAAAACAGTTGGTTTAATGCATTCTGTATAGCATATGAAAAATTAAATAAAAGAGAAGTTGATAATCAACTTTTTAGAGATATGGATGTTCATTATGAATCTCAAAAAATATTTAATATGCCTGTAACAAAAGCATTAGATGATTTGTTCAATTTAACCATAGGCAGTTTTGGAGGTGACGATGATGAAAATTAATATCAAAATGTTAACTGAAGAAGCTTATTTAACATTGAAGGCTAATATTGAGGAAGTCTATAAAATGATTATGGATCATCCTTCAGATTGTACTTGGCTTAAAGGATATTTAGGATTTGAACCATTCGAAACCAAGAAATATGAAATCGAAGATTTTGAATTGTTAAATGATGAAGATTATTCAAAAGTTGCGTTTGATAATGCAAAATTAATCTATGAAAATTTAAAAGAGTTACCACGTTATATTTTATGTAATTTACGTTTCTGGGCTTGGTTTACATTGGAAAAAGCATATAAGCAAGCAATTAAATGCACACCAGCAACAGGATTGACATTCTTAAATTATTCTTGGTTTGCTGGCGCGAAATCAGATATGGATAATAATTCATCCAGAAGAGATTTAATGCGTGGAGTTATGTCAAGATACTTTTTTATGATAGAAGTTTCTAAAGATGAAACACTTGCTGATAAATATGAACTTACAAAGTTTTTATTAACTTGTACTGAAGCTTACAGAAATATTATTTATCGTAATATTGGTATGTTACCAAATATTACATTGGGTTATTTAAGAGTTCTTAAAGATTTTTCAGAGAGAAATCATGTTGAATTAGTTAAGGCTCACGCACGACTTTTATTCTTAGAAGCATCTCGCTTAGGTAGTGTTAAGTTGGTTGATTTATTGGACAAAAAAGAGGTCTATGATGCACTTTATCCTAAGTTAGAATATATTCATAAATATGAATTAGGGCGTGACAAGTAACGTAAAATTTTGATTTTAAATTATTGAATCTAGAGTAGTTTCATTATAAAAAAGGATGTTTCCTATCAGTTTAGGGAACATCCATTTTATTTTAATTTTTAGGTTTAAGACAAAATACAGCATATAAAGGAATTGATTTAATTCCGTTCACATATCCGAAATTTCTTCCGGACATTCTTATTGAAAATTTAGGTGAATAATTTTTAATATATGTTTGCAAACTTTTTGCTTTAACATTTTCTACTGATTTAACTTCAACTGAAATTGATGAAGTTTCTTGTTGAATTACAAAGTCAATTTCAGCTGTGTTTCCTGATGACCAATAATGTAAGTCAAAGCCATTTAAAATTTAACCTTAACTATTAAACGTGTTCTTATATGAGAACATAATGCAGCACTTATGTGTTATCCTTTTTATATACGTTATCATTTAAGCGTGGAGGAAATAATATGGCATTTTCAGATACCAGAATTCATCAAATTGAATTATTACTTACTTTAGACTATTTGCTAAGGTTCACGGATGAAGACCATCCAGCAACTCAACAAGATATCTGTAGACACGCTACCAACTTTGGATTGAAATACGACGCAAAAGCAAAAAGTGGTAACGACGTTAGAAGGCAAAGAATTGCCGATTGCCTTAAATTCTTAATGGATGTCACAACCAAATTCTCTGAAGAAGTTCCGTTTGTTTTAGAAACAACACCTTCAGGCAAATATTATATCGACCAAAAGAATTATTTAAGCGAAGAACAAATCATTAAGATTTTAGCGGCTATTCAAAATGATAAATACACTCAAGACGAAGACACAGAGTTTTTAATTGAAAGACTGTTAGATTCTCTATCAAACGTTTATAATCGTGACCATTATAAGAATGAATTAAACAAACTCAAAAAAGGTGTAAAAAAATATAATTTCGAAACCAATAGGAAGATTAGACTTGTTAATAAAGCATTTAATGATGGAAAAATGTTGAAGATTAGATGGGAAATTCGTGATAGAAACAAAGTCGACATCCATGTCTATGACTTCTGGTATAGGGTTTATAAAATTATGGAATATAGAAACAAACCATATGCAATTTTAATTCCAATCAATACAGGCGACATTATTTTCTTCAAAGGTTTTATGTTTGATACAATCGAAAATCTTAAAATTCCTAAAGGGCCAGATAAAGATGTCTTATGCGATGATTTTGATGAAAAAAGAGACTTAGATAAATTGTTTAGAGAAAAATCTAGATGGGCGAGTAAATACTACGACTCACCAGAATCTATGATTGAAGAAAACAAAATGCCCGTGAGTGGTATTGCCTATAGAACAAGCTTCTATGTTAAAAAGTGTTTCTTGAAATTTGTAAAGCCTTCATATGAAGAGTTCTTCTCGACAAACTTTGAATGTACTCCGTGTACTTCATTTGATACTGTTGAACTCAAAGATATTGACCCAAATAAGAATAAAAACGACTTCATTATTCCTCATCCACTTAAGCCAGGAGAAGAGCCCGAATATTTTGTGATGAGTACATTTATTGACCCAGACGCATTTATGTCATGGTTAGTAAGCGATGTTCATGGCAATGGACGTGTTTGCATTTCCGATATGGTAGTAGTGGTTGGACCAGAAACATTTAATAGAAGACTTTATGATTTCTATATCGGTCACGCTAAAAAATATATTAATCGTTTAAAGCCAGAAGATGTTGAAAGAATTAATGAATCAACAGATAGATTCTTAAAATAGGAGGAATATATAATGGATTTTGTTTATGTGTACGTTAAATTGACGGATAAAGCTAACAAAGGCTCAGCCTTGTATTGGTGCGACCCTAAAGATCCTGAAGACTGGTTAGCTAAAGATCTTAGAATGTCTAAAAACAGCCACGGAGGATGGGAGACATCTTTACAAAAAATTGGTGAAGCAGGATTTGATTTGGTGAGTGTTACTCCATATCAAAAGAATACCAGGGGTGGGGAATTTGGGCGCATGACTAAAATCGAGAATATTTATATCTTTAAAAGAAGAGATGAATTTGAAACTACAGAACTTTCTGATTAAGGAAATGTACTGTTAAAAGAACACAAAGCAGTTTGAAAAATAGCAGCTTTTATTTTGTGAATAAAATACTAAGTGAAAGGAGAAACAACCATGAAAGATAATAAAAAAAGAAAGAAGGGTTGATAACTTGGATATCAAAGCATTTGTTAAAAAGGTTTTTCAAGAAAGCTCATGGTTAATGGCCAAACTTGCTGCATCTCCAGAAGATGAAGGTGAGTGTTTTGTTGATATGGCAAGGCCCATCTCCATCAAAAGATTAAATGAATTATATGGGGATTTGGTTGAGGATAGAATTGTTGAAAGACTAAATAATGAAATTGATGAATTCAATAGAATTGTTTAAATCGAAAACATTCTAAAGTTGAGTGATATGCTTCATAAAAAGATGAACAAAGGAACGTTGATTATACCAAGATTAACTGTTGGCAATTCGTTGTTGTTGTTCTTGCTTGAAATCACAAATGTAAATCCTTTGCCAAGGCATCATTACTGTACAAAACGTCACTCATTCCATTTGGGTGGCATAAACAATTTGATTACTGTGAATGTTGTGAAGAACGAGTAGTGGAAGATGGATATGACCCTGATTACCAATTGTTGATTGATGATATAAAAAGACTTAAACACCCATTTCAATTTTCAACATCTGACAAAAAACTTGAAGAGGACGTTTTTTTCAAACTATTGGAGAGTATGGAATTAAAACTGACAAAGTTGTTTGGCTTTAAACAAAAAAATTTTCAGCAACTTCCGGACGATATTAGTGAAATACTCAAGTGCTTTGATAAAAACTATTATTCATCACATTACAAAAAGAAGCACATTGCTGATCATCAAGCATTTGTTGGGCTGGGCGAACTTGGGAACGTTAAAATACAGGAACAAGTATGTAAGGAAAATGTAAAGACTTTTGGTGATTTAGTAAGAGTAGTTACCATGATGCACGTAACTGGTGTTAGAGATAATAGTAAAAGATTAAATGTACAGATCTATTCAAGAGACGATTTATTCAAATTCCTCAAGAAAAACCAACTCACAGATGACGATGTGCTTTTCATTTGTAGAGAAACAAGACAATCTGGTGAAGGGCACCTGTCGGCTTTGAGTGAAAAAACTTAAGGAAGCAGGAGTAAATGAAAACTCAATAGAGTTTATGCGTTCCATTAATTACATATTTGTAAAAGCACATGGTATCGCGAACGTCAAAATGTTGTTAAAACTTGCAAAAACATATCTAGAAGAGCCAAAAAGATTTTATGAAGCTTATTTTATGGTCAACAAGGAATAGGCTCTAAAAGTCGACAAAAATAACGATCTAATAAAAGGGTATGTCGAACACAAAGAAACAGAACTGGAAGATATATTTCTTGCTTATCTTGATTGCAAAGAACGAGGAATCACATTATGAATAGATTAATACCAATAATCAATGAGACGCTAATTTGATTTCTGCAATGAGACAGAGAATTGTATAATTAAGAAGATGAGCCTTCTTCTCGAGAAGAGATGTTTTAAATACAGAGGATTTAGTTATGCCAAGAATTCGTTATCAAAATTTATATGACCGTCTAAAAGCAATTACCGAGAACAAAATAACATTCTCTTTGGAAGCTTTGAATAACTTGGTTGATGGACAATTGCCAAATTCCGCTAAAGTTCACCCAACTGCTTTCTTTGCTAATAGTGAAGAAAATTCTTATTCTCATTCTTGGATGGATGCTGGTTTTGTAGCTCATTACGACAAAGAAAACGAATCAGTATCTTTTTTTAGAGCTGAAGCTGAAGAATTTAAGTCAAGAAAAAAGAAGATTTCAGAACCAGAAGAACATTACGAAACGCTTTTGGTTAAGAACTTTAGTGGAAGTTTTAATGAAAATGGTATAGGCCATGAAGTTATTAATTTGTTTGACGCAAATTACAACAAGAAAAAATTCTATATTTTCTATGTTCCACCATATGGTTCAATTGGTTCATTAAGTGAAGACTTTATTAAAACCAACGCTTATCGTAATATCAAAAAAATCTTTGTTTTCGATTCAACAACAATAACAAGCATTTTAAAGCTTAAAGCAGTCATTCTTAATCCTATACCGGTGGATAGCGTTGAAGAAATGAAACAGATTGCATCAGTGTTTAAATATGGCCCAAATAATATTCCGCTAAATAAAATTGATTTTAATGACAATGAATTTCAAAAAGAAAAAGAAGAAAAAACAATATTGTTCCCATTCACTTACAAAATAAAAAAAGATAAAATCTTTAATTTTGAAGAAGACAACTTGTTTGTGTGGCATAAATGTACAAGTGAAATGAATAATTTAAAAAACGATTCTTTAAGAAAGTTTCATATTGTTTATGGAATAAACGCTAAAATTGATGAATTAAACGACACAAATCTTGGCCGAAACAATTATTCGTATAAGTCTCTTGGCCAAGATTTGGAAAATTGGTTCAATAACAAAATAAAGCCTAAATTAGAAAATAAACAACCCTGGAAGCTTGAAGTTGTTCCAAAAATTTTAAATATCGATTACAAATACACTAAAAATAATTTTCTTGAATTTGTTAAAAAGACCACAGACGAAAATCTTTATACAAACTTTATTTGTTCAATATTGAATTCCAACGAAGAGTTGAAGAGTTCGTTTTTCTCCTTCCTTATTAATAAATATCTAAAAAAGAGAAACTACAAACCAAACAATTTAGTTGTAGAAGCACAATGTCAGTCTCTAATTGAACCAAAAAGAGTAGCGAACAATTACATCAGAGCAAAATCACAAAAAAACAAAGATAAGCTTAGGAAAAAACTTGTGAACAAATGGAACTTTACCAATGAACAAATAGATTCTCTAACTCAGCCTTTTATCGATGGGCAAATGGATATTTATCTCCATGATGACAATTATCGTATTGCTATTGAAAACAAAATATTAAGCGGCATCAACGGTCAACACGATTATATTGATGAAGATATTAATCAGTTGAAAACTTATAAATTATTCCTAAAAGAACTAAATGATTATGGCTTTGATGGAAAAAGAAAAATAAACAAAGTTATTTTGCTCGCTCCAAAAAATGTTGCTAACAATTTTGTCAATTACGACAAAGATGTCCCTGTTATGTCTTATCGCGACTTAGCTGAGTTCTTTACAAAAAAAGAAAACAAAGAATTAATTGTTGAAAAATATAGAGACGATTTCCTTAATTGTGTTTATAAACATTCGGTAACCAGGGAAGAGGATGTCAAAATAAGATTCTTCGATGCATTAAAAAAGGATGCCTAAATATATGAAACACATTTGGATTAAATCGCTCACAATTGATGATAAAGGTAATTTCTTAGATGAGATGTTTATCGTTTTATCGCCTTCCTTAGAAACAAAACAATTAAAACTTAAGCCTACAAACGAGAAAACCGTTAATGACGCATTTATAAAAGTGTCTTTTACAAACCAGAAAGCTAGAGCATTTTTCTACAAAAATCCTATTTCTATTGGTGACAAAAAGTGTGTCATGTGCAAGAGATCAGCTAGCTATTCAAGATAGGGCAACGTTCTTTTCATCAGAGATGAACTTTTTGAAAAAATGGACGATTGGTCAAATTGTGGAATTGATTTGACTAACCCAGAAAGCAGGGAAAAGATATCTAAAAATTTCTTGGCTTTCCAAGCTTACAAAGCTTTACCTCTTAGTGGATGTGAAAGCTTCATTCACTTAAATCCTAAAAACATTTTGGTTATTGATGACTTGTATTCAACCTTTTCAGCTTTGGCTCTTTCTGTTAGTGATAAAGAACCAACAACCGAAGTTTATAATCTTTTAGATATAGATAAGAAATTTGATAACATTAGTTAAATATTATTTACTAATCATTTGACAATATCTTTTTCCATAGAAAAAGTGCATCGAATTACAAGATACTTTAAATTTTTGTATATAATTACTAATATATTATTGTAGTTTTTCGGAATATAACATTCCGTTTGATAACATAGAATAAATTATTCGTAGTAATTTATTACATCCAGCTGTCCTGGCGGCTTTTGAATGAAGGCCGTCTTTTTTCTTTTTAGCGACATATAAAGCAATTTTAGAACTAGGATTGTGTAGACAAAGACAACTTATTAAGAGATATAAAGAACTTCTAAGAACTGAATTGCCTTTCTTTGATATGTGCATATGTTCGCCTGATTGTTTACCAGACTTCATTACCATTGGATCTTAACCTGCATACGCAATTTAAGCTTTTTAAGAATTGTGTTTACTAATATCACCTATTTCGGGCAATAGTCTTATAGAAAGTCTTTCTCCTACTGAAGGAATAGATTTAATTACTTCAAATTCAGGCAATTGTAAACATAGTTGTTCCATTTGATTTAACAGTTCTTCTAAAGCTAGAGATGTATGACTAATTCTATCAACTAATGAAACAAGTTCATTGACCATATAAGAATCTTTATTAACACCTGAATTATGAGATTTAATATAATCCAAGATTTTCATAGCCATTTTTTCTTTGGAGCCGCTTCTTCCGGTATTACATTCGCTTAGTGTGCTTAATACACCTTTCATTGTTTTAACATTAGAAGGATGTTTATATTTTTTAATGATTGTAAATGTTATTTCTGAATCATACTCAATTACTTCATCAAACATAGGCCAAATAGCATCTAAACAGCGATGATATCGGTTCTTTTCAACACTAGATTGATAAATAAGGAATTGATAATGACGAGACATTTCTTTTAAGTCGTCATATACTTTATCTTGTCTATTAAACTCCATTAATTCTTTAGTGTAATAAACTTTAGCTATTGTATTAGTGTCTAAAGAATCATTTTTAACTGGTCTGACTTCCGCCTTTCTCATTTTTGCTGATTTTAAAGGTGATATCTGATAAATTTTAAATTTTTCTTCAATGAAAAATGACAATAGCGGTAAAGCATATACACCCGTAAATTCGTAAACTACAGCAGGTTTTAAATTAGTTTTCTCTTCAATCGATTTTGCTAATTTTTTAATAGTGTTATAACCATCTAAATCATGATTGATCTTAATGGCTTTACCAACAGGCTTGTTAGCATCGATAAAACCTCTCATGTGCGATGAATTTTTAGATACTTCAAAATTTATTATTGGATCATACATAAAAACCTCCTTGCCCATTAGATATCTTGCTAGTCTGGTTCCTATTATTTATGAAATCCTTTTTTCTTGAACGTGATACGAAGTCTAAGCTTCAATTTGGTTATAAACAGGTTTAAGCAAAAATAAGGGAATGATGAATTTTTTATTACGGGTTCTATGACCATAAATATTGATCTCATTCATTCACGGATTCTTCTCTATGTGCCTATAAAGAAAAATCAGGAGACCCCTTATCTCCACCTTGCAATTAATTCTATTTTATAGAATTTTGGTCCAATACCTTTGGGTATTCATTACTTGGAAGAGTTATTAAGATATCCTGATCTAATGATAAGAAATAATGAACTTTGTGTCGTTTTATCTTTTGATAACGAGCACATTATTGTTAAATATCCAAACGATGAAAAGATATATAACCATGATATTGCGTTTAAAACAGGTCTTCTTGCTTTCAAAAATAAAAGTTTAAAGCGATTAATTGACCAAGATTTACTTGATAAAGATATCGGTGCCAAAAAGAAAGAAGAACTTGCTGAGAATCATGAAAAGTATCTCACCAGAAGAAAAAAGTAAATAAAACATATAAAAGAATGTATGCAAAGAAAAGAATGCTTCTCGCCTTATTTGGCAAAGATTTCATTTACGCACTTATGAATGAATTTGAGAAGAAATATAAGCATCTTATTGATAGAAGCACAAAGTATACAACTGTATTTACTGACTCCTATGGAGACTATTGGACATCTTGGTATTACTGGTACTGATGTACTCATATAAAGACATAATTGTAATTTAGAAAACAAATAAAAAATCCGTGTACATAATAATTACAGAAAGTGAGGAAAACTGATGAAAGATTTAGTTAAAAGAATGAATGATGATGAAGAATTAATTGAAGATGAAGATTGGATGCCTGATGAATTCTATGCAATGAAAGAACATAAAGACGAACTTCTTACAAAAGAAAATACCCCTTCCTATGCGATTATCTATGCTTCCAAATTAGAAGAAGGCGCAGTTCCTTTAGGAAAGGTTATTGGTCACGAGAATCAAAAGAAAGAAATCCTTTCTGTTATTGACTGGTTTAAACGTTCAAAAGAACTTAAAGCCAAAGGTGTTTCTATTCCAAAAGGAGTCATTCTCTTTGGCGAACCAGGCAATGGTAAATCTTTATTAATTAAAGAGATTATCAGATGTTGCGAATGCCCTGTGTTTGTCTTCCAAGGAGAACAAACCAACGTTGTAGAAGGAATTGTTGAAACATTCAAGAAAGCTAGAGAAGCAGGACATGCAGTAATTGTCTTTGATGAATTAGATTTACTTATTAATAAAGAAAGAAGAGTGGTGCGTGCACTTCAAGAAAACCTTGATGGTGTTGAATCTGACGATGACATCTTAGTGCTTGCTGCTACTAATTATTTAAAAGAAATCCCTGACCCATTATTGCGTCACGGAAGACTTGAAAAGCTCATCAAAGTTCCTTATCCAACCGGTGAAGAAGCTTTAGAACTTCTCAAAAAACACTTCAAAGAATTTAATCTCAAATTCCCAGAAGACTTCGATGATGATGAAGTTGCTTTATCTCTAAATGGTATTAGTTGCGCAGGTGTTAAAGCTGTTGTTAACGACTTAGTCTTAAGAAATGGCTTTGAAAATATCACTTCTGAGATGATTGATAATTCAATCTATAACATTACCGATAGAGTAAAAGACACGCCGGAAGAAGATAACTTAGAAGTAGCTATTCATGAAGCTGGTCATGCTGTAGTTGCTAAAGCTTTCCCAGAATACTTCATGATTAACAGACTCAATATCTCTGGCGCTAGTGGTGAATTCAACGCTAAAGAAGTCGAAAGAGGTTTCTGGCCTTATGAAAAAGTAGTAGCCAACATCAAAATCTCAATGGCTGGTATCCTTGCTCAAAAGATTATCTGCGGTAGAGGTTCTAATGGCTGTGATAGTGACTTACAAAACGCCAGAATCAGCGCTTATAACATGATTAACATGTGTGGCTATTCGTCTTGCTGGGAGACACTCCCAGATATTACACAATTCGCAAGAACTGTTACATCCATCAAGAGAAGAAGGATGGAAAGAAAAATTGAAGCCTTGCTTAAGAAGTGTGAAAAAGAAACTGTTAAGTATATCAAATCACACAAACTTCAAATCAGCGCTCTCGGCAAACTTCTCTTTGAGAAGAAACATCTTAAATCCTCAGAAATCTTATCCTGTATTGGGTAAGACTTCTCTGGATGAGGAGGAACATAACGAAACAAGAAATTAAATACATTCATATCGGATTAGAGAATGTTGAAGTCATCAACATTGATGTTAAAAACATGGATACATGAGCATACACGGAATTGCTGATCGAGACACTATTTCTAGATACGATAAAAAGATTGATAAGACCAAATATTGTCAGTCTTTGCATATTTGTATTAATAAGAAAGTTGATAAGAAATATCCAACCTATGGTGGGGCTAGCGATCTCACTGTATTTGAAAGATTGTCCAAGTTCAAAGACATTGTCGATATCACTTATTTAGATGGAAACAAGAATATACTCGAATCAATTTGTGTTCCTTTATTTTTAATACAAGAAATTATTTCAGTTATTAAATATAATTTGAATTTACCATTTTTAAAATAAAGTAATAAATTGTTTTCATTTAAAATTACATCTTATAAATGATAATTAAATTTATTAAAATAACAAAGCTTATGGATTGGATTAATGTTAGTTTAACTAGTTTATCAATGTCAGTTGATGCGATGACTGTTTCAGCAGTTGACGGTGTTACCTACAAAGACATTCGTAAAATCAAAATGATTTTAATTGCTTTGTCATTTGGTATTGCTCAATTCTTAATGCCGGTTATTGGTTACTTCATCGGTACTAGTTTTAAAGAATATTTAGAGACTTATATTCCTTATATCGCCTTTTCATTATTAGTTTTACTCGGTATAAAAAGTTTAGTTGATTTTATAAGAGAAAGAATCAATGAAAAGAAAGGCAAAGAGGAAGAAAAAGTGGTTAAAAAGTTAACTGTAATCAATATTTTGATACAAGCAATTGCTACTTCTATCGATGCTTTATGTATCGGATTTGTTTTCTTAGACTATACAGTAAGAGATGCGATGTTAACTTTTGGAATCATCGGAATTACAACTTTTGTACTTAGTACCATCACAATTTTCTTAGGTAATAAGATTTCCGGTAAACTTGAAAAGTGGGGGGCTTTATTATCTGCAATCGTTTTTATCTTAATCGGAACAAAAATTTTAATTGAAAGTTTCTTCTAAGTGCTTTCAAGAAGTAAAAGATAACTTAACAAATGTTATAATTGTAATGTTTTTCTATTGGAGTTACATTTATGGAACAAAAGACAAATATTTTATTTACACAAGATCAGTTATTAAAGAGATTCGAAGAACTCGGTAAACAAATCAGTGAAGACTACAAAGATAAAGATTTACATGTAATTTGCTTACTTTCTGGTGGCGTTTATTTCTTCTGTTCACTTACACAATTTATCACAATTCCTATGAGCTGCGATTTTATGAAATCATCAAGTTATGGCACTAACAGAGTTTCTTCCGGTCGTGTTTATATTATGAAAGACATCGATATGAATATCGAAAATAAGGATGTTTTAATTATCGATGATATCTGCGATTCCGGTAGAACATTCTCCTACATCACTAAGATGTTAGAAAATAGAAATCCTAGATCAATTAAAACCTGCTGCATGCTTGACAAAGTCAACTCTAGAGAAGTTGATTTCAAATGCGACTATGTCGGCTTTGAAATTCCTAACTACTTTGTCTATGGTTACGGCTTAGACTTAGAGTACAAGTGCCGTAATTTACCTTACATCTGCAAGGTTGATACTGATGAAGAAAGCAAATAATTAATTACTTAATAACTAAATTCAATTAAAAAGGCTGAGAGAAGAAAAATTTCTTTCAGCCAATTTTTTATCAATTAAATAAGTTACTAGACTAGTTATTTACTAAAGACTTCAGATAAGAGTTTCACGAAATCTTCGTAGCTTCTAGCACCTAACATATCGGAGCCAGCTTTAACACCATTCTTGAAGAAGAAAACATCTGGAATGGAGAAGACACCGAATTCGGAGGCTAAGTCTTGTGCAATATCAACATTTACTTTAACAAATGTGATATTTTCCAATTCTTTAGAAACTCTTTCAATAACTTTACCTAACATCTGGCATGGATTGCACCAGTCAGCGTAGAAATCTAAAACAACGTTTTCGTGTTCTGCTAAAACTTTATTTAATTCTTCTTTAGTTCTGATATGTAAAATCATAAATTAGACTCCTTTTCTTTTTTCTGTAATTATTTTAATAAAGAAAACAAGAAAATAATTGCAATATGCAACGGATAGTATGCGTAGAAAGAATACTTGACAATTGTGTTTGAATAACCTCTTTTACCATTGTAGAAAGCAAGCAAGATAAATGCGATCAATCCGTAATCTCTAAAAACTCCGTCTTGCAACTCGTTTAAAAAGATGTAGTGTGAGGTGTAGTGGTAAATTAATAAGTTAATAATTGAGAAAGTTAAAACTAAAACAATTGTAACAATCTTAGTGATTGTTAATGAATAAGTTTGAGTGAAGAATTTAGTATCTACTTGTCTACTTAAAGCATATTTTTTAGCAATAATAGGTGTAAAGAAGTATCCTGCAACTGCTGATAAACCAATAAGCAATGAGTAGAAACCACCATCAGTGATAAATGGGAAAACTGGAATGTTATCAACTGAGAATTGGAAACCACTGATTATATAAATAGCAAGTGGAACTATAGCAATTAAAGAATAGACATTTCTCTTCATTACAAAGTAGGTAATTGTTGCCATCAAGAATAAATCAACAAATATAGCTCCAACATAATTTTCATAAATTACCGTGATTATGTAACAAGCGATGATATTTATTACTGCGCAGATACCTAATCTAAGAAGTAAAGCTTCCTTTTTCTTAGTTCTAACCATAGAATCAACGATTAAAAACATGAATAAAGGTAAAGCAAGTCTGCCGATATTTCTCAAAACGATTTGACCGATTGAGTTGTAATCAAGAAGCAATAGACCGACATGATCTAAAGTCATACAGATTATAGCGATGATTTTTAAAACTAAATGGTCAATTCCAAAATGGTATTTTTCCTTTTGAGTAGGTTCATTAGTATTTTGAATTTCTGTATTATTTTCCATTCTATACTCCTAAAAAATTAGAGATGATTAATAAGCCTGCTAATGACGATGTACTATCAAGTGGTGCAGTTGGAATCATTAATGCTGCCCAAGCAATCAAATTATTAACAAGATGAATTGCGTAGGAAGAAATTAATGAACCGGTCGATTTATAGGCTAATGAGAGGACAATTCCTGAGATGAAATAACTTGGTAAGTTTAAAAGTTCGATATAGAGAAGATTTAATGAAGCTTCCATATCAGATTTATCAAGAATCAGTGCATTGAAATTAAAGTGAGCAAGTGCAAATAGGAAAGCAGAGATAATAGCACCAACAATAGGTTTATTTCTGCAAAAGATATCAGATAAACCTAATCTGTAAGTGAATTCTTCAGCAATTGGAGCAAGTAAAACTGTTAAAACAAAAACTCCAAATGGATAAAGTCTATTCATTTCAACTATTAAACTTTGGTTGGCGTTACTTGTTAAATTTAATCCAACAGCACTAGCGATTGCTTGAGATGATAAACTCCAAATGAAGTTTAATATGTACATCGAAACAAGCAGCACAACTATGTAAGCAATGTATAAAGCGTATGGATTTTCCTTTTTGAATAACCTTGAAAAGTAACCTTTCACAAAGAAGACTAAGAATAAAACAACTCCAAGAATAATAAAGAAATTGGTTAATATATTTGATAGTAATACATTCAAGTATTGTTCAACATTCATACTGGCGAAGATGAATTGGAGAAGATATCCTAAAGCCATTGGTAAGAGATATCCGTATGCAAAGATTGTAATATGGTGCCAACGCTTTAAAACTTCGTATGTTTTGTTAGGTAAAAATAAAGTTCTATTAGTATTTTCTTCAGACATGACAAAACCTCTCGATTGATTTTATCAAATTGAAAATTATTATTCGGTGTAGTTAATTGATTATTAGTGTTGACCTAATAGGTCAAGCCAACCATTAAATAGGAAAAAGATTAATAAGTAATATATAATATTACATATTAATAAAGAGGATTTTTTATGGATTTAATTACCATTTTGAATATAGTTTTCTTTGCTATGTTCGGCTTAGCATTACTCGGCGCAATCTGGGGATTAATCACAAGTTTATATAATGTTGCTTTCACTGCAGTTATTAAAGCTGCATTGATCATCATTTTAATTATCGCAACTCCAAGCCTTGCTTCAATGATTGGAGATATCGACTTAACAGCATTCTTACCACCTACAGTCGAGATTTTTGGCAATACAATTCATATTTCCTCAGTTTCAAACACATTGGTATCCATTATTTCCTCATTTGATATCATCACACCAATTAACGGAATGAGTTTGTACGCAACAATTCTTTCCTTAGTTACTCAAATAATCGCTTACGCCACATTCTTCACTGGAATGATTTTAATTCTCATCTTAGGAAACCTTTTAGGCGGACTTTTCTACGCATTAACAATCAGATTCGCAGTAAGTGCTCATAGAAAGAAACTTAAAAATAGAGGTCAAAAACCTAAGAAAGGTTTACTTAGATTAACTGGTGCTTTAGGTGGCTACATCTCAAGCTTTGTCTGT
Source organism: uncultured Caryophanales bacterium (assembly GCA_905211645.1). Lineage (GTDB taxonomy): Bacteria > Bacillota_I > Bacilli_A > RFN20 > CAG-288 > CAJMBK01. Next base: position 128,477 of record CAJMBK010000002.1, read on the forward strand.
ATCTCATTAGCAATCGCACCTTTATCCAGTTTAGTTTCTACAGTTTCTAATTCCATCAAAGACGTTCCTGATGAGAAATTAGCTGCTTTAGTTCCAAATGAATACGCAAATTACGTCAAGGAATTTAAGAATTTGAATAATTCATATCTTTTCCAATTCTACAGTATGCTTGGAAACTTCGATGTTTCCATGATGGATTATGTCACAACTTCCATCAATCAAAGTACTCAAGATAGTTTGTACGATACCTTGAATTCACTTTTAGCACTTGTTAAACCTGCTAGTGATGCCGTTCAATCTATCGATTACAACAACGGTGGTAAAGTTGTCATTGATACCGCAGTTATCACTTCTGAATCATTTGTCACTGATACTGTTAAGATTTTAGTTAACAACTCATTCTTGATGAACCTTTTACCAAGTTTAGTTAATATTGGTGTCACTTATGTTGGAAACTCAACAAATATCATCGACTCAACTAAATTGGATCTTTCCGGAATCAAGTATTCTGATGAGCTAACAACTTTATCAGAAGTTTACTCTGAACTTGCTAAGACTGGCTTAGTCAGTTCATATGTAAACGATAATAAACTTACAATTGACTACTCCAAGAAAGGAAACTATGTCAATGCACTTGCTAAGTTAGGCGAAAGTAAGATTATTACTCAGAATATGCCTTACTTACTCTCTTTAGGTGCTCAAGCAGCAAACTCTGCAGTTTCTGCAAACATGCTTGATGTATCTCCAGATGCTTATAAAGATATTGACTGGAAGACAGAATTTAGAAATCTTGGAACAATCATCTTCGATTTAGCTGAAGCATTTGGCATCACAGAATTCTCCGCTTCCGCACTTGATCAATTCAAAGACATCAATGCAATCGCTAAGGACGATAAGAAAGTTAACGCTTTGAAGAAAGCTTTAACAGGTGAATTTGAAAAGAAAGGTGATTCTTACGAAATTACCTACACCGGTTTATTGGATTTGCAATTTGTTAAGAAGGGATTAAATATCCCTCAAATGATTTCAAGTTTAATCGGTAAGATTAATGATGTTAATAAATATATTGACACCGATGTCTTGAAGGAAACCGCTGAAGAAATCTCCAAAGATCACTTTGAACTTTTAATTGAAATCAGAAATCTTCTTGATGCTGCAAGCTTTATCATCAAGAAAGACTTAGTTAATGGATTTGACATCAACAACGAAGAAAAACGTCAAGATTTGAATTCATTACTTGATATTATTGAAGATAGTAAGTTACTCAATCAAATCTTACCTAACGTTTTAAGACAAACTTTGTACAATTCTTCACCAGTTTTGTTTGAAGGTTTCTCCTACAACAACATCAACTATGAAGGTGAGAATTTAATCAGTTCTATCAGAGAACTTATCGATGTCTTCCCACTTATTCAAAAGATCACTGATAACTTCAATTCCGATGGTAACTTTGCTACTAAGATTAAGAATTTAAATATTGATGATTTGCACACAATCTTAGAAACAATCATTAACAACAAGATTTTAAATCCTGATCAATTAGTTACTGCAAAAGGTGAATATCAGAAAGATTTCAACATCAACAGTATCATCAGATCACTTTTAAGTGATGATTCCTTCAAAGGCATGGGAATTGTTGTTCCTGATAACATCATGAATATCGCCTGGAGTTCAACAGAAGAAGGTCAAGTCACAGAACTTGATAATCTCTGCAACGTTTTAAGAGCAATTCAAAGTAATATCGATTCAATCTACGGTGAAGATGATCAATTCACCTTCGCAAATGTCAGTGGTAAGCAAATCAATGAAATCTTATCTGCATTTGCTAACAGTGATGTTTTCAGACCTTCACTTAATAACATCATGAACACCAACTTATCTCCAATGATGGAAGGTTTAGGTGTTAACTTACATTTCAAAGCCGATATGGAAGCTCAAGAATGGGTTAATATTGCAACTCATTTAGGTATGGCTTTCGATACTTTGAAGGCAATACCTGGTGTTGATTTAAACGATACAAACACCTTAGCTGAAATTGATTGGCTTGAACTTGATCCTATATTAGCAAATTCAATACTTACTAATTTGTACGTTTCAAACTTAATTGGTGTCACTGAAGATGCTAATGGTATGACCCATGATACCTTAGGTGCTTTACTCTACAACAACCTAGCTAAGACAGAATTTGTCAATATCTTAGGTGATAACATCTCTGAAAATGATTTCACCTCTGTCGATACCCAAGGTGGAGTTAAATTCCAATGGGTTGAAAACACCGATGAAATTGATTTAGGTGATTTCAATGAAGAATATGCTGGTATTAAAGTTTCTGTTGCTATCAGCGGTGAAATTAGTGACTTCACCAATGTCTTACTAGCTTTACAAGAAGTTAATACAGATTCATTTGTTAACGAAAGTGGTGAAGAAGTTACTTTGACTAATGTTGAAGCTTTAACTTCCGGTCGTGCTAACGAAGAAGGTGTTGCAAAACTCTTGCAAGAATTATCTGATACCTACTTATTCGGTGGTAAGATTGGTAATGTTATCAATTCCTTCACATCCAAGACTTCAATTGATGTTGAAGGTAGCACAATCGATTTATCTGCTATCAATACTGAAGTATTCTCCAAGTTATCAACTCAAGAGGAAAGATATAAAGAAATTGAGCAAATTATGACTATCTATTCAGTCTTGAAGACACGTGATTTAACTGAAGAAGAGAAACAATGGTATTTAGATAACGATAAAGAAGTTCCTCAAACAACCAACGAATTCAACGAAATCTTCAATAGAATTACCCATCTTGAAGAGGATCAGTTCACAACTTTAAGTGGTGTCTTACATGCGATGAATGATTCACTCATGTTCTCCACTGCTAAAGAAGGTAGAAATGAAATTTTAAGAAACGAATTTGCTTTGACTATTTCTCACTTCACCCATATTGATGAAGTTGTCACAAACATCAAACCTATCTATGAAGAAGTAGAAGGTGAAAATGGTCAAATGGAAGAAGTCTTAACAAATCCAGACTATCGTGAAATTGCTCAAGCTCAGATGCAATCATTAATCTATTCACTCAACCATGATTTATGGAGTGAGCAGATGGACAATATGATTGATTGTTTAAGACAAATTCAAGGTATTGAAAATTTGATGGATATCACCGATGCAAATAAACTTCTTGCTGACCCTAACCCAGAAGATGGTGAAGATGAGTACTACTTAATTAATATCTTAAGAGCACTTAACAAATCTCCATTACTTCACCAAGGTACTGCAGGTATCTTTGAAAGAATTTTCGAAGACGCACTTCATGTTAATGAAAGTATTTCAAATTACTTAGTTGATAAATCTGAAACTATCGTTAATAAGAATATCAACTACAGAATCTTCTTAAATTACAGTGATGATTCAATTAAGTATTGGGAAGCAGAAATTGATGCTCTTGCTGAAAATCTTTCATTCTTAACAATCGAGAATGAACAAACTGGTGAAAGAAATTTCGACGTTGTCACTAACTTCACCGCTACTAAGAGTTTCACAACCCTTGCATCCATTTTCAATAACTTCAAGTCATTTACATTCAACAAAGAATACTACCTTGCTTACTTATTACAAACATTAGCAACTCCTCAAGTATTTGAAGCTTTCTATAATCAAGGTATCTTCACTAAGTATGAAGATCATGCAAATACTGAAGATACAAATGCCTACTCCTTGAAGAGAAACATTTATCCAAATACTTCTAGCGGTATTGATTTAGATAAATGTGGTCAAATCGATGGACTTCTCCAACAAATCAATGGCGGTAGATAAATCTACATTTCTAATTATTTAAACTACATGGCGATTGAAAAATCGCCATTTTCTTTTAATTAAAAAATCGTCACACGAAGTGACGATTGTAGTTACATTTGGAATTAATTTAATTAAGCTTTATTCTTTTTAAGATCATCTCTTCTCATGGCTCTATCGTAAAATAAACCGACTGTGCCAGGACCACAGTGAGTTGCGATAACACATTTAGGCTTGAAGCGGTGGATTTGATCTGCTGAGAAGTATTTAGAAAGTTTTTCAATGAGGTATTCAGCTAAATCTTCACCTCTTGAATCGCCGACGTAGACTTCAGGAATGTAGTATTCCTTAATATCTTTTTCGAGTTGTTCAAACATTGCATCGACTGCTTTAGTAACTTTACCAGCTTTGATCTTGTAGATTTCGATTGCACCATCATTCATCCAAACAACTGGGTGGAATTTAAGCATCTTACCAAAGAATGCTGCCATATTTGAACATCTACCACCTTTATTTAAGAAGGTTAATGTGGAGATGACAAACATTGTTTGCATTCTATCACGTTTTTCTTCGGCTCTTTTAATGATTTCATCGATTTCATAACCTGCGTTGATATCATCACCGATTTGGATAAGAATATCGGCAATTGACATTGCTAAGTGTTTGGAATCGATAATGTGAACTCTATCTTCAGCACCGAGTTGTCTTGCTGCTAAGATAGCATTATTCATAGCAGAGGATGACTTGCTGGAAATAGTCATGTAGATAATATCGTAACCTTGATCTAACCAAGGTTTGAATTCATCATAATATTCTTGAATATTGATAGCAGCTGTTTTTTGATAAACACCTGTTTCTTCTACTTTCTTATATAATTCGTCAACTGTAATATTTTGACCATCTTTGTAGATTTCATTGCCGAAAGTGATTGTAAAAGGCATGATTGAAATATCATAAGCCTTTGCTGCATCAGGTTGCATATCGGCAGTGGTGTCTGTGATGATTTTAATTTTTCTTGACATAAATTTCTCCTTTTAGCCTTAGATATTATAGGAAATTGCTATACTAAATATCATATAAAGTATAACTATGCACAATAAAAATATCTTAGACACAAATATTATATATGTTCAAAACCATATTTTAAACACCGGATTTTACGAATTAAAAAAGAGCAAATTCTATTGCTATATTTTTAAGATGGAAAAATTCGAAGATTTGGATCTGTTTAAAGAGTTCATGAAAAAAGAGTATAAGGATGCAAGGCATATTATCATTGCCGCACGTTTTGAAAATAAAGAAGTAGCTAATGAAGATAGAGAAGTTGGCTCATCCGCAAAGAAAATCTTATTTGCAATGCAAAAAAGAAATGATCAGAATATGGCAGTACTAATTGCTAGAAGATTTGGTGGAACTTTACTAGGTGTTGGTGGTGTTGAAAAAAGTTTTCTTCAAAGTTATTCCAACGCTTTAAATGGTTTAAAATAATACAAATAAAGAGGTGAAAAATATGGAACCTATTCAAGAAAATTCTCCTACTAGACCTAATGACGAAGAGTTTTTAGATGCTTTTAAAGAGCTTGAAGCATATGTTGTTTCCATCTCCAAATTAAACGATGATTATGTTTCATTTTCTCGTGCTTTAAATAAGGTTCACTTTGACAATTTGAACCCAGTTATTGCTGATAATAACATCTTCGATTTTTTAAAAACTGCTTCTGATTTAAGAAATATGTTGAGCCATAGAAAAGATGTTTGTATGCCAACTGATGAGTTTTTAAATAAGTTTATCAAGATTTCAAATCTTATCATTCATCCTTACAATTGCTACGATTTATCAACTAAGGATATTGTTTCCATCAACTACGGAACACCAATTTCCGAAGTCTGTCGCTTGATGGTTAAGTACTCTTTATCCCATTTACCAATTTTAGTTAACGGTGTTGTTAAAGGTGTTTTCTCAAGAACAACTTTCTTTGAAGCTTATTCCAAAGTTGGTAGTTTAACTTTAGATGATGACACCTACACTGTTGCAGATTTCAAGACATACTGCGATTTACATTCTCACTCATCTGAATTTTATCTATTCGTCGATAAAGAAGCTTCAATGTATGATGCAATAATGAAGATGAAAAAGAAAAATAAACATGAGAAAAGAGTTTGTGCAATCTTTATCACTGATGATGGTACAATTAACGGTAGATTGCTTGGCTTAATCACAGAAACTGACTTAATCTTACAAAATTTACTTGAAAAATAAATCGGTATTTATCATTTACAACTTATTCTATAAGAGAGTAAGTTGTTTTTATTTTAAACATAAAAAATGCCCGGTTTTGCCGAGCTGTATTATTTGTTCTTCACGATACTTATTTAAGTACCTGGTTAATTTTAATAAAGATGGTGACGCTGAGCCGACTCGAACGGCTGACCCACAGCTTAGAAGGCTGTTGCTCTAATCCGGCTGAGCTACAGCGCCATTTTTATTAGATTTGGTCCGGATAGGATTTGAACCTATGACACGCAGATTCGGACCCTGCTACTCTAGTCCAGGCTGAGTTACCGGACCAAGCTTTAATATTTTATAAATTATGTATCTCTATTGCAAGAATAAAATGAAGGAATTTCAGCTAATTTTCAAGGAGAGTTGAGCTATAAAGTTAGCTTATTTGCAAGCGAGTGTCTAATTTAATATATATTACTATGATAAAATATTATATGGAGGTTTATATGTTTGATCCATTAAGAGATAGAGATTTAGAAGAAAGAAATGATGATTTACCTAAACCTTCTATGAAGAATCCGGTAGACAGAAAAATCGTTTATACAATTTTAGGAATTTTGCTAATTATTGTATTTTTGATTATTTTATTTGTTGGATTATATTTTTCATTCGTGAATAAGTAATAAGAGAGGAAATTTAAATGGAAAAAGTTGATTATAGAAAGATGTACGATGAGTTTAAACAAGCATTAAAACTCATCAAAGAATACGATAAAATTGTTGTTTATCGTCACGTTTCCCCTGATTTTGATGCCTTTGGTTCTCAAATGGGTCTTGCAACATGGTTAAAGCTTAATTTTCCTGAGAAAGAAGTTCACTATGTTGGTGAATCTCACCAAACATTTGTCCCAGATTTATTCCCAGAACCAGAACATTTAGATGATTCCTGGTATCAAAACAATAAGAACAATTTCTTAGCAATCTGCTGCGACACCGGTAACTCTGCTAGAGTTAGCGAAGAGCACTTTGCTGATGCTGCAACAGTTATTAAATTTGATCACCATCCAAATCATGAACCTTTTGGTAATTACAACATCGTTTACGATCAAATTTCTTCATGTTCAGAAATTATCGCTTTGTTTGTTTACTCATTACCAAGAAAATATAAGATTAATAAAGAACTCGCAAGATATTTGTATATCGGTATTGTTGGTGATACTGGTAGATTCCTTTACCCAGATGTTTCTCCAAGCACACTAAAGATTGCTGCAGAACTCTTAGCAACAGGAATTGATCATAACGAAATCTACAACAACATGTACAAATCATCCTTTAGAATGATTGAATTCAAGAAGTATGTCTACAACCACTACAAGTTATCTGAAAAAGGTACTTTCTACTACGTTTTACCTAAAGAGATTATGGATGAACTTAAAATCTCTGCAAATGAAGGTAATTTAGTTTTATCCGATTTCAGAAATGTTGAAGGTGTCATGGCATGTCTTTCAATCACTGAAACAGGTAAGGAAGGTGCAAGATACAGAGTTTCTGCACGTTCCAACAAGAAAGTTATCGGTCCAACCATGATGAAATTCAATGGTGGCGGACATGACTTTGCTGCTGGTGGTTCCATCAACTCCTTAGATGAACTTCCTGCATTGATCAAAGCAATTGATGAGGCTTAATAGGAATGTTAAAAGTTACAAATTTATCGATGCAATTTGGTGGCAGAACATTATTTAAAGATGTTAATTTAACTTTCAATAAAGGTGACTGCTACGGTATTATCGGCGCAAATGGTGCTGGTAAATCTACATTTTTAAGAATTGTTACTGGAGCATTAGAGCCAACAACTGGTTCTGTTGAACTCGATAAAACTGAAAGAATGTCAGTTTTAAATCAGAACCATGAAAAATTCAACGATGTTCAAGTTTTAAGAACAGTTTTACTTGGTAATAAGCGTCTTGTTGAAATTATGGATGAAAAAGATGCTCTCTATGCCAAGGAAGATTTCACTGAAGAAGATGGTATCAAAGCTGGTGAACTTGAAAATGAATTCGCTGAAATGAACGGTTGGGATGCTGAAACTGAGGCAACTAACTTACTCAATAACTTAGGTGTTCCTGAGAAATATCACACCATGCTTGTCAAAGATCTGGATAAGAGTTTAAGAGTTAAAGTTTTACTTGCTCAAGCTCTCTTTGGTAACCCAGATATCTTGGTTTTGGACGAGCCTACCAATGACCTTGATCCTGTTGCTGCTGCATGGCTTGAAGATTTCTTAGCGGATTTTGAAAATACCATTTTGATTGTTTCACACGATAGATATTTCTTAAATAAAGTTTGTACCAAGATTCTTGATGTTGACTACAATCAAATTAATCTTTTCGTTGGTAACTACGATTTCTGGTATCAATCTTCTCAACTCATGCAAAAACAAGCAAAAGATCAAAATGCTAAGAAAGAGCAAAAGATCAAAGAGTTGCAAGAATTTATCGCAAGATTCTCTGCTAACGCTTCTAAATCAAGACAAGCAACTTCAAGAAAGAAACTTCTTGAAAAGATTACTCTTGATGATTTGAAACCAAGTTCAAGAAGATATCCATGGGTTGATTTTAAGTACGACAGAGAATTAGGTAAGGATGTTTTATTTGTTGAGAATTTAACTTTGAACGGTTTCTTCAACAATTTATCATTTGTTTTAAATAACACTGACAAAGTTGCCTTCATCTCTTCAAATCAACTTGCTATCACCAATCTTTTTGAAATTTTAAACGGTAGAAAAGAAGCAGATAGCGGTAGCTACAAATTCGGTATCACAGTTGAAAAGGAATATTTCTCCTCTTCACTTGCTGAATTCGACGATGTTGAAGAAACCTTAGTTGACTATTTAAGACCTTATTCTTCTGAAACTCTTGATAGTTACATCAGAAGTTATTTAGGTAGAATGCTTTTCTCCCAAGATGAAGCCTTGAAGCAAGTTAAGGTTCTCTCTGGTGGTGAAAAAGTTAGATTGAAACTCACTAGATTACAACTTCATCCAGGTAATGTTATGTTTTTCGACGATCCTACAAACCATCTTGATTTGGAATCTATTGAATCACTTAACAGAGGTCTTGTTAACTACAAAGGCGTTTTACTCTTCTCATCACATGACCATGAGTTTTTAAACACCATTGCAAATAGAATTATCTACATCAAAGATAATGGTAGTTACATCGATTACATCGGTACCTACGATGAATTCTTACCAATCTTAGCAGCTGAAACAGCAAGTAAAAATAGATAATAATCTTCTTCTAATAATTCAATAAAGAATGCTTCCACTTAGTTCTGTAATAGGAATTAAGTGGATTTTTTGTTATTTTCTGATGTATTTGTCGTCGGTTGTTTGGATATTGTTATCATCGACAAATCTTTCAACAACCATTGTTAAATCATATTTATTTCTAAGTTCAGTAATTTTATTCATCATCGGAGAATGATGGTGAATATCAAGTGCTTTTTGATTTACCCATCTATCAATTAAAAGAACTGTTTCAGGATCTTCATATGAAAAGTATTATTCATATTTAAGATTTCCTGGTTCGTTTCTAATTGCAGAAACAACTCCAGTTTCTGTCATTTCTTTAGCAAATTCTTTAGCACTACCATTTTTACCTGTGTAGTAAATATTAATCGTAATAGCCATGTTTATTCTCCTAAATTCTTTTCTAAATTTTACAATTTTATATAACTTTGAAGCTTTTAAGTTATCAAAAATTATTTATGAAAAAGTGCCATTTTCATGGCACTAGGAACTCTAATTTAATTTGTTTATTTACTATTTTTGTATTTATCAACGAAGACTAACAATTCTTCATAGTTATTGAATTCAGTAGTTGCAACAAACTTACCATCTTTTTTATATGCATAACAAATTGGTTTGTAGTAGTACTCATATTTACCTTCTTCATCGACGGTGTAATTAGGTCTTTGATGAGTGTTTAAATGGTAATCAAGATCTTTGGTTATATCGACAACACCACTTAAAACACCCGAATTTGTTGGATCGGATAAAAGTGAGTTGTAGAAACCGACTCTGAATTCATTTTCAAGTAAAGAAGTATTGTAGCCACTGTATAAAAGACTAACTTCCTGATAGAGAAGAACCATTGAAGCAAAATCTCTTTCATCAACAAGAACTAAGAAACCACCTTTACCGCTTGATCTATAAATTGAAGAAGTATTTACATCGTCAATTCTACCAGTGAAAGTAAAGCCTTGACCATTTGGATAGTTAACAGCAGTTTTAAATGAAACTGGAGCTTGATAATATTGTTCTTCCAAAGTGGTACGAGATTTAATTGTTTCGTAGAGTAATTCACCAGAATTATCTTCAAACATCTTTCTGTTACTATCGTATTCGAATGATTTGTATAAATTTCCGTCGTTATATAAAAGCATTGCAGGAGTAGTTTCGACGATGTAATTGAATTTCTTTGATAAGGAATTTTCAAAGACACGATAATCAATGGTGTAATTTAAAATCTCTTTTTCACCAAGTTTATATTTTGCTTCTCTTAAAGCTTTGGCACAAAGACAATCAGGATTCTCTATAAAGATGATGAAATCATGCTTGTAATCAATTAGTCTATTGTAACCATCTGCTTCTGTGAAAGAAATGGAGTTTTCATAATCTGAATATGTTTTACCTTCTTCATAATAAGCAGAATAATCGAATTTAAAAATTCTAGGTTTATCTGCGATTATGCAAGAAGAAGCTCCAAAACATGGAAGCAAAGTAAAAATTGAGAGTAATAATTTAAGTTTTTTATTTTTCATGCTATATATTTTAATATTTATTTAAAAATTCTATAGTTTTTTCTTTCTCAAATTCCTGAAGACTTTCTTTAGTATTATTCTCACTATTTGAGATAAATTTACTCATATCAGTCGAGTAGAATGATTGAGAGACGTAGTAAGAACTATTTGAATTTGAGATTGTATCATTTGAGTAAATGATAATATCTTCTTCAGAAGTTCTTTTACCATCTTTGTAGGTAATTAGTGTTGGAAAACGGAAGTCATATGTCTCATTTGTAGAAACAAGTTTTCCAGTTTCATCAAAGTTGTTATATTTAAATCTTGACTTAATTTCAAGATTATCTGACTTAACAAATTCTCTTGATTTATTGTAATGTTCAACTGAAGTGTCATCTTTGTAATTTTCAAAGATAAATAAGTCGAATAAGTATAATTTCTTATCTGGATGCTCTTTGAAATAGGGATTGATGACTTTGGAAGTGAAAGCTTCGCAGTCTCCGCAAGTCTTTCTTAAAAAGTAAACATAACTAACTTTATTTGGATCCAATTTAGAGAAGAAATAACTATCATCCAATTTTTCTGTTTCCAAACTATCGTAGATAATTTTGATATTTGAATAATCATTTTCTACGACGAAACTATCTTTATCTTTGTAATTAATATCAACATTCATGTAGTAGAAATTGGTGAGATTACCATTTTCTTCTACAAGTTTTTTGATGTTATCTTTAGCGTAGTTAGTACTGATTTTTTGATTTTTAAAAAGGTTAGCTTTATTGATGAATAAAACATTTCCGATATCGTTACTTGGGGTAGTGAAACTTGGAAATCTATTTTTGAAATTTCCGTACATCTCATGCTCTATGAAATTGTTGTAAGATGAATAATCCATGTAGTAAATCAAAGCGTTTGTATCTTTGATGTAACTATTTACGGTGTTGATGATAGTTTCATTATCAGTGACAAGTAAAACAAAAGTGGAATTGAAAAAATGATATTTGATAGTGTAGTTTTTAGAGCTATCACTATACTCCAATCTAACTACACTAGAAATATCATCAACTTTGTAAATATTTGGTTTATCGAGTTCATTAGAGCAAGACAAAAGTGTTAGTGGAAGAGAACTTGCAATAACACTTTTAATAATTTTGCTCTTTAATTTACTCATCTTTAATGTTTGCGATTCTAACTGTATCTAAGCAGATCATCAATTCTTCGTCTGTTGGGATGACGACCATAGGAATCTTGGATTTAGGAGTTGAAATGACGACTTCTTTACCACCATAAGCTTTGTTATTTGCTTCTTCATCAAGTTCAAGACCTAAAGGTTCAGCCAAGTATTCAACTAAACGTTTTCTGAAGTATGGAGAATTTTCATAAACACCTGCGGAAAAAACAAGCATGTCAACATGGCCGAGTTCAACAAAGTATTGACCGACATATTTTGCAATTCTTGATGTGTACATTTGGCAGGCAAGTTCTGCTCTTTCGTTATGATCAACTAAGATTGCCTTTTCGATATCACGTGTATCTGGGGAGATACCTGAAACACCTAATAAACCGGATTTCTTGTTGTAGATGTCATAGATTTCTTCGGCGGTCTTACCGGATTTTTTCATGTAGTAAGTCATGATTGATGGATCGACATCACCACAACGAGTTGACATCATGATACCAGCTAAAGGAGTTAAACCCATGGAGGTATCAACGCACTTACCATCTTTAATTGCACATAAGGATGCACCGGAACCGATGTGCATGGTGATGATATTTGTATGTGTTTTACCTTTCAAATAAGTGTTGATTGCTTTTTGAGAAAGGTACTTATGAGAGGTACCATGAGCACCATATTTGTAGATGTCATAGTTAACTGAATCTTCATAAGGAATTGGATATAACTTTTCAGATAATGCCATTGTTTGATGGAATGCAGTATCGAAAACAACAACATTAGGGCAATTTGGTAAAGCTTCTTTGAAAGCACGGATACCGACTAAGTGAGCAGCGTTGTGTAATGGAGCAAGTGGAATGAGCTCTTCAATTCTTGCTTCAGTTTCAGCATCGACAATGTGGGAATCTGAGAAGTATTTACCACCTTGAACGACACGGTGACCGATACCAGCAATCTCATGTAAATCTTTGATGATATGGTGTTCAATTAAACCCTTTAAAAGTAAATCAACTGCTTTGGAGTGATTTTCAATAGGTAATTCCATTGAATGTGTTTCACCATTTAAATCTTTAATCTTGAAGCAACCAGTAGGTTGACCAATTCTTTCAGCAATACCTGAAGTTAAAACTTTTTGAGATGGCATCTCGAACAATTTGAATTTCAATGTTGAACTTCCAGCATTGACTGACATTATTTTGAACATATTAAAATTCTCCCTTTTGAATTAAATTTCTTCATCAATAATTTTAGTAATATAAAGTTCTTTATTCAAACTTTAAACATATAAAATGAAAATTTATTTATTTTCAGCGATGAACTTGTCGCAGATTTGGCAGAAACCTATTAAAGATGCCTTGCTCTTATTAAGGAATTCCTTCTCTTTTTCATCAAAACCGAATTCGGTGAAGATAACTTTGTTGTCTACATATTTAACAGGTAAGGACATGAAGTATTCACCAGCAAAGTAGGGTGAGTCTTTCATGTAGACTGACATAGGAAGTACATCTTCTTTTCCATTTAATAAATTCTCGACAATCTTATTGACTGCAACGGCGGTAGCAAAGTTGGTGCTACCTTTCTTTTGAGTAATTTCGAAACCGGAATTATTCATGTATCTTTGCATATCGATGGTGTCGATTTGCTCACCATTTTTGTCAACGTACTCGTAGAAAGGAATTTCACCTATTGTTGCTTCGGAGTAAAGTGGAACTGAAGTTTCACCATGTTCACCGATAATCATACCTTTACTTGTATGTGAGTTAGTTGCATCTAATTGATTCAAGAAATAAACGAATCTGGAACTATCCAAAACAGTACCTGCAGAGAAGACGTTGTTTGGATTGAGATTCAAGAATTTCATAGTGAAGTAAGCCAAGACATCACAAGGATTTGAGATGATTAAAAACTTTGTATTTTCGTTGATATATGGCTTAATTTGAGATAAAACTTCTTTAAATAAATGTAAGTTGCCTTCTAATAAATCTGTTCTATTTGTCAAAGCTTTTGACGAGATGGAAAGTGTCATGATAATAAGTGAAGCATCTTTGCAGTCAGAGTATTCACCATTGACGCATTTGATATCACCAACTAAGCTTAAACCATGCTCTAAATCGATGACATCACCTAAAGATTTTTCCTTATTTCTATCGACGATGACAAGTTCATCGACGTTATTTTTCAAATATAAAGTGTAGGCTACTTGGCTGCCGATGTTGCCATCGCCAACAATAACAATTTTTCTCATTAAAGTCCTCCTAAAATTCAAATTTTATCCATAACTTATTATCAAAAAAATCAAGATTTTTTCAATATTTATAGATATTTAAAATTTTCATTATATTCTCTCAAAAAATATCATGTTTTATATATAATATATCAATGAAAAACGGAGATTTTCAATGAGTGAGATGATTTTTAATAGTCGTAGCTACTTTGGTGGCAACTGTTTCTCTGATTTGGCTAAAGAATTAAAATTAAATTCCTGTACCCATCCATTGATTTTAACTGATAGAGTTATCCAAAATTTGGAATCTTTTTCCAGGGTGAAAAAGTTACTTTCCGATTTCAATATCGCTTACTCAGTTTTCAATGATGTTGATATCAATATTTCTTTTAAAACTTGTTTGGTTTCGCTTGAAAAATATTCATCTGAAGGATGCGATTCGATCATTTGTCTCGGTGGTACAAATGTTATCGATTTAGCAAAAGTTACTGGATTATTATCATCAAATCCAAGTATCACTTCCGCAAGTGAACTTACAAATTCAGGTTTAAGAAATAAAGTTAAAATCTTTGCTATTCCAACAAACTTTGATTCCGGTTCCATAACAAACACTTGTTTTACAGTGTTTGATGAGATTACCAGAGAGTATGTTGTTTCAGCAAATGAAGAGATTGTTCCTTATGCGACTTTTATAGATGTGTCTGTTTTTTCGGCAAGCACCATCGGAGAGATTGCATTAAACGGAGTTAAACTTCTTGCTGAAGGAATTGAAGCTTATCTTGCTTCAGACACAAACCTTGTGACTTCGATATTCGCTTTGAATGGAATAAGTTTAATTCAGGCGAGTTTACTCGATTGTTTCAATAACCCAAATGACTATATTGCTTTGGAAAAACTCTTCCAAGCAAGCTACCTAATTGGACTAGCCACTCCAAAAGATCAGGCTAGTTTGATTCGACTGATGACTCTTGAAGTCAACAAGAAGGTTGAAGTTAATATTCCTCATTTCGAGGCAATCTTACTTCCACATGTTCTTGCCACACTTTCAGAAGTTTACGAAAGAAAATTACTTGATGTAGCAATTCTATTTGGTGTCGATATCTACCGTTTCTCACCAAATCAAGCATTAGAGAAATTTATCGCTTTGATTGAGAATTTACTTGAGACACTTAAAATTGATAAAACAGTTGAAAATGTCAGCCTTGACGATAACACTATCAAAGAAATTGCTGCAGAAATCAGCACGAAATTAGTAAATACATCATACAAAGATAAGATTACAACAGAAAATATAATTTCTATTTACGGAGAGACACTTTAAAGGAGATTAGAGAGAATGGATTACAGTTGGTTTGATTATTATCTTATGGGTGAGTCAATCGATGCTTACAAGTATCTAGGTTGTCATTTTATCACCAAAAATAAAAAACGTGGCGCTATTTTTAGAGTTTATGCTCCAATGGCAAGAGAAGTTCATGTCATCGGTGAATTTAACGATTGGGATTTAAATTCAAAATCCAAGATGGAAAAAGTTCACTATGCTGGCTTATATGAACTTTTCATTCCAGATGTCAAGGAATATCAATCTTATAAATTCCACATTCAAACTCAAGAAGGTAACTGGATCGATAAAGCCGATCCATGCGGTTATCTTTTCGAATTACGTCCTGGAAGCTGCACCAGAACCTTCAATTTGGAAGGCTTTGTCTACCACGATGAAGAATGGCTCAAGCAAAGAGATCGTAATTTCGATAAAGCTGTCTCAATCTATGAGATTCATTTAGGCTCCTGGCTTGGTAAAGCAAATGACAATTCAGGTCGTTTCCTCTCCTGCGAAGAGATCGCTCCTGCACTTGTTAAGTATGTTAAAGAGATGGGATTTACTCACGTTGAATTCATGCCTGTCACCCAATATCCATTCGATGGTTCCTGGGGTTATCAAGTTGTCGGTTACTACGCAACTGACTCAAGATACGGAAATCCTTTCCAATTCATGCACCTTATCGATGTTTTACACCAAAATGGTATCGGTGTTATTTTGGATTTTGTTCCTGTTCACTTCGCAGTTGATAACTACGGTTTATCACGTTTTGATGGTTCCGCAGTTTATGAATACAACAATGATAATGAATATTCTCAATGGGGTACAAAGAACTTCGATTTAGGTAAAGATCCTGTCAGAAGTTTCTTGATGAGCTCCATCAACATGTGGATTGAAAAATTCCACGTCGATGGTATCAGAATGGACGCAATCAGCAACGTCATCTACTACGATGGCAACTCCGATAGAGGTGTCAACCAAGGTGGTGTTGATTTCGTCAAGAGATTGAATTACAAGATTCACGAAGCACATGATGACATTATGATGATTGCCGAGGATAGCTCTGCATACGGTCAAGTTACCAAAGGCTTTGCTGGTGGCTTGTTATTCGATTACAAGTGGGATTTAGGTTGGATGAACGATACCTTGAAGTATTACCAAAAGGATCCAATCTATAGAAAATACATCCACAACCAACTCACCTTCTCCATGGCTTACTTCTATTCTGAGAATTTCTTATTACCACTTTCTCACGATGAAGTCGTCTACGGAAAAGGCACAGTCTTGAACAAGATGTTTGGTGATAACTACGACAATAAGTTTGCTCAAGTCTGCAATTTGTATGCTTACCAATTTGCTCATCCAGGTAAGAAATTGAACTTCATGGGCAACGAACTTGCTTCATGGGATGAGTGGAATGAAAATAAATCACTCCCTTGGGAATTGCAAAAGTTCCCTAAACATAGCGGTGTTTCCCGCTTGATCCGTGACCTCAACCTTGTTTATAGAAGTCACGTCGCAATGCACAAAGAGGAGTATTCCAGCGAGCATTTCTCCTGGATCATGGCAGATAACGCTGACCAATCTATCTTTGTTTTTAAACGTGAAGTTGATGGTGAATGTTTGATCTTTATCTTCAACATGACACCTAACTTCTACTCCAGTTACGATATCGGTGTTCCTTACGAGGGTACTTATGAGGAAATTATCAATACTGATAAGGATGTCTACGGTGGTTGGAACCACTACAACGGTTTGCCACTTACTACATCAAAGATTCCATTGCATAACCAACCAAATAGAATCTCATTGATGATCGGTTCTTTCGCCGGTATATATTTAAGATATGTCAATCCTAACAGGGAAAGTCCTAGCTTAAATGATTTATCTGAAAATGATAAAATGAATGTTCTTGAAACAGAAGATCCTGCCAAAAAGGCAAAAAAGATGGGGAAAAAGGGTAATTAGCAATTAAATTACACGAAAGGAAACATTTAGACACAGATTTATTATGGAAAAGAAAATTATTGTTAATTATTTTGCCGACAAAGAAAAATTCAAAAACGAATTCTTACGTCGTGCAGTCACAACCTACGGAAGAGATTTAAATTCTCTTCATATCGAGGAAGCCTATGAAATTTTAGGTAGCATGGTTAGAGAATTCGAAAATGCTGAATCTAAAACATGTAAAGATTTCGTCAATCATCATGGAAATAAACAATTACTTTATTTCTCCATGGAATTCTTGATCGGTCGTTTATTGACTTCCAATCTCATCAACTTAGGTATCTACAACCTTGTTAAAGAAGGTTTGGAAGACCTCGGTTTAGACTTAGAAAAATTGGAAGATGAGGAAGCAGATGCTGGTTTAGGTAATGGTGGTTTAGGTCGTTTAGCAGCATGTTTTATCGACTCAATCGCTTCTTTAGGTTTTGCTGGTCACGGTAACTGCATCCGTTACGACTACGGTTTCTTCAGACAAAGAATCAAATCCGGTCACCAGGAAGAGTTACCAGATCAATGGTTATTAAATGGTTATGCTTGGGAAACAAGAAAGCCAAAACACAGCGTCGAAGTTTTATTCTACGGTAACGCAGAAACTTACATCGACCCAACAGATAACTGCGTCAGAAGCAGAACTGTCAATGCCTTGCACGTTCTTGCTATTCCTTATGATGTTTCAGTCGTCGGTTACAAAAATGGTGTTACCAACACCTTAAGATTATGGGCAGCTGAACCAAGTAACGAATACTTACCAAATAACCAGGATTTCACAAACTACTTACAATTTGTTAAGGAATTAACACACGGTTTATACCCAGATGATTCCACAGAACATGGTAAATTATTAAGATTGAGACAACAATATTTCTTAGTCTCCGCTGGTATGCAATCAATGCTTAGAAGACACTATTCCGTCTACCACACATTTGAAAACTTACCAGAGCACTATGTTTTCCAATTAAATGATACTCACCCAATTCTTGCTATTCCAGAACTCATGAGACTTTTGATGGATGAACACAAGATGGGTTGGGATGAAGCATACTCAATCTGTGAAAGATGCTTCGCATTCACAAACCACACCGTCATGCCAGAAGCTCTTGAAAAATGGCCTGTCAACTACATCATCCAACTCTTCCCTAGAATCTATATGATCATCGAAGAAATCAACCGTAGAATGATCATCAAGATGAGAAATAACCACTATGATGATGCTACAATCAACAACTCACTCATCATCAAAGACGGCATGGTTCAAATGTGTCAAATCGCCATTCACGTCTGTTTCTCAGTCAATGGTGTTGCTGGATTACATACTGAAATTTTAAAGAAACAAACTTTTGCTTCTTTATATAAGATGTATCCTGAAAAATTCAATAACAAGACTAACGGTGTCACCCACAGACGTTGGTTACTTGCTTCCAATCCAGAACTTGCTTCACTTATTACATCATTAATTGGTGAATCCTGGATTAAGAAACCAGATAACCTTAAGAAATTACTCGCATACAAAGATGATGAAGAAGTTTTAAATAAACTCATCGAAATCAAACGTCACAACAAGCAAAGACTCATCGATTTAGTTAAGAAAGAGAATAATCTCGATCTTGATATCGATTCAATCTTTGACTCACAAATCAAACGTTTACACGCTTATAAGCGTCAATTGATGAACGTTTTCCGTATTATCCACTTATATAAGAGATTAAAGACAGATTCATCCTTCAGAATCTATCCTAGAACATTTATCTTCGCAGCAAAAGCTGCTCCAAGCTACGTCTTTGCAAAGAAGATTATTGAACTTATCTTAGCAGTTGCAAATAAGGTCAATAACGACCCTGAAATCAACAAGTATATGAAGGTTGTCTTTATTGAAAACTACGGCGTTAGCAAGGCTGAAGTTATCATTCCTGCATCAGATGTTTCCGAACAAATCTCCACTGCAGGTAAAGAAGCATCCGGTACTTCCAACATGAAATTCATGGGTAACGGTGCAATCACATTAGGTACCTTAGATGGTGCTAACGTTGAAATCAGTCAACTTGTTGGTCCAGAAAACTGCTTTATTTTCGGTAAGACAGAACCAGAACTTGATAAGATCAGATACGAAAACAGCTACTCACCTTGGAATGTCTACAATTCCGATTTAAGAATCAAGGAAATCATGGATAGTTTAATCGATGGTACCTTCTCACCAAATTACGATCAATTCAGAATGATCTTTGATGAAATCATGTACCGTAACGATGAATACTTCATCCTTTTGGACTTACCAAGCTACCTTAAGAGCTGCAAACAAATTGAAAATGCCTACTTGGATCAAAAGGAATGGGCTAGAAAATGTTTGATCAACATTGCAAACTTTGGCTATTTCTCCTCCGATAGAACAATCAACGAGTACAACAAGGATATCTGGCATCTTGAACCTCTCAAATTAACTAAGAGAAGTACATATACCACTATCATTTCAACAAAAAGGACAACAAAAAATGACTAACACTCAATCTTCACTTGATTTGACTCCTTTGATCAAGGAGCAAATCAAGTTGGATGAATATATCAAAGAGCATCATCCAGAAGCATTCATCGATCAATCATATCGTTTAACCAATTTAAAGTTAGCTTTATGCGTTGAATTGGGTGAATTTGCTAACACCACAAGGTGCTTTAAAATCTGGTCAAATAAGGGTATGGAAGAAAAATCAGTCATGCTCGATGAATACGTAGATATGGTTCATTTCCTTCTTGTATTCACCTACTCAGCAGGATTAAATAATCTTTCCATCGCCATCGAAGAAGTTAAAGATCACTCTTTAACAGAATTGCTTCTTAGATTGAACAGAGCCTATCTTGATATCGATGTCGACAGTTTGGATATCACCCATCTTCTTTACTGTTGGTCACTTCTTGCTAGAGTTGCTTCATTTATGGGCTTTTCTAGCGATGATATCAGTTCCGCTTACATGAAAAAGAATAAAGTTAATATTGAAAGACAAGATAATAATTACTGATTTAGAAGGAGATATATTATGGAATTAAGTAATAAAAAGGACAATTTAGGTCATAGTATTGTCAATTGTAAATTCGATGCCAAAGAACTCGATAGATATTCTAAGGCAAGTTTGGAAGAATTAGCATCCAAGCTTAAAATCAAAGGTTACAGACCTGGCCACGTTCCAGCAGAAGTTGCTGTTAAATTCATCACCAACGATGAATTGAATAAGAACTTGATCAACCGTTTGATCAGAAAAGCTTTGAAAGCAATCAACTCCAACCAAGATATCATCAAAGAATTCTACTACGACATGTTTGTCAACGCTGAACCAGCAATCAACGTTAAGAAACTTGATAACGATGGTGCAGAATTGGATGTTTCCATCCTCTTATTACCTAAGGTTGATAAACTTGCTCAATACAAAGGTTTAAAGGTTGAATACACCGAAGATAAGTTCGATGAAAAATTAGTCGAAGAAGAACTTAAACGTATTCAAAATGCAGAAGGTGTTTTAACTCCTACTGAAGAAGCTCTCAAAGCTGGTGACCACGTCTCTTTGAAGATTCAAGTTTTGATTAACGGTGTCCGTCACCAAGAATACGAAGGCGATAACGTCGACTTAGTCTTAGGTGAACACAGATCCCTCTTAGGTGAAAAAGAAGAGGAAATCATCGGTAAGAAACTTGGTGATAAGGGTTCAGTCAATATTCAAACTGGTAATAATATGCCAGAAGAACTTGCAAATACCAATCTTGAAATCAAGTATGAAATCGTTTCTGCAGAAAAGAAGGATTTACCTGCAATCGATGACGAATTAGCAAAGAGCCAAACAAACTACAAAGATTGCGAAACTTTGGATGCTTTGAAAGCAAAGATTACCGAATCCATCGAAAAGAGAATCGCTGAAATCAACAAGAATAAGAAGCTCTCCGCAATCTACGATAATATCTTATCCAACACAACATTTATCGTTGACAACGAAAGAATCCGCAAGGAAATCTTAAGAGTTCAAGAAGCTAGAGATAGACAAGAACTTTTGGATAAAGGTATCACATTAGAAGATTATTTACGTATTAATAACCTTTCCTATGAAGACTATCAAGCAAAGATTTTCGATTATGTCTACAATCCATTAAGAATCAAAGCAATCGAAGAAGCAATTTATGCTTCTGATCCAGAAACCTTCAAGGAACCTTCCAGAGAAGAAGTTGCTAAGTATCACAAGATGGATTCATTAGAAAAATATGAAGACCAAATCAGAAATTACTACAAGGAAGTTAATCCTGAAATTTCTGAAGACGAAGTCAACAGAAATCTTGCTCAACAAATCGGTTGGTTATTCTCAGATTATAGAAAACATCTTTTGGATGAGTATTTAATTAGCAATAACGATTAAAGAGTGCTAAAATATTCTCCGTTGAAAATTCTATAACGAATTTTTAGATTAATTAAGGAGGATTAATTATGGTACAAAACAAAAAATACATTGTCTTCCCTTCCAATTACGATATTGCATTACCAGGCTTGAACCAAAGTATTCAAGTTTCTCAAAAATACGATAAGAATGTTTTTTCTAAATTGAATGAAGGTGATGAATTTGTCTTCGCAAAGAGTTTTAAACCAAATGTTTACAACGATTTTGACGATGTAATTTTACCTGCAGTCAAGAATGTTGGTGTTTTATGTAAGATCAATCACATCGAAAGAGGTGAAGTCTTCACAAACGTTGAATTCACCGGCATCAAGATTGTCAAACTTTTCGATTTCGATTTGGATTCTGAAAACGCAGTTGTTGTCTGTTCAACCGAAGATAAAGTTGACGATAGAGTTTACGAAGATGTTATTAAATATGATAAGCTTGCTCAATTCCAAGCAAATTATAATCATATCAGAACCAAGTATTCTCAACTCCCAGCTTTACCAGATTTCAGCAACGTTTTAATCGATGATATTCCATATCTCATCGCTGCTTTCATTGACTGTTCCGTCGACAACAAAGTTGCCTTGATTGAACAGAATAACGTTGTCGATAGATTCAGAATTTTAACTAACGAAATTGGAAGATTTGCTCAAGATAGCAAGATCGATTTTGAAATTGAAAAGAAAGTTAATGCTGCTATCGAAAAGAATCAAAGAGAATTTATTCTCAGAGAAAGAGCAAAACAAGTTAAAAACTTGCTCAAAGAATTTGATGGTGATGATCCAGATGAAGTTTATGAAAAAGTCATCAACGAACATCCAGAATACTTCCCACCACACATTCTCAAAGCAATCAAAGTTGAACTTGGTCGTTTACAAGGTTTACCAGGTTCCTCACAAGAAGCAAATATGATTAAGACATACTTGGATGTCATCATCAATTTGCCATACTATCGTTCCAGCAAGGATAACGAAGATATCAACTCCGTTATCAAGGTTTTAAATGAAGATCATTACGGTCTTGAAAAGCAAAAAGATCGTATCGTTCAATATCTTGCTGTCAAACAATTAACCAATTCACTCAAATCACCTATTCTCTGCTTATTTGGCCCTCCAGGTGTTGGTAAGACATCTTTAGCCATTTCAATCGCAAGAGCTCTTGGCAGAAAATTTGCTAAGATTTCATTAGGTGGTGTTCATGATGAATCAGAAATCCGTGGTCACAGAAGGACCTATTTAGGTGCTTTACCAGGTAAAATCATCACAGCATTATTAAATTGCCAAGTTAATAACCCAGTTATTCTTCTTGACGAAGTCGATAAGTTGCAAGATGGTGGTTACCATGGTGACCCATCTTCAGCATTGCTTGAAGTTCTTGATCCTGAACAAAATTATCGTTTCCAAGACAACTACTTAGGTCAAGAAGTTGATTTATCTAACGTTTTATTCATCTGTACTGCAAACGATATTTCCAAGATTCCTGCTCCTTTACGTGATAGACTTGAACTCATTCCTTTATACACATACACAAAGGATGAGAAGATGCATATCGCTAAAGAATACCTTTTGGATTTGGAATACGCTGCAAACGGTGTTTCTAAAGACATCCTCACATTCAAAGATGAAGCCATCGACTACATCATTGAATACTACACCAGAGAAGCTGGTGTCAGATCTTTAAGAAGACAACTCGGTACTATCATGAGAAAATTCGCTGTTAAGTATCTTGAAGCTAACAAGAATTTGACCATGGAAGTTACTGTTGATATCGTCAAGGAATTCCTTGGTAAGGAAATCTTCCACCATGACAAGAAAGTTGAGAATTCTCAAGTTGGTATTGTCAACGGCTTGGCTTACACCGATGCCGGCGGGGAACTTTTAAAGATTGAAGTTAACACCTTCCCAGGTAAAGGTAATTTGATTCGTACCGGTAACCTTGGTGATGTTATGAAGGAAGCTTGCGTCGCTGCTTTAACTTACTTGAAGACTAACGCCTACAAGTTTGGTATCGACAACGAATACTTCTCACATAACGATATTCATATTCACTTCCCAGACACTGCAACTCCTAAGGATGGTCCAAGTGCTGGTATTGCCACTGCTCTTGTTATCTTATCTGCAATCACCGGTTGTAGAATCAGAAACGATGTTGCAATGACAGGTGAAATTGACCTTCGTGGTAATGCTTTACCTATCGGTGGTTTAAGAGAAAAGACTCTTGCTGCTGTTAGAGAGCATGTCACAACCGTTCTCTGCCCTAAGGAGAACCACTCTGATGTCCTTGAACTTCCTAAGGAGATTACCGATAACATCGATATCAAAGAAGTTAGTACATTAGATGAAGTTATTCCATTAGCATTTTTAGATAATCCTATTAAAGATGTTTCTACAACTGCTAAGCCAGAGATCAAAATCCCTGTAAAAAGAACTAGAAAAACAGCTGTTAAGGAAATGTAACTGTGGAAAATATCAATTTTACAAATGTAAAGTTTATAAAGTCTGCTCCTGAGAAAAAAGACTTCCTCTTCGATAGAAGTGGAGTCCTCTTTCTTGGCAAATCAAATGTTGGTAAATCTTCTTTTATCAATATGATTTTGCAAAGAAAAAATCTCATGAAAGTTTCCTCAACTCCTGGAAGAACAAGAATGTTAAATTACACTCTTATCGATGATAAATTCTATTTTATCGATGCTCCAGGGTACGGATACTTCAAAAAACCTGCTGATTTTGAAAATATGATGCTTGATTATTTTCAATCTCAAAAAGGTACTTGTAAACTTTGTTTTGTACTAGTTGATTCACGTCGTTTGCTAAGTCAAGACGACAAGCAGATTATCTCTTTAATTGCCGAAAACGCTATTCCATTTGTTGTTATCTACACCAAAAAAGATAAGCTCAAACAAAAGGAATTGCACCTAGTTAAAAAGGAGATTGAAACTACAAATTATCCAAGTTTAATCGTTTCAAACTTGGATCAAAATAGTTTTATTAGAGTCAGAGAAATCATCTCTGAAAAGATTGATTAGATACGTGCCCATGCGGCACGTTTTTTCTTGTTTTTAGGATGTTACTTTAATAAAATTATCATACAAGCGAAGACCAGAAGGTTGACAATTTGATTTGTTTATAGAGAAGCTCGCTGAAGTTGGAAAGAGCGAAACTAAAATTGTCATAGTCGTCTGCGAGCTATTTTTAAATGAGTGCGAAGACTTTTCTTCGAATTAAGGTGGTACCGCGGGGTTGACCTCCGTCCTTAGATAATAATTGTTTCATTTTTTAACGGAGGTTTTAACTATGAATATAAAAATGGACAAAAATTATGATGCCAAGAAAGTCGAATTAGGAAAGGAAGATTTCTGGGATCAAAACCACTACCATGAGGCAAATAAGCCTGAAAACAAACACAAAAAACCTTTTTCAATGATTGTTCCTCCACCAAACGTCACCGGTATTTTACATATCGGTCATGCTTTAAACACCGTCACATTGGACGTTGTTGCTAGATACAAACGTTTGAGAGGTTACGATGTTTTATTCCTTCCTGCTATGGATCATGCTGGTATTGCAACTCAAGCAGTTGTTGAGAAAAAACTTCGTGCTGAAGGTATCGATAAATATCAAATTGGCAGAGAAAAATTCCTTGAGTATTCTTGGCAATGGAAAGAAAAATACGGTGAATACATCCATAAACAATGGAAAGCTTTAGGTATCGGCATGGATTTCACCAAGGAAAGATTTACCTTGGATGAGAAAGCAAATTATGCAGTCAACAAGGTTTTCAAAACTCTTTATGACCAAGGTTTAATCTATCAAGGTGAAAGAATCATCAACTGGGATCCAGAGCTTAATACCGCATTATCAAATATTGAAATCGAACACAAAGAAGTTCCAGGAAAGTTCTATTATTTCAAATATCGCTTTGCTAACAATCCTGAAAAGTTCTTAGAAGTTGCTACCACCAGACCTGAGACAATGTTTGGTGATACTGCAGTTGTTTTTAACCCTAAGGATGAAAGATATAAAGGTCTTGAAGGTGAATATGTTATCAATCCTGCAAATGGAGAAAAGTTACCATTAATTGGTGATATCTATGTTGACATCTCCTTTGGTACTGGTGTCATGAAATGTACTCCAGCTCACGATCCAAACGACTTTGAAATTGCAAAAAGACACAATTTAGCCATGCCTAAGATAATGAATCTTGATGGTACCATGAACGAAAATTGTCCTAAAGAATATCAAAATCTTGACAGATATGCAGCTAGAGAAAAAGTCGTTGAAAAGATTAAAAACGACGGTAATTTAATTAAGATTGTAGATATCGTTCACCAAGTTGGTCACTCCGAAAGATCACACGTTGTTGTTGAACCAATGCTTTCCAAGCAATGGTTTATCAAGATGAAACCTCTTGTCGAAGATGTTTTATCCTTCCAAAAGAGCAAGGATAGAACTCATTTCTTACCTTCAAGATTTACAAAGATTTTTGAACGTTGGCTTAAAGATGCTGATGATTGGTGCATCTCCAGACAACTCTGGTGGGGTCATAGAATTCCTGTCTACACCAACAAAGAAACTGGTGAAGTTGTCTGTTCCGAAACTCCATTAGATAACAATTTATACAAACAAGATGAAGATGTTTTAGACACTTGGTTCTCATCAGCTCTTGCTCCTTTTGCCTTCCTTGGTTGGCCTGAGAGCACAGATTTGCTCGAGAGATTCTATCCACTTGATGTTATGATCACCGCTTACGATATCATCTTTTTCTGGGTTGCAAGAATGAGTATTCAAGGTGTTCATTTCACCGATAAGATGCCATTTAAGACAGTTTTTATTCACGGTTTAGTCAGAGATACTAACGGTAAGAAGATGTCAAAATCTTCAGGTAATGGTATCGATCCATTCGAAGTTATCGATAAATACGGTTGCGATTCATTACGTTATTCAATCGTTACCGGTGGTACTCCAGGTCTTGATATTTCCTACTCCACCGCAAATATTGAATTTGCTAAGGTTTATCTCAACAAAGTTTGGAACGCATCAAGATTTTTACTCACATCCATCCCAGATAACTACAACTTCAAGAAACTTTCCAGCAAGGATTTCACTGTTTTGGAACACTATCTTTTCAACAACTTCAACGAAACTATCAAGAAAGTTAAAAAGAATATGGATAACTATGAGTTAGGTTTGGCATCACAAACATTGTACGCATTCGTTTACGATGTTTTCTGCTCCAACTACGTCGAAATGGTTAAACATGATTTAAAGAATGGTTCTGATAAGAGAAAAGATGTCATCTACTCAACATTAGTCAGAGTTATCAAAGATATCTTAGTCATGCTCTTCCCATTTGCTCCATTTATTTCTGAAGAAATCTATTCTTACATTCCAAATCACTTGAATTCTATCTACGAAGAAAAATATCCAACAATTTTAAGAAATGTCGATAAGAATAAAGCTCAAATCGGAACTTTGATTGTTGAGATGGTTAAGTTCGTTAGAAACTTCAAGATGGAAAATAAATTAGGTATCTCCTCACCTGTTGATATCGATTTATCCTTAACTGCAGAGAATGAAGAATTATTCGATTTTATTGCTGATATCTTGAAGAACTTAGTCTTTGCTAAGGAAGTTAGAAAAGTTTCAGCAGATACTGAAGGCTTAAGAAAGTTTGCTTCCATCGGTTTGAAGGTTAATGTTGATAAATCCATGGAAAACGATGCTATCGAAAAACGTATCGCTTATTTAAACGATGAAATTGCATTCTTAGATAAGATGTTGAATAATCCAAACTTTACTTCCAGAGCAAAGAAGGAAGTCGTCGATCAAAAGGTTGCAAGACGTGCAGAGCTAGTCAAAGAACTCGAATCTTACAAAAAATAAAAATTTTAAAAATATTTTTTAATTTTTTCTCCTTTCATGCGATATATAGGGTGAAAGGAGATTTTTATATGAGGAGAGTATTATCTAGAGAAGAGATGGATGAGGTTAAAGGTAATGAGGCGATATCGTTAACTTCTGTTATTGCAGTTCTTGCAGTAAGCTTATTAATTTCAGTTGCCTATCGCTTCTTTGTATCGGAGAAAGGTAGTGCTGTTTTACCAGGAGGATTCACTTTCACATGGGGCAAATAAATAAGAAAAAGGTGAATCTCAAGATTTTAATTCCGAGTTTAGTTGGTTTGATGCTTTTAATAAGCCTTGTAAGCTTCTATTTTATCTTCAGCGAGATGAAATTTATTTCACCGATTTACAACTATTTGTGAGGAGCGGACATATGTGCCAATGATGTCACAAATTTCACTTGCCAAAGTTACATAAAACATTGATGTATATATTTAAAACTTTTGATAAGTGATTATGATATATTATTATCAATATTGTTCAGGTCGTAAGGAGAATTTTTACTATGGCAAAGAAAATACTCGATCAAGCTGAAATGACTGTTATTTATAACGAAGCAGTTGAAAACTTAAAAAATTATAAAAAGGTTGAAAGATCAATCAACAAGTTGTTTAAGAATGCCTTGAATAACCATGGTAAAAGTTTGTATGTTTTAGGTATCATCACCCGTTCTGGCTACCGTGATATTAAGAAGAACACAGTTGAAAGTAAGAAATATTTAACTCGTGCATTCGATCTCTTGGTTCAAGAAAAGGAAGCAGGTGATGCAGCTGCAACCTACATGGTTGGTACCTACTACTTCTACGGTTATGGCAATGTTGAACAAGATATTGACGAAGCAATTAAGATCTTAGACTTAGCCTACAATTTAGGTGATGTCGAAGCAGCAAAACTTCTCTACAATTACTATAAGGAAAATGAAGAGAATGAACTTGCTGAACATTATTCTCAACTTGCTTTGAATTCCGATTACAAGCCTGTTGTTGATAATAAGGTTGTTGAAACTGCTAAGACTTCATCACCTGCCCCTGAAGTTAGAGAAGAGTCTGAAGCTATCATCAAATCTAACTATCAACCATTCACCTCTTCAATCGATGAAATCAAAGATGACACATACTACGATTTCAAGATCAGAGAGAAACATAGAGATAACAACAAAGTTATCGGCTATATTAATAAGATTAATAGAAGTCCAGAATACTTACATCGTGAAGAACTTGAAAAGTTGAAAGTCTATGCCGATGCAGGTAGCTTGGACGCAGCAACTTATATCGGTTGCTACTTCAATCACAGAGATAGTCAAAGTCCTGAAAATGAGCAAATCGCTTTACACTATTTGAATAAAGCTATCGAACTTGGTTCTATCAGCTCCATTTACGAACTTGGCTTACTCTACATCAACAGCACTTCCGAGTTAAAGGATGAACATAAAGGTTTAAATTATGTTGATACCGCAGCAAGAAAAGGCTACACCAAAGCTCTCGAGTATTTGGGTAATGTCTATCACGAAGGAAAATTCGTTTTTAGAAACGATTCCATCGCAAGAAAATTCTACATCCTTGCTGCAAATCGTGGTTTAGGTTCCGCATACTATCATTTAGCACAACTTGATTTTATGTCAGGACACCAAAGTGAAGGCTTAATTAACTTACAAAAAGCCAGAGTTAACGGCTATTCTTGCTAATTAAGAATCACAAATCACCCTCTTAAGAAAAATTTAACGGGAAGTGAAGAAAAAATGTAAATTTCTCTTTGCTTTCCGTTTTGTTTTTGCTAAACTATTCAAGCGTTTTGCGGAAGAAGCGATTAAAAATTATTTTCAAAAAAGTTAGTTAAAAATTTCTTAAAAAAGTACTTGACTAACAAAGTTAAATTTGAAATAATTAATAACGCTGTCACCGAAAAACAGCACGGAAAAATTGTTTTTTGAAAACTGAAAACTACAACACAAATTAAACACTATAAAGTCAATTTATAAGT
>CAJMBK010000003.1 GCA_905211645.1 uncultured Caryophanales bacterium
CTTGGAGACCAGAAAATTTGTCCTCCTTGCACACGTAATATATAAGGAAAATATAGAAATCAAATTTTTACTTATTTGGAATGAAGAATTCTACAGTTAAATCTCGTTTATCAGTAAGCCTAGCTAAACGTAGATTTTTCTTAAAAACTTTGATAAGTTCACCTAGTTTCTCAGCAATCATCTTCTTTTCAGGAAGTTTTTCGTATTCCTTCTTCATTTTGACTAATTTAGAAATAGTTTTCTTCTTAAAGTCGGTGACACTATTAATATTTGATTGGTAGAAAAGTTCAAAAAGTTTACGGATGAAGATATTTCTTTCTTCCATATTCAAAGTATTTACCCATTCAATTAAGCTCTTAGCAATTGTCTGAGTAATTTTACCTTTGTGTTTCTTTTGAATGAATTTACCATTTCTAACACCCCAATTAAAAGGATTATGTTGGATAAGGAAAAATGAATTGCACTTAACAGTTTTGTATGGTTGGAAGTTGTTGAATAGGTTTCCGATGAAAGAACCATATGGAATTGATTTTTCAATTCGTGAAGCAATTCTAATATACTCATCGCAGCTGAAGATATTCAAATGGAATCCAGGGCCATCATGGTTGTAGACTTTAATAATTCTATTCTGTATAGGTTGTTTGCAAAAAACACTGGAAAATTGTGCTAGATTCCCACCTTTTGAATGGCCACCAACAATCAATTGACCGGAGATTCTCTCACCAACTTTATCAAGATACTTAACAGCTAAATCTTGAGCAGGAATAACCTTGTACAAAGCCATGTTGAAGTTTTCTTCCCAGCCAATTAGTGAGCAGTCTGTACCTCTAAAACAAACATAAGTAACATCGTTAACAAAGAAGGTACAAGCAGTGAATTGAATAGTCTTTTCCTCGTCCGTTAAATTCTGCCAATAATTGACTTTCAAGCCTTTATATCTTAAACAATTTTTAAGCAATTTTAAAAGTTGTTTATTTGAACTAGGAAAGAATGTTCCGCTAACTAACAAATCTAAATTTTCTTCAATGTTGATATTGGAAATATATAAAGAAGAACTTTCAACATCACTCAAAAATGGGGCAAAAGCCTCGATGTTTAAATAGACTAATTGCGACAAAATTAAGCTATCGACTTCTGTAAAAGTTTGTAAAGTTAATCTTTCATTTCTTCTCTCTTTGAGAAAATTCAACATTGTTTTCATAGACAAATTTTAACATATCAACGACTAATTATTCCAAAAAGAGTGGAAGAAAACTTCCACTCGAAATAGACCTAGAAGAAATGCGGCTAAAGAGATTCGAACTCTTAGAAAATGCGATCTGAACGCATCGTGTATACCAGTTCCACCATAGCCGCAAATTATCACAATTTTAATAGATAGTTAGTCAAAAAACAATTAAAATTTTTTAGGTGGAACCGGGTTTAAAAAATATAGATGCTACCTATATTTTAAAGCTTAATTTATCTGGTATTACCTCCTTTCTATCCGAAGATTGAAACAAAGAATTTCTTAATTGAATCAAACATTCTTTGGAAGAATGCAATAAATGCATTTGAAGAATATTTGTTATTTTCTTCATTTTCGATGGTGCTTTGCATCTTTTCAACAATTCTTACTTCAATATCTGCAATATCAAAATCACCTTCTCTGGTGTTGCATTGAAGTCTTAAATTGAATGTACCAAGAGGATTTTTACCATCAATTTCAAATCCTTCAATTCTGAAAGCAGTGACATATTCTTTATCAGAAGGTAAGAAACCTTGCTCTTGTAAACTTTTTGCTAAATCAAGGTTTGAAATCTTAGAACCTTCTTCAATAATGAGACTACCTTGCTTCATGAATAAAGCTGGGCCATCATCATCGACAACATTAACTTTTGTTGTGAAGTAGGATAAGTTATGAGATTTATCAACTGCACCCATAACAATTTCGTAAATGCCTATTTTTCTTGAATTATTACCGCTATGGTAATCATCAGAGATAACGTTGATTTCACATTCACCATCAACTTCATCGGTAGCTGTAAACATATCGATAATATCGTTGATTAAATATGGTGAATTCATGGAAATTTTAATGTTTGTTGGACCATCAAAGACTGGTGCTTTGTCATCGATAACTGTTACTTCAAATGTTTTAGTTGTAGGATTATCATAAATATCAGTAGCAGTTACTTCGACGTTATGAACACCAACTTTATGGAGTTCTTCTTCAGTTTCACTAAGTTTGATTTCATTAATCCCACTTGGATCATAGCAGTCCATGTATGATAACAGTGTCTTCTCGATGTTCAAATCATAGTACTTGAATGAATAGTTTCCATTATTCCTAAACTCAGGTCCAGTGGTGTCTCTGATCTTAATATTTAACGTTAACAACGTTGCATTGTCATATTTATCAGAGGTCTGCAATTTAACTGCATAATCACCGACTGCTGAAAGAGGATGATAACCTCCAGGATTTGATGTGACTTCAATTTCAGTGTAAACATCAGTTTCATCATCGTAAGCTAAGAAAGATTGAAGAATATAACTTAGAGTTGGTGCTTGTTGATATTCAAAAGTTAAATCTAAGTTATCTGAACTAACTGGAATGAATTCATTACCTGAACAATTGCTAACTAAACGCTCAATATTATGAGCATTTGTATAGATATTATCATATCTTGTGTATGAATGATAGAAATGAGCGGCTTTAACAATGGTTGTACTCATTTTGTCACCATAAGTTAAATCGATGTAATTAAATTTTAATGCTTGATCATTATGAAAACCAAGTCTGATAACAGTTTCGTTTGTATCTTCGTTATAACCGTACAAAGATGCCATAGAAATATCACCTGGTCCAGAACTTTCCTGTGCAGGAACATTCTTAATAAAATCATAGAATGATGTAGTTGAATTCTTAGTACCCAAATCATAATTCAAAAGATAAAATGGTGCTCCTCTTGAATCTGACATGCTAATCTCGAGTTTAAATTGAGGATAATACTGTTGACTCTCAGGTTTCTCTGCCAAAATGTTACCATCGAAAATAAACAAGAAGATATAAGAATTGATTTCGTTTGGCAATACTGGTAAATCAATAACCTTATGTAATCCTACTTTACCACTAGTTTTAACATCCCAGTATTCATAAGGAACAAAGTCTTTATCCCAATAATCTTTTGATGGATTAACTTTAATCTCATCAACACAGACCGATCCCGGTCCAGTATTAGCTTTGTTCACACTTTGAACATACTCAGTTTTATTTTCTTCAATAGGTTTTGTTTCAACTACATGACCTGAAAATAATAAACTTGCCATGCAGGTAAATAAAGATAAGATGTGTTTACCCAATAAATATTTCTCCTTTCATTAACAAAATACTAAATAAAATCAAATTTCACAAAATTTATTTAAACTTTTTTTAGAAAAATTAGATAATAGTTTCCGAAATGTCCACATAGCTCAGTTGGATAGAGCAATCGCCTCCTAAGCGGTAGGTCGGAGGTTCGAATCCTCTTGTGGACGTTTTCTTAATTTTGCCATTTATAAATTGAATAAATATATTCTTCAAATTGGTTATAATAAAACCCGATGAGTAAAAACAATTTCAAACATTTAAGCTTAACAAAACGCTTTATGATTGCTGTCTATTTGATGGATAAGAAACTAAGTGCAGTTTTTATTTCACTAGTTTCATTCTTTTTCTTGGGTGGAATTGCTTTGATTCTTACAGGCGTTTATTTCAACAATAACATTGAGAAAGCTTTCACAAATATCTATTCAATTATCGGCATCACAATTTTATGCTTAACTCTTGTCACAGTTACTCTATCCGCTTTGACATCAAATTACGGCGGACGACTCTTCAGAAAAGAAATTGAAGCAATCGAAGCCGAAAAGAATAAAGATAATAAAGAAGCAGTTCAAGAAACTGAACAAAATTCTCAAAATTCATCTAATAATAATTAATTAGAAAATAATCTGCGGGTATGGCGGAATTGGTAGACGCGCATGACTTAGAATCATGTTGGAAAACCAGTGCAAGTTCAAGTCTTGTTACCCGCATTTTTTCTTGCTTTATAACATTTCAACTATTTTCTTTTGAATCTTGATATTCAATGCTTTGTACAGTAACTTTTGTGCTAACTTTTCTTTATCATCAAAATTGAATAAAAAAGATGAAGCTTCATCAAGAACTTTTACATTGTTGCTATCTAATAATTTTTCAAAATATACCATAGCCTTTTCTTCATTCTTTTCGCATAAATGACCATTGTACATGCAGATAGCTGCTTGGAGGATAGCTTCTTCGTCACCTTCTTCAGCCCAAAATTTCAAATTTTTAACATCTTTCTCAGTTGCAGTTTTAGCAATAAATTTGTCTACAATTAAATCAACTCTAGATTTCATCGATAGTATCTCCCTTCATAATAATTTATGGGATAAAAAAACTTTAATTTTAGGTTTTTATTAAATTTTGTTTGTGAATTTTTTACATTTTGTATGCATTTTAATCCTAAAATAAAGCAATTTTTAAAAAAGTTAATTTTTTCATATTTTTTATGAAAATCACAAACTAATAGATAACTTTACTATAATAATCTAAACCTAACTTTAGGTTGATAAATGAGGTTTACATATGGAATATTCAATAGGAGAAGTTGCAGAGAAATTTAATTTAAGTATCTCCCAAATTAGATATTATGATAAAGAAGGATTGCTTCCTTCGATCAAAAGAGTCAACGGAATTAGAAAATTTACTGATCAAGACTTTGAAGTTATCTTTATTATTGAATGCTTGAAAGAAGCAGGTCTTTCTATCAAAGAAATTAAGCAGTTTATCGAATGGACTAAAATGGGTGATTCAACTATTGATTTACGTCTTGATTTCTTTAAGACCCACGAAAAGAAAATCAAAGATCAAATTGCAGAGTTGGAACGAACTTTAAAAATGGTTCAATATAAATGTTGGTATTATCAAACCGCAAAAAATCTTGGTTCCGTTGAAAAATTAGAGAAGATGAAAAGCTCTATTACTCCAGATGCAATTATGGAGCTATACAACGATGCTCATAAGAAATTTAACTTAAATAATGAATAGAAATTAGTAGAAAAATTTAATAAAACAATTCAATACGAAAATGTAAAATTGGTTTTATTTCTTAGTTTAATAATGGTGTAGAAGGCATTATTTCAAATGAGTTAAATAATATTCTAATTTCATTCTTTGTACAGATT
This sequence comes from uncultured Caryophanales bacterium, assembly GCA_905211645.1. Classification (GTDB taxonomy): domain Bacteria; phylum Bacillota_I; class Bacilli_A; order RFN20; family CAG-288; genus CAJMBK01. Next base: position 5,230 of record CAJMBK010000003.1, read on the forward strand.
TTCGATAATAGTTTCAAACTAAACAAAAATGTTTTTTCAAGGTTTGCGTTTCCTTGGCGTTTAATTTGCTATATTATAACTGGGGTAAACACTACCCTATCAATGGTGCGACTCTACTTAGTAGAGTCGTTTTTATCTCAGTTATTTCTACAATAATCACTCACGATATTTTCTAATAATAGTATAAGGATATGAGCTAAATTAATGTTAACTTAAATAATTTTTGTTATATAATAATTTTAATTTGGCGGTATAAAATAATTTACTCGGACTCTCTCACTGATTCGCACTCAGTGGTCTTTTTATATTAATTTTTTTGGACAAAAAAACTGATGCAAACGCACCAGTGAAAATACTAATTAAATGGATCTGAGGAGAGTCGAACTCCTGTCCAAATAAGAACTCATAATGACCAACTACAGTTTAGTTTACTGAGAATAAGAGCAAGAGAAGTAAACGCCTCTTACAATTTTTGTCTTATAAGATACTCAAACTTGAATTAAAGACTCTTCAAATTCGGATTTATTCTAGGTTTCTCCTTAACTGATTAAATAAATAAGAACCAGTTAAGTTATACTACCGGGCTATGCCCTGAGCTGAATCGTTACTAATTAGTAAGCAGCTGCCAACATGGTGTTGGAGGTAGTAGGGAAGAATTTAACATTGTTTTTGGCAATGATTATTTAATTTGATTATGACGTGATCAACGACTGCGTTCAGAACCTGTTCAAACCTGTCGAAACCAAGTACAGACCCATATGTGCATAAATGATATAAAATTGTAGATTTACTTTCAATAGTTAAATGGTCAAAAAGAAACCAATTTTCAAAATGAAAGCGGTTTATTAATAATAATTGTCTTGCTATAATAAGGAAAAGGAATATATAACTATGAATAACTTAAAAATTACGAGACTTAATCTAAAACCTCGTATCATTCTTTCTATAATTTTGCTTATAGCCCTTATTGTGCCAGTTCTTTTTTACCAAATAATAGGTAAAACTGACTTATACAAATTCGGTTATATAACATACATATTAATTATCGTATTCAGTTTAGTAACAATCATCCCATTCATGTTTGTTTTAAGATATGAATTTAAAAATTGTGGAAACTTAATTTTAGTCGATAGAAACCAACTTGAAAGATCACATATCTTTTTGGCTATTATTGCTGGTTTAGCATTAATTTCTAGACTATTTTTAATTTCTGCGGAACAGACCTTTAATTCTCTGCTAATCTACATACCACTTACTTTTCTAATTTTAGACGAAATTCGAATCACTAAAAAAGCATATCAATACAATGATGACAGCATTAAAAGGCATTTCATCATTTCTTTACTTATTACATTTGCACTAATAGCAGTTCATTTCTTATCATCAATTTTTACTGAATTTAAATGTAATTATACTTATGGTGAATTCCGTTTTGCAATGGACTCACATTATTCTAGCTCTTTTTTCAATTTAAGTATCATTCCAATTCTATATTTACTCAGTTTGAATATAAGAACAAAACTTCAATATTCAAAAAATGAAAGCAAATTCTTAAAAAATAAAGTAACGTTTTATGTTTTTAACATAGTCGCTGCCTTATTATTAATTGTTTTTTCAATTTTCTCGTCACAATATACCTACATTGTTGATTCTTTAAAAGAATATAGACTGTTTCTTTCAAGCAATAATTTGGATTTTGTTTCAATGAATGCCTACATAATTAGTTATGTAGTCGTATTTATTTCCTCATTATTAATTCTTACAAGTAATATCGGATTAGATAATAGAAATGAAAATGAAAAAATTGTTTTATTTGTAATACTAACAATTACTACAATCTTTTCTTCAGTCTTTTTCAGTTCAACTTATAAACTCTATCTATATTCTTCAATGATTTATTTAATGATGAGTTTAGACCAAATCAAAAAAACATCAAAGAAACTTAGAAGAATCTACTTCTCATTACTAATTGTAAATTCTTTATTCATAATTCTTGCCTCTGCTTTAACCTTAATTACATCGCAAAGAGAAGCTGGTCTAGCAGGAATTGTATACACTGGGGTAATGTTAACTATTATTTCAATTCTTGCAGATATCCTTCTTGGAATTTGTCTATTTAAGAAGAATAAAAATCAGATAAATGAGAATATAACTGCCAAAATATAGAAAAGAGGTGAAAATGAACAAATTAAAAATCCCCGCATTAACTTTTAGTAGAAGAAAAGCATTAGCGGCTACATTATTATTTGCAATTGTCATTCCAATTATTTTTCATCATATTTTTTATGATGAAATTGTCTCATTAGTACTTGTTTTAGTTTGTAGTTTAGTAACTTTAATACCTTTAATATTAGCACTAATCAACGAATTTAAATGTAGTAATACCATAATTGCTTTGAATAAAAATGAACTGAAAACATCTCAAATTTATTTCACAATTCTAGCTGTATTAGGATTATTTCAAAGATTATTGCTTTCCGATGCAATGCAATTAGGTACCTCACTTTTAGTTCTTATTCCTCTAACTTTTTTAGTTATCGACGAGTTACGAACTTATAAAAATATCTACATTTTTAACAGTAGTGATATTAATCATCACATTAAACTCACTTTTGTAATTGTTGCACTCTTAATTATTTCTTACTTTTTAAGTTCCTCATTATCATGCTGTTATTGGAATCAAAGGCTACAACATATGAGTTTAGCATTACCTTATCAACTATCGAAGTTCTTTATCAGCTTAAGTATTTTTCCAATATTTTTCTTACTTTATTTAGTGCTTAAAGAAAAGATAAATGTTTCACAAAAAGAAAGTAAACTTACTAACCATAAGTCCATTTACTATATTTTCAACATCTTAGCTTCCTTAATTTTTATTGTTTACTCTTTTTTCACAACCGGTCTAGTTAGGGAACAAATTCCATCATTAAGCATTATTTCAAATGCTTCTTATGGAGGCGATTATCTTTACCATTTCTTCTCCAATTTAGTTATTTTGATATCTGCTACACTATTACTTATAGCAAATTTCAATTTCAGTAAGAAATCGGAGAAAGAGAAGCTATTTCTACTCATTGATCTTTTCGTCACAATCTGCTTAACTTCACTTTTATACAATGACATCTTCAAATTTAACTATCTGTTCATTGTTTTATTTTCTACTCTTAGCTACTCAATCTTAAACACAAGATCTAAAAAATTGATTAGTATCTATATGAGTTTTATGATTTTGAACATATTGTTTATCGTTGTTTCAGGTTTAATATTCATGTTTCTTTGTAATCCAGGAGTTGATGAATTGACTGAGCTTACATATTCAGGTTTAATTTCACTGATTGCTTCAATTGTATTCATCATTATCTTCGCTAGAAAAAAGAAAAAATATCTTGAAAAAGTAACAAATCAATAAAAACTAAAAGCTAGCAACTAAAGTAATTTTCGCTTTAAATTGCTAGCTTTTTATGTGTGATTACTTATTAAAATGTTTGAAATTTATATGATCGATAATTTTTAAATGATGTCTTTTCGCAATGTTTGCAGCATCTAAGAATGTGTCTTCATTTGTCAAATCAGATGGATCATGAGCATCTACACCAATGAGGCAAGGGACATCATATTTTTCAACCAAATCGAAGAAGAAATCTGTTGGATATCTGTATCGAACTTGATTTCCAATCTCCTTTTTTCCAACTCTGATGCCACCCATGTTAAGTTCAAGATAAACGTTGTATTTGATAGCTAACTCAATAAGTTTTTGGCTAACTTTCAAACAATCGTTATCAAAATTTTCAATACTTGATAAGAAGATATCTGGGTGAGCAAATATGGTGTACATATTTGTTTTAAGTGCTTTTTCTGCGTAATCCAAGTAGTCATAAATATCGGCGGAAGAGTTGCAACGAGAGAAAATCTTGACGACATTTTTATTTGAATCCATCATGAAATGATTTCCTAAAACTAAATATTCTATGATGTTATTTTGAAGTAATTCACTTAAATATGGGAAGTAATCTGGAATTGATTCAGCTTCAAAACCAAGATGAATATCAATCTTTTCTTTGTATTTTTCTTTTAAACTTCTAATTGAGTCGTAATAATCCTGGCAGGTGGAGAATTCACCTCTCATATGAGGTTGAGATAAACCAGGAAGCATAATATGATCGGAAAAACCTAATGTATCAAAACCAGATTCAATAGCTGCTTCAACGTAAGCTTCATCCTCACCCCAAGCATGATTGCAGCGTTTTGTATGAGTATGATAATTAGCTTTAAACATCTAAATCCTCCTTATCGTAGATAACTTCCTTAAGGATCAATCCTTGACCTGGAAGTTTCAATTTATGCTTTGTATATAAAGTTGCTTCAAGCATTTCTTCAATTTCATCTTCGCTCTTTTTACCTATCATCATTTCGTAGATTGCTCCTGCAATATAACGAACTTGGTAGCGGAAAAATGATTTTCCTGTGACGTAAATTTGATAAATATTATCTTTCTCTAAATGCTTAATTTCAACACTTTCCAACTCCGAAACAAAGCTTTCAGCATCATCATCAGAAGAGAAATTTCTAAAATCATGTTCACCTAAGAAAATTGATAAATCTATATCTTTTACATCTCTTTTTTGTGGGTAAGGGGATAGATAAACAGTTTGATAATTAAATGGTAACTTCTCACCAAAATGAATGCTATAGCAGTACACTTTCTTCTTTGCATGGTATCTAGAAGAAAAATCTTCTTTTACTTTTTGCAAATTGTTAATTCTAACTGATTGCGGAGTAAAGTTATTTAAATAGTACTGAAATCTGTAGAAATCTAACTCTTTCTCAGTTTTGAAATTGAAGTAGAAATTCTCAGCATGAACACCTTTATCAAGGCGTGAACAACAGGTAATTTTAACTTCTTCATTCAAATAGTTAGAAATAATTTGCATAAACAAACCCTGGATAGTTGAATATCCAGGTTGAATTTGAGTTCCAGCAAAATCTGTACCGTTAAAGGTGATATTTACCAAGTAATTATTCATTAATGCATAACCATCATGCTGATTAAGTTCCAACCGAAACCGGCTTGAACTGAATACAAAGCGGTAACTAAGATAACTCCGATTAAAACAAATGTGTCAGAAACTCTCCAAGAAAGCATTCTAAAACGGGTACGTTTAGCTCTTGGATCATAGCCTCTTGCTTCCATAGCGTCGGCTAACTCACCACTTCTTAAAAAGGCTGACATGAATAATGGGACAATCAGGGAGACAATTGCTTTGAATTTTTCCTTCAATTTACCATTTTTGAAGTCAACACCTCTACTGGCTTGACTCTTCATAATTCTATCTGATTCTTCCATCAAAGTAGGGATGAATCTTAAAGCCAATGAGATGATCATGGAGATTTCATGAACAGGAACTTTGATCCATTTAAATGGGTGCATAAGCCACTCCAAACCGAATGTAAGTTCCATAGGTTTAGTTGTAGATGTGACAATTGATGTGATCATAACAACTAAAATAAGTCTTGCAATAACATAGCATGTTGAGAAAACAGCAGTGTAGTAAATAGGTAAGCTTCCCATGTGGAAGAAGATACCTTCTTCACCACCTGTATTTCCAGAAGGAATTAAGACATTGATAATAAGGAGTAAGAAGATGAAAAACCACATGGTTTTCATAGTTCTAAAAATAGATGTAAAACTGACTCGACCAATTAACATCAAGCCTAAGGTGAAGATAAAGAAAATACCTAAGATGAATAAATTTGTGCAAGCTGCGTAGTTGATAATATCTTGAGTTGCACCTTCAGGCACTTGTGCGTAATTTAAGAAAATACCAACCATCATGACAATCATGAAAATGATTTTTACACGAGGGTCAATTCTGTGGATAGGAGTGTTGAAATTAGCATATCTACCAAATGTAATACTAGCCATTTTTTGCCTCCTTAATCTCTCTTGCTAAAGATGGAATATCGCTAACTTTCTTGATATCGATATTCAACCCGTTCTTTCTAAGTTCATTTGCAACTTTTAAAACATATGGGGCGTCGATTGATGAGTTCTTCAAAAACTCCTCATTTTGGAAGATATTTAAAGGTGTATCGGTTGCAACAATTCTTCCATCATCAATAACACAAACTTTCTTTGCATATTGCAAGACAATGTCCATGTTATGAGAAATAAGGATGATTGCTGTACCTTGTTCATGAATCTTATTGAAAAGTTCAAGCATGTTGTTTTCACTGACTGGATCCAAACCTGCAGTAGGTTCGTCCAAGACTAAATAATCAGGTTTCATTGCGATAATACCAGCAATTGCAACCTTTCTCTTTTCACCACCTGAGAGTTCAAATGGTGATCTGTGATAATAAGATTTATCGATACCAACCATTGTTAAAGCTTCGATTGCTTGTTTCTCTGCTTCTTCTTTGCTGACTCCAAAATTCTTTGGACCATACATGACATCTGTTAAAACATCGGATTCAAAGAGTTGGTACTCTGGGAACTGGAAGACAAGACCAACGGTTTGTCTTAAGTTCTTCACATTCTTAATTTTCTTGTTCTTATAGAAACGATTTCTACCCTTCTTATCAAGTTGGATAGGTCTATTAATTTCGAATAATACAGTTTTATTCTCATCTTCTTTTGTAACAGTTAACTTACCGTAGGAAGGAAGAATCAAACCGTTGAGCAAACTGACTAATGTGGATTTACCGGAACCAGTTTTACCTACTAAAGCGATGAAATCCTTTTTAGATGCAACTTCGAAACATACATCATGCAAAGCTTGATATTGAATAGGAGTTTTAGCGGAGTAGTAAAAATCGACATGTTCTAATTTGATTGACATAATTTTTCAACTAAGCCTCCTAATGAATTGACATCGTGAATATCAATTTCATACTTATCAAGTTCTAAAGCTAACTTGTCGTAGAAAGGAATATCCAAACCGATAGTTGCTAACTCTTTATAATGAGCGAAAACTTCTTTAGGTGTACCTTGCATAAAGACCTTTCCATCGTTTAAAACGACAACTTCATCGGAACGATAAGCTTCATCGATTTCGTGAGTGATGGAAATAACTGTTAAGTCAGGGTTTTCATCTTTCATGTGGTGAATCAAATCGAAAATTTCATTCTTACCTTTAGGGTCGAGCATGGAAGTTGATTCATCCATGATTAAAATATCTGGTTTTCTAATTAGTGTACCAGCGATAGCGACACGTTGTTTTTGACCACCAGAAAGATTTTGTGGTTCCTTATCAAGGAAATCAGTCATGCCTACTTTAGCAGCATATTCTTCGATAAGTGGACCCATCTTACTTGGTTCAACACATAAATTTTCAAGTGAAAATGCTATGTCATCTCTGACGGTGCTACCGATGAATTGGTTATCTGGATTTTGGAAAACAATACCGATATGTTTTCTTAATTCCAAGACGGAATCATCTGTCATTCTGATACCGTTAATATAAATCTCACCATTCAATTGAACTAAAATACCGATGATAAGTCGAGCAAGAGTCGATTTTCCTGACCCGTTATGACCGATTAAGGAAATGTAGCTTCCTTTCTTGATCTTCAAAGAAATGTCTTTGAGGGTATGTTGATCGTCGGTGTAATCAAAGGCAAGATTTTCTAAAACGACAGAATAGCCGGAGTACTCGGGTTTTACTTCGAGTTCCTTACTTTTTTGTTTTTTTACCATAAATTACCTCATTTTTCAAAGTAAGCATGATTAGTTGTAAATTCTTCAAAAAGGTTTGCTTTAATTTGGATTATATCTTCATTTGTAGTCTTGGTGTTATTAAGTTTTGCTCTTGTCTTTGCAAGTTTAACTTCTCTTTTGTACTTATCAGCAAGTCTGACTGAAGCAATGTAATTTTCGTCTTTAACAACTTCAGCAGTTCTTGTTTTAAAGTACATCAATAAGAAATAACCTACATAAGATGCAACAAAGAGGATGCCATAAATTACCCATGCGACAATTTTAATTGGCAATTCCGCATAGTTGTTGATTGGAATCATGAAGGATAAGCACATGACAAAACAAAGGATGATGAGCAAAGAATGTAAGAGATACTTTTTAAAATTAAATTTGTAACTTACTTTAATTTTCTTAGCTTTTTTCTTTTCTTGTTTGAACAATTTGTCAAAAGCTTCAGCTTTTACTTTGAGAGTCAAATTTTCCATTAGTCCTTGTATTTAACGTCTAAGATTTTACCTTCGTACTTGACATACTTGATTCCAGCCAAATCAAGAAGCTTCTTACTAGCGATATCCTGAATTGAATCTGGATATTTTTCTTCCAAGTAGATGACTTTCTTGATGCCCGATTGGATCAAAGCCTTGGCACATTCGTTGCAAGGGAAAAGTGTGACATAACATGTTGAACCTTTTAAGTTGTGGTTGCTATTTAAAATAGCATTCAACTCAGCATGACAAACATAAGGGTACTTTGTCATCAAAGGATCATCGTTGACTCTTTCCCATGAAACTTGACTTTCATCGATTCCTGAAGGCATTCCATTGTAGCCAAGAGAAAGAACTCTATGGTCTTCACCAACAATTACGCAGCCAACCTTGCTGGAAGGATCTTTACTTCTCTGGGCGGAAAGGATGGCGATAGACATAAAGTATGTCTCCCAAGAAATTGAAGATTTTTGTTCCATAAAAACACCTCTGAAGAAATTTTTAATTATGTTACTTTAAAATCTCTTTCAAATTAAAGAGATTAACTTTCATCGTAGAATTTAATTTCTTTCATCCGGACTTTACCGTTGGTTAAGGACTTGCACCTTATCTGCCTTAGCTCGTGGACTATACCACCAGTTGAGGAAATAAACCTCACCCTGAAAATAAATCTTCTTTAATTCGCCCTTTATTTTATGATATATATATTATTAATTAAAGTATAATAGATTAAAGTTCCATCGATTTTCCAACTATTTGTCTAAAATCTGCAATTTTAGTTTGCTAAAGTCATCTTTAACTTCTTTTGTAAAGACAAATGAGTCTCTAATTTTTTGAACTGCCATCTTAATTACAGTTGGATTATTTATCTCAACAATCATCTTTTTAGCATATTCAATATTTCGTGTTGCTACTTTTTGGATGTACCATGCAACCATCATATTTTCATAATATGTGTTATTTAAATTAGCCTTAATAAAATCAAAATTACTGTCGTAGAAATTTTCGTCATTGAAGTTTTGCATCATGGATGAGACAATAAATCGGAAAAGATATGGATTATCAATACCTTTTTTATGAGCTCTTTCAAACAAGTTCAAAAGATAATCATAGTTTTGTGATCTCTTAAAAATAGTTAAGTTTACAGCATCATTTGTTGACCATGAAATGTTGTTAGCAAGAAAATTGAAGATATATTTATCAACAATTTCAATATCTTTTACATCAGAAAGGACAATTCCATAGAGCATGATGTCTTCCAAATAATGAAGGTTTTTCATCTCTAAGAAAGGGATAACTAACTTATTTTTTTTAATTACTGCAGCAGATTTTCTGATATCACCAAGCTTTAAGCCTAAAATGACATCAAGATTATTCTCTGGATTAAGTTTAGCGGTGAAATTCCTAGTTTTTAAAGTTGCTGTTTTATGTAATTCTTCAATTAAAGTTTCCAGAGTAATATTTTGATTTTCCATATGCTTATACCTTTTCTAAAATTATAGAAAAAGAAGAGCTATTATTTGTAAAATTAAGAAACAATCTATTTGTTTATAATGGAAATTGCTTATACAAAAAGTTTCTGAAATTATTAAACTTTTAATGTATTATCCACTACTTTATAGTTCATGTGAACAATTAATAATTTTCAATCTACCTATATAAGTTTTACATCTTACTTTTCTACTTATTTAGTCTTACATAACCTCAATTTCCAATTTCAAAAACTCACTCAACATTGCTTAAATCCACTTTCTATAAAAGTCTTTAAATTTTATAATTTAAACAAGATATGAATAAGAAAACTAAAGAGAAAAGAACAATATTTTCCATCGACTTAAAGTCCTTCTACGCTTCAGTTGAATGTGTTGATAGAGGTCTCGATCCTTTTAAAACTCCACTTGTAGTTTGTGATAAGGAAAGAGGTACTAACACAATTATTTTGGCTGTAACTCCATATTTAAAAGAAAGAGGTGTTCCAAGTAGATTAAGACTTAAAGAATTACCTAAAGATATTCCAAATATAATCTACGCAAAGCCAAGAATGGCTCGATACATGGAAAGGTCTGTCGAAGTCGTTTCTATCTTTTTAGATTATGTTGCCAAGGATGATTTACACACTTATTCAATCGACGAATCATTTTTAGATGTTACAGACTATCTAAAAATTAATGATTGCACTGCTGTTGAATACGCTCAAAGAATCTTAAAAGATGTAAAAGATAAAACTAATTTAATCTGCACCTGCGGAATCGGAGAAAATATCTTCATGGCAAAATGTGCCATGGATATTGAAGCAAAACACAATAAAAACTTCATCGCTGAGTGGTCATACAAAGATATTCCTAATAAGCTTTGGCCAGTAACTCCGCTTTCAAAGATGTGGGGAATTGGTCCAAGACTTGAAAAAAGATTGAATGATTTAGGAATTTATTCAATCGGAGATATTGCCGCAAGTGAATATAATCTTTTAAAAAATAAATTTGGTGTAATCGGAGAAGAAATCTACAACCACTCCTATGGTAGAGATGAAGCTTTAATTGGAACAGAATACACACCAGAAAGCCGCTCGCTTTCTGTTGGTCAAGTTCTTATGAGAGACTACAACTACATCGAGATGGAACAGATTGTTAAAGATATGGTCGAAGAATTAGGTGAAAAGCTCCGCCACGAGAAAAAACTTGCTGGAGGTATCTCATTATTTATCCTTTACAGTGGTGAATTAGGTGGCTTTGCTAAACAATTTAGCCTTCCAAGACCCACAGATTCCAACAACGAAATTCTAAATATCGCTCTCATGATTTACAGAACTTACATCCAAGATTTACCAATAAGAAGAATCGGTCTTTTTGCTTTCAATCTCTCCGAAAGAGAGTATCAGCAGATGGATCTATTCACTGATTTTGATGAACTCGATAAAGAGTACAAATACAACACCGTCATGGATGCAATTAAAAGTAAATACGGTAAAAATTCAATTGTAAAAGCTAATGCTCTACTCAAAGAGAGTAACGCATTAACCAGAAATAAACAGATAGGAGGTCATAGCGAATAATGTCCGATCGTGGTATTAAAAAATGGGCACCATTTAAAGCCTTAATCGGTCAGTTTGACATGATCGATGAAATTATCAAAAATAAAAACAAAGTTAAGAAACCTATTTTAAGTCAAGATAAGCAGGAAGAACTAGATTATTTCATCTCCAATTTGCAAATTAATGATGATATTAAAGTCACATATTACGATGATGGAGAAATTAAGGAAGAAGTCCTTACAATCAAAAGAATAGACTACACATCAAAAATTATCACATTCGAAGAATTTTCGATTAAAGCCGAAAATATCCTGGATTTGTCATATTCTTACTAAAATAACACTATTTAAGCGCTACCAATTTTTACTATAATTTAACTGTAATATCATTAGGATATGATTTTTTTCTGAACAAAAAGAGGTCAAACCTGAGAGTGCAAAAATCCTGTGATAAATTTATTGACAAGAAAATAAAAATTTTATATCATAATTGAGCGTTGGGCGTTTAGCTCAGCTGGGAGAGCATCTGTTTGACGTACAGAAGGTCATAGGTTCGATCCCTATAGCGCCCACCATTTCTTATTAATAATAGAGGCAAATGCCTCGTTTTTATTAGTAAGCGATTAATTAAATTCTGGAGCAATACTCAAGTGGTTGAAGAGTCCGGTCTTGAAAACCGGTAGTAGGGTTATGCCCTAGCGAGCGTTCGAATCGCTCTTGCTCCGCCATTTTATAACTAACATTTTGATACAAAGCAATGTTCTCAAAATGAAAGATATATGTCCGAGAAATCGGGCATTTTTCTTTTTATGCGTTTTGCTAGTAGAGAAAAATTGATTAAAACCTACGGAATTTAAGATTTTAGTCCTACTAGATAAACGAAACCCTTACTAGAGAAACGTTAAGCTACTAGAAAAACGAAACCCTACTATGTAAACGACACCCCTATGTTTTCTGTAAAAGAATTTGGAAATCAAAGTTTAGTATCGGTTATAGACAGAATAATTGATTATGCCGATTCCATTAATATGACTAAATCTATAGAAGATATCCATAGTGGAACAAGAACAGATGTCCCTCTTTTTAATCAAGATTGTTTTAATGAGGCTGTAAAAAATGCTTTTATTCACAATAATTGGCTAAGAAGAGTTGCTCCTATGATTACTTTTTTTGAAGACAGAATTGAAATAACCTCTTTTTCATCCCTTGCTACAAAACAAACCATTGAAGGTTTTTACAAGGGATACAGTATACCGGTTAATGAAGATCTATCTTCCATTTTTCTTGCAACTCATTTAAGTGAAAGAACGGGTAAGGGAAATCCTTTGATTGTTTCTAATTACGGAAGAAAAGCTTTTAAAATTAACGAAGATTCTATAATAGTTACTATCGCTTATAACTGGATTCGTTCATTTAAAGATTTGGTAGATAATGCGGTAGATAAATTGGCAGATAAATTAAACAAAACAGAATTAAAAATACTGTATGCAATTAAAGAAAACCCTAAAATGTCACAAATTGGAATAGCAAAGATAACGAATACGGGTAAAACCACAGTTCAAAATACCATTGTTAAGTTAAAACACTTATCTTTGATTAAACGTATTGGCTCAAACAAAACGGGCTATTGGCAAATTATTGACAATAATGATTATTAATTTAATTAGGTGATTTTAAGTTTGGAGAAAACGCATGGAATAGTTAAAACTATTAATCTTTCGTTATTTATAAAAATTTCATCAAACTGAAATGGCTAATATTTTAGGGTATTCAGGTAAAGGAATGATCTCTCGCCTAGAGAACGATTCTGCAGAAATGAGTTATGACAAATTAATGATTCTTTTATCTCGCTTTGGTGATGAATTTGAAGGAGAAGAAATTGAACCAATCATTCCTGTAGTTGAAACTTCGTATTGCTTTAAAACAGATAACTTATTAATTAAAGTAGTTGGTTTTAACGAATTAGAAGATGCTCTTTCTTTAAAAGTAGCACCATATCAGCGTGACTTTGTCGCAGATAATGCTATCTCATTTGCGGAAGCATATGCCGCTGAAAGACATGGAACGAAAACAGAGTGCTTTGTAGCCTATAAGGAAAATCATCCTGTTGGATTCGCTTCGATTGCTTTTGGTACTATAGGTGCCGAAGGAGAAAAGAAATGGATGCGCAATTCCTATTGCCTTTGGCGACTTATGATTGATATGGATTATCAAAACAAAGGATTTGGAAAAGAATTATTAGAAGCGATGATTAAATGGTGTAAGACTTTTCCTTTTGGTGAATCAGACTCAATTTACACCAGTTGTGATGTTGCTAACAATAAAGCCATCCATTTTTATCAAAGATGTGGTTTTGAACTAACAGGCGATTACATCGATGGAGAAATAGTATTAATAAAACACATAGAAGGGGAAAATAATCTATGAGCGAAAAATATGAAGTAGTTAAATTTGAACGAGATAATCTAATTCTTGATGTTAATGTTTCTCCTAACGAGGATACGGTTTGGCTATCCAAGGAAGATATGTCAACTCTTTTTGACAGGGATAGGAGTGTTATTACCAAACATATAAATAATATTTATAAGGAAGGCGAATTAGACAGAGAATCAACATGTGCAAAAAATGCACACGTTCATTTAGAGGGGTCTAGAACCATAACAAGAATTATTGAGTTTTATAACCTTGATGTTATTATTTCCGTTGGATATCGTGTCAGATCACGTAATGGTGTTATTTTTAGAAGATGGGCCAATTCAGTGCTAAAAGAATATTTGTTAAAAGGGTATGCATTAAATAAAGATCGAACTTTAATAACTGATGATAACTATATAGAACTAGTCCATCGAGTCAATAGTATTGACAATCGTGTTTCTAAACTAGAAACAGACAATCATATAGATAACGAGAAAATATTTTTTGATGGGGAGTGGTTTGACGCAAGGAGTTTTATAAAAGACATTTTTACAAGAGCAAAAGAAGAAATCATACTTATTGATCCATATGCTGACATTAAGGCTCTTGACTATCTAAAAGTCAAAACAGAAGGCGTAATAGTTCAACTATTTATATCTTCGAAAGCTAAGCTTACACAAGGAGATATCGATGCTTTCAATGAACAATATGGGAATCTAGAGATTATATTAGATGATAACTTCCATGATCGCTTCGTCATCGTAGATAGGAAAATCCTTTATCATTTGGGAGCATCGCTAAATTATATAGGGAAAAAGGTTTTTGCTATAACAAAAATAGAAGATGAAAACTTATTGGTTTCTATAAAAGAAAGGCTTGGTGTCTGATAAACCTTGTTCCATTTTGCGATCATCTGTATCATTTTTTCAAAGGAAACGAAAATTGTATTATTTCTTTCGCTTATTGCCAAGATTTAGCATTGACTTAGGAATCGTTGTTGAAGATTCAAATGGCTCATGGTGGAGACTAATTCATCAGAAAACTGGTAATACACGCAATGATGTCTGGATTTGGAATGAAGTAAGAGAAGGTTACTTAAATAAGAAAAATATGTAAAAATTCTTATCTTTAATTAATCTTTTCAAAGGATAATTTTATATTTCTTGTTACTTATAAAAAATCCTATATACTATTAGATGGAATTTAAAGGAGATCATTATTTATGAAAAATAAAATACAGGCATTAATTAAAAGCATATTAATAATAGGTATACCTTCATCTTTATTAATTTCTTGTATCACTAACGATGATTCTTCAAGTGCAAACACAAGTAAAGAAATGAACACTATTTCTTTTTATGATGACACTATTTTGATTGATCAATTAAATACTGCTGGTCATGAGATAATTACTTTACCTGAAGCACCTTTAAAAGATAATTATGAGTTTAATGGTTGGTATTTTGATAAAAATATTTGGAATAATAAACTAACTGAAGATTATTATCAAAATATAAGTTTAACTAATGATATAAGTGTTTATGCTTATTATGTAGAAATTGTTGATCCTGTTCCTAATGAATATACAATATCATTTTATGTTGATGATGAAATTTATACTACTATTGACACATCTGGTAATGAAACAATTATTTTACCAGAAGCGCCTTTAAAAGATAATTATGAGTTTAAAGGTTGGTATTTTGATAAAAATATTTGGAATAATAAACTTAGTGAAGATTATTATCAAAATATAAGTTTAACTAATGATGTAAGTGTTTATGCTTATTATGAAATTATTAATGATGTTCCAAAAGAATTTAAAGTTAGTTTTGTCACTAACGGAGGAACTAAGGTAAACGATTTATTAACATCAAGAATTGAAACTGAACCATATACAGAAAAAAAAGGATATACATTTCTTGGTTGGTATTTAGAAAAAACATTTATCAACAAAATTACATTTCCTTATGACGTTACAAAAGATATTACTTTATACGCAAAATGGGAAGAAAATGTAACGCCTAGTCTTAATTTTATCGTTGATGAAAATGGTGTATTAACTAAAGTTGAAGGTATTAGTGAAAATAATAGTGACATAGAGATTCCTTCACATGTTAACAATATCGAGATTAAAGAAATTGGTGACGAAGTATTTTTAAATAATATTTATTTAACAAGGCTTGTTGTACCAGAAACTGTAAAAATAATAGGATATAAAATGTGTTATGGATGTATAAATTTAACTGAGGTTGTTTTATCTAATAATATCACTGTCATTCCTGATTACGCTTTTGAAAATTGCACTTCCTTAGAAAAAATTAATTTTCCTTCTTCCTTATTGCAAATTCGTTCTGATGCTTTTAAAGGAACATACTTAAAAGAATTTAACGCTCCTAATTCTCTTAAGGAGATTTGGGATTATGCTTTTAAAGATGCAAAACAATTTACAACTGTTAATTTAAATAATGTCACTAAATTAGGTACGATGTCATTTGAAAATTGTGAAAAACTTGAAACAATTAATTTACCAAATACTTTAAAAGAAGTTGGGCAATATGTTTTCAATGGATGTAAAAAACTCGTAAATATCAATATGCCTGATAAAGCTATTTCAATAAAACGTGATATGTTTACTGGAACAGGATTTTATGAGGATATAAATAATTGGGATAACGGCGTTTTATATGTTGATAATTATTTGGTGTCAATAAATAGTGATTTTATTAAAACTACTCAA
Organism: uncultured Caryophanales bacterium; assembly: GCA_905211645.1. Classification (GTDB taxonomy): domain Bacteria; phylum Bacillota_I; class Bacilli_A; order RFN20; family CAG-288; genus CAJMBK01. The sequence goes on from CAJMBK010000003.1 coordinate 21,596, forward strand.
TACACTGTTAAAGAAGGAACTATTTCAATAGCTAGTAATGCTTTTTTAAATAATGCTCGTAACCTTAAAACTATAAATTTACCAGAAGGTTTAATAATTATTGGAGAAGAAGCTTTTTATAATTTATCTTCATTGAGTCAAATTAATATTCCATCAACAGTTAAATCCATTGGTTATAATGCGTTTGCAGAAACAAAAATTTATGATAATCAATCATATTGGGTAGATAATGGATTTTATATTGATAATTGGCTTATTAATGTTAAAAAGGTTTCTTTAAGCGAATTTAACGTTAAAGAAGGCACTATAGGTATTAGTGATGGCAAAGATACTGGTTTATTTCCAACTAAAGCTCAAACAATTACTAAATTAACTTTACCTTCATCATTAAAATATATTGGTGAAAGAAGTTTTAGAAGATTAAGAATTAGTGAATTAATTATTCCAAGTGGGCTTGAGTCAATCGGCAAACAAGCTTTTATGTCATGCGCTAGTTTAAGTAGTGTTAATTTAGGTGATTGTACAAATTTAGCTTATATTGGCGATCAAGCGTTTAGTGAGGCCAAGATTAGTGATATTACAATTCCTGAAAGTGTAGTCAATATGGGTGAACTTATCTTTAACAATAATAGCGTTGATTTAACTGTCCATTGCATGGTTAATGAAAAGCCAAGTGGATGGAATGCTAATTGGAATTTTACCTATAAAGAAAACGTTAAAATTATTGTTGAATGGAATAATTAAGACCAATTTATATATGTTAATCTTTTAAATATTTTTAATTTTAAAAATCATTTAACAATAATAAAAGTGTTCATTTCAACTATTCAATGAAGCAATAAATAACATCTATAATCAATGGCAACAATGGATTAATAAATAACCTCACAAAACCCTTACTTTTGCCTTATTGCGTCAATTTCTTTAAGTTGAATTTATACTCAACCAACAAACATCTTCAAACGTAATCAAAGAAGTGGTATCAAGCATTTATTAAGGGGTTTCGTTTATCTAGTAAGGTATCATTTCTCTAGTAGGGGTATCGCTTTGTATTAAAGTGATAGCACAAAGACTTTTATTCAATCACTAACTGGACACGAAAGTGTCCAGATTTTTTTATACAAGTAATTTTTCCCACTAAAAAAGCTATCTACTAGATACAAATATCTTTCGATAGCTACGAAACTAATCAAATTTAAATACACTTAAGGTTATTTAGATTCAGTATTAGTTGCTTCCTTAATGAGGCTCTCTTTCATCTTTGTGTATTCTTCTTCGCTAATTGTGCCTTTTTCTTTCAAAGCATTCAACTCTTCAATTTTTCTTTCAAGAGTTGGGGCAGGAGCAGTGACAGATTGCTTAGCAGTTTTTGCACCTTTAACTTTGAAATTAGAGAATGTTTGATTATAGCAAAGAATCAAAACACCTGTAATTAAGAAAGAAAAGAAGATTGAAAGGATACCAAGAGCAGTCTTAAGACCTCCATCCATCTTGTTTTGTAAAGTGAATACAATATCCAAAATGCTAATAACGACTGAAGCGATACCAGAAGCAAGATAAATGAAATAGATTGGGCTTTTTGCGATTGACATAGCAAATTCAACAGAACTGTAAACACCAGCAATTGTTGCTAAAGAAGCGAAGATGATGATTGCAACTTTCATAAAGTCTTCCTCCAATATGGAAAAGTTTACTACCATGAATATAGATTGTCAAATTATGTATTTGTAAATTTTTTGAAATTTCAGCACCATTTTCTAAAACTAATATTAAAAATGCTATCCGGTGAAGGATAGCATAAATAAAGACTTTTTTAAGCATTATCAATTATCTTTCGGCGAATCTTTTCGTATTCTTCTTCAGAAATTAATCCTCTTGATTTCATTGCATCAAGATTTTTTAATTTTTCTTCAAGAGTAACAACTGTATCTTGATTAGTTTGATTAACTGCCTCGGTCTTATTCGTTGCAGCACTCTCAAGGCAGAGAATTAAAATTCCAGCAATAAGATTGCTTAAGATTAAGGTAAGAATACCCATTGCGATTCTTGTTCCACCGGTCAACTTACCTTTGCCAAGAAAAACAATATCTATAATTGCGATAGCGATACCTGCAATACCATAGATTATTAATCCTATGTAACCAGGATAGTCAATCATATTAGCAAGTCCATTAATAACATTTATGACTCCAATAAAGATTGAAATTCCACAAAAAACGTATATAGCTGCTTTCATAAATTAAACTTCTCTCCGCATGAGATTATATAAAATCTAAATGCACGAAAAATGAACTTTTGTTAATTAATAAAGTATCAACAATAGCCAAAGCTGTTGCTGAAATTGAATAAACGAATCACGCAGTGTTTAAAATTAATGAAGTGCCTACTCCTTCTGTAACATACTCCCCCAATCAGATTAAAAAGTGAAACTAAAAATATATTAGTTCCTGAGAAAATAGTGATGCCTAAAAATAAGTAAGTTGCAATTTTCATTTAATGTTCCTCTCGTAAAAGTTATATTAGATCTCCAATAGTCAATCATAAAATTTTAATCCACACGAGAAAACATAAGGTTTTCTAAATTAAACTATTAAAAATTTATGATTTTCTTTCCTATTAATAATAAGAATAAGGTCAAAAATCTTACTTTGGACTACTGGCACACTCTTAAAAATTTGCTTGATTTTAAACCTTTGTATATTTAAAATATAAAAGCTATTTTTACAAGCATATATTTTTTATATGAAAGGAAGGTAATATCTATGGCAGTTCCAGCAAGAAGAACATCGAAAACAGCTAAGAGATTAAGAAGATCACATGAAGCATTATCTGCTATCGGTTTAACAGCCTGCAAGAATTGTGGTGCTCAAATCAAGCCACACACTGTTTGTCCAGAATGTGGTTTCTACAAAGGTAAACAAGTTATCTCTGTCAAGAACAAAGAAAACTAATACCATGGCTGCAAATATACAAAATAAGACATTACTTAAGGCTTGCTAATTTGCGCAGGTCTTTTTTAGTAGAAAAATTTAGTATTATGAAAAAAGAGCAGAATAAATTACAGAATAACGTCAAGTACTTCTTACTCGATCATCCTAAAATTAAATTCATCTATGATAATTTAGGATATTTCTTATGCATGATTATCTCAGCATTCATATTTGCATACGGATTCAGAGCCTTCACCGCAAGAGTGTCCGACCCAGTCTCCATGCACTTAATTTCCGGCGGTGCTTCTGGTATCTCACAGGTTGTTGTTAGAATCGTTTCCTTATTCAGAAGTGAAAATAACCCAGAATTAGATAAAACACTTCAATCAATCTTATACTTTGTCATCAACGTTCCTATCATCCTCTTCGCCTGGTTCAAGATTGGTAAGAAATTCACTTTCTACACCTTGGTCAACGTTGCATTTGTTTCCATCTTCATCGATATCATCCCAGAAGATTTCTGCACAATTATCGACTTTGGAACTGACGTTATCGCAAGAGCATTATTTGCTGGTATCTTAACTGGTATCCACTCCTCACTTGCATTCGTTATCGGAGCAAGTACTGGCGGTGTCGATGTCATCGCAATGTATATTGCCGATAAGAAATCCACTTCCACCGGTAAATTCTCACTCTTTATCAACGTAGTAACAATCTTCACTTACATCTTCTTCACAGTTATTGATTACGTTATTTATCCTAATAAAGCAGATGGTGCAAATGGCACAAACGACGCTGCAAAAGCCGCTATAACATCAGTTATCACAATGGGCCTTTACACAACAATCTACTCATTCACATCAAGTAAAATCCTTGATGTCATCTACAAGAAGAATCATAAGACTCAACTTCAAATTATCACCTCCAATAAGGATTTACCTTTAATTCTTATTCACTCATTTCCACATGCAGCAACTAAACTTGAAGGTAAAGGTGCTTACTCCGACAAGGAATTAACAGTCATCTATATGGTTGTTTCTTCTGGAGAAGTTAAAAACGTTGTTGCTGTCAGTAAGAAAAACGATAAAAACTGCTTTATTTCGGCTACGAATCTTGAAGCTGTTTATGGTCGTTTCTACATCAAACCACACAATTAACATCATGGTGAGATTATTCTCACCATTTTTTCTTGCTATATAAAGTAAGTAAATTAATACATATATAGTTTTGTTATAATTAATTGATAATTTTAAATAGAAATTAGAGGTTTTAATATGGCATTTTCTTATAAAGAATTAGCAGATCTAATCTTCCCAGATGTTACTGAAACAATCGAAGATTTAGAAAAAAGATATCCTCCTAGAAATTTAACTAGAGAGAACTACGTCACAAGATTTGCTCCAAGCCCTACAGGCTTTTTACATACAGGTAGTTTATTCACCGCTTTAGTTGCAAAAACTTTTGCAAAACAAACAGGTGGTGTCTACTATTTCCGTTTGGAAGACACCGACCAAAAGAGAGAAATTAAAGGTACCGGTGATCAACTTTGCCACGAACTTGCTCGTTTTGGTGTCATTCAAGATGAAGGTTACATGGGTGATTCCTATCCAGAAAAAGGTGAATATGGTCCATACGTCCAATCCAAACGTGCTGATATCTACAAAGTTTGTATCAAACACTTAGTTTCAATCGGTAGAGCTTATCCTTGCTTCTGCTCCAAGGAAGAACTTGATGATTTAAGAAAAGTTCAAGAAATCAACAAGGTTATCCCTGGCTACTATGGTGAATATGCAAAATGCAGAAACATTAAACCAACTGAAGCAAAGAAACTCATCCAGCAAGGTAAACCTTATGTTATCCGTTTTCGTTCAGAAGGTGACCACAAAAATTTCATCAAAGTTCATGACATGGTCAGAGGTGATTTAAACTTATCTCAAAACGATCAAGACATCGTTATTTTGAAATCAGACGGACTTCCAACATATCATTTTGCTCACTTAGTTGACGATCATTTCATGAGAAGCAACTTGATTACCCGTGGTGAAGAATGGCTTTCATCATTACCTATCCATCTCGAACTTTTCCAAAGTATGGGTTGGGAAGCACCTAACTATGCTCACTTACCAGTTATCATGGTTAACGATGCTGAAACAGGTAATAAGAGAAAACTTTCTAAGAGAAAAGATAAGGAAGCAAGTGTCGCTTACTTCATCCAAGAAGGTTATCCAGTTATGGGTTTAATTAAATACCTTTTAACCATTGCAAACTCCAACTTCGAGGAATGGTTACTTCAAAACCCAACTGCTAGCGTTGATAATTTCAAGTTATCATTTGAAAAAATGTCACTTGATGGTGCACTCTTCGATTTACCAAAACTCAATGATATCTCCAAAAATGTCATCGCATATATGACTAAGGAAGAACTCTTTGATGTCAGCTACAATTGGGCAAAAGAATTCTCACCTGAAACCTTAGCTTTCATCGAAAAGAATAAAGATAGATACATGAAGATCATCAATATCGAACGTGGTCTTGAAAAACCAAGAAAAGACTATATCAAATATTCCGATATCTTCCCTAAAGTTAAATTCTTCGATGAGGATATCTACAATGAAATGGTCAAAGGTGAATTACCTTATAACGCAAATATTTCCAAAGATGTCAGAGATAACGTTATCAATGCTTTCTTGGAGAATATGGATTACTCAGTTGATGAATCAACCTGGTTTAATCAAATTATGAAGGGTATCGCAGAGAAACTTAACTTTGCACCGATACCTAAACTTTACAAACAAAATCCAGATCAATATATTGGACATGTCGGTGATGTCGCTGCAATTATTAGAACATCACTCACCTGTTCAGTCAATTCTCCAAACTTATACCAAGTTATCCAAATCCTTGGTAAAGACGAAGTTACAAGACGTTTACAAATCTGCTTAAATAAATAATCTTATGATAATCGGTATTTTTACTGACACCTACTACCCAGATATCAACGGTGTCTCAACAGCAAGCGCAACTCTCTACAAAGCCTTGAAACAAGCAGGGCATACTGTTTATGTTGTCACTTCTTCCAAAGGAAGAAGAGTCCGCATCGAAGATGAATTCATCATCAGAATCCCAGGTGTAACTTACAAGAAACTCTACGGTTATAAACTTGCTTGGATCTACAACAGAAAGGCTTATAACATCCTTAAAAAGATTAATTTCGATGTCATTCATATTCAAACCGAGATTGGCATCGGAATATTTGGTGTTTTACTTGCAAGAAAATGGAATATTCCTCTAGTCTACACCTATCACACCATGTACAACGACTACACTTACTATGTCACAGGTAATAAAAAGAGATTAGATAGAGGTGTTAAAAAGCTTCTTGCTGCAGTCACCAGAAAATTTATCGACTACACCGCTGCTTCAACTACAACTTCTGTTAAAGCAAGAAATGCACTTAAAACTTACGGTGTTTCTAAGAACGTTTTCGTTGTTCCTAATGGTGTTGATTTCTCAAATTTCGATAAATCCAAGATTTCCGCAGAAGAAATCTACGAATTCAAGCGTGAAAACGGCTTAGAAGATAAATATATTCTTCTTTCATTAGGTAGAGTTGCTAAAGAAAAAAGTATCGATTTAACCTTACAAGGTTTGAAAAAATATGTAACAATCAATCCAAGTTCAAACGTATTCTTACTCATTGTTGGAGATGGTCCAGATAGAGAAAGACTTGAGAAGATGACTAAGGATTTAGACTTGCAGAAGTTTGTTAAATTCGTTGGCAAAGTCGAATATGCTAAGACTCCATTCTTCTACGCAATTTCAGATTTATTCATCGGATCTTCAACAACAGAAACTCAAGGTTTAACTTATAACGAAGCAATGAGCACCGAGTGCTTAGTCATGTCAATCTACGATTTCAACCTTAAATCAGTCATCATTGATCACGAAACCGGTTTTTACTACAAAGATGTCAATGATTTCCCTAAGGTTTTGGATGAAATCATCAATTTACCTGATACAGAACGTGCTCGTATCATCAAGAATGCTAAGGAAAATAACACTAAGTTATTCTCCATTGATACATATGCTGAAAAGATGACCGAAGTTTATAAGAATGCGAAACGCTCCCTTTGGTAAAGAAAGGAAAAAAGATAGATGTTAAAAGATTTTTTAATTGATGACAATCTTAACAAAGAAATTGAAGTTGTTGGATTAGTTAAGTCTTGTGAACTCTTAACAAGCTCCACAGATCAAAAGTATTTGAATATCACACTCGCAGATAAATCTGCTCATCTTAACTGCAAACGTTGGGGCACCAATGATGTTGAATATGCTAACTGCAAAGTAGGTGAAATCTTTGTTTTCAAAGGAACACTTGTTAGATATAAAAATAACTATCAACTTAAAGTCAGCACCTTTTCAAAGGCTCCTGCTGAGATGATTCAAACTGAGAATTTCTTTGTCAAATCAAGAACTCCTATCGAAATGATGGTTGACGAGATGAATTCTCTTATCGATCAAATTAAAGATGAAGAGATCAAAGCTTTAGTTAGAACATGTGTTGATGAAAACTTTGATAGATTCACAACCTATCCAGCTGCTGCAACAGTTCATCACTCATATTTGCACGGATTACTTTTCCACTCATTGAGTGTTACAAGAAATGCATTGAATATCGCATCAAATTATTCCTACTTCAAGCACATCAATAAAGATTATCTCATCTGCGGTGCTTTACTTCATGATTTAGGTAAAACTAGAGAATTATCTGGACCAAATAACACTGTTTACACCATTGAAGGTAACTTAATCGGTCACATTTCAATTGGATTCAACATGATTATGGAAGTCGGTCATCGCTTAAATGTCACTCCAGAAAAGTTGAATGTCATTGGGAATATCATTCTTTCCCACCATGGAAAACTCGAATTTGGTTCCCCAGTCACCGCTGCAACTTTGGAAGCATTCATCATCCACTATGCAGATGAAATTGATTCCAGGATGGAAATCTTATATGAACCATATCAAACAGGAAATCCTGGTTCAACAACTGATAAAATCAGTTTCATGGATAGAAATAATTACTACATCCCAGTTAGTTACGATAAGGAAGAAAAGGAGTAAAGTATGAGTAACGAAGTCAAAATTCAAGAAAAAGCAGAATCACCTAAAGAGTCCAAAGCAAAAAGACATCTTCTTTCTTCAAATAAAATTATCGTTTCAATCTGCATCACAGCAATGATGCTTGCACTTGCAGTTGTTCTCGATAAATTAACCTCATTTATTCCATTCTTCAATATGCCACAAGGTGGTCATATCACATTATCACTTTTACCTTTGATCATTATGTGCTTAATGACTGGACCAGTTTATGGCTTAATCGGATGCTTCATCTTCGGTTTCTTGAACTTTTTAATCGATGGTGGTGCCGTTATTTCCGGTTGGTCATTCCTTCTTGATTATGCCTTAGCATTTGGATGCATCGGTTTCACCGGTTTCTTCCATCCTCTTGTTTACAGCAAAAAAAACCGTTGGGTTTATTTTGTAGCAATCATCTTAGGTTCATTATCAAGATACATCTGGTCAGGTTTATCTGGTGCAATCTTATTTGGTGAATACGCACCTGAAGGTGTTAACGCCTGGTTCTACTCATTTGTTTTATACAATTTACCTTATCTAGGAATCAGCTTAATCGCCACTGCAGTATTCATTATTCCACTTATAAAACCTGTAGAATTGGTTCTTAACAGTTCCAATTTCACATCATTGAAGCCACGTAACTTAATGAAATAATATTAAAGATTATATTGATATAATATATAAGCTTGTTTAAAAAGTAAGGAGCATTTATGGAAGAAAAGAAAACTAATACCCCTTCTGAAGAAAATTTGGAAAATACAGAGCTTGTCCCTGATATTGAAGTTGTCGCAACTGATCCAAAAGAAACAGAAGTTGAAGAGAATACTACTGAAGTAAAAGAAACAGTTACAGAAGAAGTTAAAACTGAAGAAACTACTGAAACTCCTAAAACAGAAGATACAAATAGTGTCGAAGTTGTTGCAGAAAATCATCAAGAAACAACTCCTGCCACTCAAGATAAAGCTTTTATTGATGGTGAATACAATCCAAACGCAAGAAGTCAAAGAAATCTTGCTGAACAAGTCACATACGACCCTCTTGTTGCAGAAAATTTAAATCCCGATTTAACAATCAGCCAAATGATGACTATTGAAAAGGATACTTTCTCCAATCACTACAAGAAATTCAACATGTTCAGAATTGCTGTCTTTATCGTTGTTGCAGTTGCAATTGTTGGTGTTATCATAACAATCTTCTTAGCAAATAAAGATGAATTACAATGGGTTCTTTGGACAGTTATTTCCATCGCAATTGTCATCTTACTCGCATGTGTCTTTGTAAACAGATACTTCAGAATTAAGATTACAAAACAAATTAACGATTATTTAAGTAAATGGGCAATCACCATGGCATCTAATGTCTATGCAACTCATCCAGATGTTAAAGATGCAAAAATTGCTATCAATGGTAACGTCGAAGACAAGGATGTTTTCAACGCTCACTACTATTCAGTTATCAGAGATATCACTTCAAGATTCCGTATCGAAGCTAAATACTTAGATAGAGATTACTCCGATTGTGAAACTTCCATCATGACTAATGCTGATGTTGAAGTTATCGGTGGTATTAATCCAAATAAAGAAGTCACAGAAAATGCTGAAGGTGAAACTGCTGTTGCTGCACCTGAAGCAAAACCTGTCAACAAAGTTAACAAGAATGCAAGAATCAACGCATTGTTTGGTAAATTCATCTCCTACGATTTGAAACTTAACAACAATGAAGGTATCATCATTTGCTTCACCGCTCCAGACTTCTATCTTCCTACAAACTTGAAAAACCATTTCGAAGTTAGTATTGAAGGTTTACCAGAATACATCAAAGTTTATACAACAGATGAAGAATTTGCTAATAAGCTTTTAAATGAAAATGTTAAAGCTACTTTGAATGCTATCGTTCCAGATAATGTATTCACCGGTGGTTTTATCTCAATGAACTCTCATGGTACCAAGATTGGTTTGAATTTCTCTGATGATATTATGAGATTGCCAATTGATTCAGTACCTAGTGAAGAATCATTAACAACTTACAAGAGAATTGTCTACGCTGTCTTAGACTTCTTAAAAGTTGTTCAACAATAATTAAACATTCAACGCTAGGAACTTCCTAGCGTTTTTTAAAAGGAAATATGAAAAAATACTATTCAAAAAGTTTAGAAGAAACTAAAGAGATTGCTGCTAACTTTGCTAAATCCTTGAATGAGTCTACAGTTGTTTTATTCGACGCAGAGATGGGTGCTGGCAAAACTAGCTTCACTCAAGGTTTCGGTAAAGGTTTAGGAGTAAAAAGAATCATCAATTCTCCTACATTCAACTTAGTTAAAATCTATCAAGGCGAAAGATTCACCTTGAATCATTTAGATTGCTATCGTTTGGAAAATATTAAAACCGATAATGGACTTTCACTTATCGATTTTATCACCGATCCAAACGCTATCACTCTCATTGAATGGCCACAATACCTTTATGATGATTTGAAACTTATTAAAAATCACTATTTAGTTACCATCAGAATTGTGAATGAAACAGAAAGGGAAATTACTATCGATTATGTCAATTAGTTTATTTCTTGATTGCTCTTTAAGAGAAAATACTATCATTTTAAAAGTTGATGAAGATGTCCAAATTGAAAGAGCTAACGGACGTTTAACTCTTGAAAAATTAGTTCCTACAATTCAAACTTTGCTTAATAACAAAAAGTTAAGTTACAATGACATCAACTACATCTACATCACCGAAGGTCCAGGTTCTTCAACTGGTTTACGTTTAGGTATGACTTTTGTAAAAACAATCTTGTTATTTAACAAAAATATCAAAGTTAGAGTTGTCAATCTCTACAAAGAAGCAATGAATCGTTTCAAAGATAAAAAGGTTGTCACATTCGATAGACATAATGATTTAATCTCCTACGAAATCGTTGATAAAGGAAACGGTGAAGAAGGATATCAAGTTAAAATTAATAAAGATTCTGTCGATGAAAATTTATGCAAACAACTTGTTTTCATCGGTGAAGAATGCTTAGAAAATACCCAAAAAGTTTCTGTTGAATCACTTCTTTTAGAAGCAAAACTTTATAAAGAACTTACAGCTGATACAATCGGCTTGATGAAGCCACTTTATCCTTATTTACCATGAGTGAAGTAAATAAAATCGAATACATCGATTTAAAAACCGCTTCTAATAGAGAAGAGTTAATTAAATCTATTGTAGATTTATCTATCTTAAACTTTTCATCTCCTTCAACAAATGAAAATTTCACTGAATATCTTTCAGATGAAAATTACATCTTAAGAGTTTTACTTAAAGAAGGTCAATTGATTGGTTACATCATCGCTAAAAAAATTTTTGATGAAGCAGAAATTTATGAGATTGCAATTAGTCCAAATTTTCAAAATCAAGGACACGGGTCTCATCTTTTGAAAAAATTAATTGAAGAATTATTCAATTCAGAGATCAATTCAATTCTTTTAGAAGTTAGAGAAAATAACACTAACGCAATTAATTTATATGAAAAATATAACTTTAAAACTTACTTAGTTAGGAAAAATTATTACGGAAATATCAATGCTTTATGCATGAAATTAGAAAGGAGTGAATATGAGTATTAATAACGAAAGAGTTATATTCGCTTTAGAATCTTCCTGTGATGAAACTAGTGCTGCTGTTTTAGTTGGTAACACTTTAAAAAGTAATATCATCTCCAGCCAAATCAAGGAACATATTCCTTTTGGTGGAGTTTATCCAGAACTTGCTGCACGTTTACATTTAGAAAAAATAGATTACGTCATCGATAAAGCTATTAAAGAAGCAGGCATCGAATACAAAGATATCGATTATATTTGCTGCACCAAAGGTCCAGGTCTCCCAGGTGCTTTACAAATCGGTATGATGGCTTGTAAAACTTTAGCTAGTGCCTTAAATATTCCATTAGTTGGTGTCCACCATTTAATGGGTCATATTTATGCAAATGAATACCTCAAGGATATCACTTATCCTTCACTTGCAGTAATTGTTTCCGGTGGAAATACCGAAATCGTTCATATGAAAGATATGCTTGATTTTGAAATTATCGGCGAAACATTAGATGATGCAATCGGTGAAACATTTGATAAAGTTGCAAGAAAACTAAATCTTCCTTATCCAGGTGGCGTCAATATCGATAGAATCACAAAGGATTTCCATGATTCAATCAAAACTTTCCCACTTCCTAAACCCAAAGTTGAAGGATACAATGTCTCATATTCCGGTTTAAAGAGTCACTTAGCTAGAATGATTGATTCTGAAACAGAAAATGGTACTAAATCTTTATCTGAAGAAAGAGTTAAAGAGTACGCTTTCACAACTGAAAAGAGTTTAGTTGATCAACTTGTTAAAAAAGTTTTCTTAGCAGCTGAAAATTTAAATTTGAAGCAGATTGTCTTCGGCGGTGGTGTCTCCGCAAACTCATATTTAAGAGAAGAAGTTACAAGAATTGCTGCTGAAAAAGGTATCGATGTTTTAATTCCACCATTATGGTGCACAACCGATAATGCAGCTATGATTGCTAAAGCTGGTAGCCATTTGATAGATAAGAATTATCTATCAAGCTTATCATGCTCCACAAACCCAAGTTTGGAGTTAGACCTACCATATAAAGACTAATAATTTTGGTAAAATAATAGAAGGAGATTTAACAATGGAACATTTATATACCAAATACATTTACGAACATTTATCACCAGAGTTTGAAAACAAAGAAGTCGAACTTTTCGGTTTGGTTAAATCCAATAGAAATATGGGCGACATCGGTTTTTTAACTGTTGATGATGGTACCACTCCTTTATTTGTTCAAGTTGTTTATTCAGCTAAACAACACCCAGAATATGATGGATTCAAATTAGGTGCTTCAGTTCACGTTAAAGGTAAAATTCATTTAACACCAGAATTGAAACAACCATTCGAAATTCAATCAGATGAAATTATTTTAGTTGGCGATGTTGATCCTTCCTACCCATTACAAAAGAAGAAAACAGGTTTTGATTTATTAAGAACCATGCCAACATACAGAGTTAGAGCAAACACTTTTACCTCTGTTTTCAGAGTTAGAAGTGCTTTATCCTATGCAATTCATAACTATTTCCATAGAAATGGTTATGTTTATGTTCACACACCAATTTTCACAGGTAATGATTGTGAAGGTGCTGGTGAAGCATTCAGAATTGTCACAAATATGAAAGAACCTGATAGCTACTTCAACAAACCTTGCTCACTCACCGTTTCCGGTCAATTACACGTTGAACCTTTTGCTCTTGAGTATCAAAAAGTTTATACCTTTGGTCCTACATTTAGAGCAGAAAAATCCTCAACATACAGACACGCAGCAGAATTCTGGATGATTGAGCCAGAAATTGCTTTCTGCCACTTAGATGGTTTGATGGATATCATGGAAGACTTCTTAAAGTCCATCCTTAGAGATACAATGGCCGAATGCAAAGAGGATTTCGCATTCTTTGAAAATAGAATCGACAAGACTTTAGTTACCAGACTCAATGATTTCTTAAATAAGGATTTCGCTAGAGTTACCTACACAGAAGCAATTGACATTTTAACCAAAGCTAAAGAAAATGGTTATAAGTTCCAGAATGACAACATCTTCTGGGGTATGGATTTAAACTCCGAACACGAGAAGTATTTAACTGAAAAGCACTTCAACGGTCCAATCTTTTTATACAACTATCCTAAAGAGATCAAAGCCTTCTACATGAAACAAAATGATGATGGTAAAACAGTTGCTGCAGCAGACTTATTAGTTCCTGAAATTGGCGAACTCTGCGGTTCCTCTGAAAGAGAAGATGACTACGATAAGCTTCTCCAAATGATGAAAGATAGAGATATGGCTATTGAAAGTTATCAATGGTATCTCGATTTAAGAAGAATGGGTGGTTGCTACCACTCCGGCTTCGGCTTAGGTTTTGAACGTTTCTTAATGTTCATCACCGGTATCACAAATATCAGAGACGTTTTACCTTACCCTAGAACCTACAAGGAGATGTTATTCTAATGAAGAAGAAAAAACAGGAAATTGAGCAACAAGAAACCGAATCTCTAAAAAAAGAAATAAAAACTTACACTAATACTCAAACATTTGTATTAGTAGTTTTGATTTTGGTTTTACTAACCGTTATCAGTTTCTTAGTTTTTTCCATCTACGATCTCTGCGTCTAGAAATTAATTATTCCAACCTCTGAAACAACAAAATCGGAGGTTTTTCATAGAAAAAAGTACTCATTTCCTAGTTTTATTAGGATTGGAGTACTTTATTTTTAATTGAAGAAATCTTCAAATAAGTTAATTTGGTTACTTTCTGGTAAACCTTCGAAAGCGCCAAGTCTTCTTAATTCGTTGATGATGGTATCACTTAATCTTGTTCTTTGAATAAAATCTTCGACAGTTAAGAATGGTCTATCACCTCTAGCTTTGACGATATTTACAGCGGTATTTTGACCTAAACCATCAATAGCAGAGAAAGGTGGAACAATTTTATTAGTCTTCTTGTTGATTGAAAACATGATAGCTTCACAAGTGTTTACGTTCATCTTGTCAAACTCATATCCTCTATCTTCCATCTCAACACAGACTGTTAAGAAAGCGAGAATCGCTTCTTGCTTAGTCTCTAATTTCTTTGCAGGAGAATTATTTTTTAGATTAAGCAATCTATTGTATTCTTTAAAAATTGCTTGTTTACCTTTCATGATTGTATATAAATCATAGGCGTCAGATCTGACTGAATAATAAGCAGCATAATAAGCAAGAGGATGATACAACTTGAACCAAGCAACTCTAACAGCCATCATAACGTAAGCAACAGCGTGACCTTTAGGGAAGAGGTATTTAATCTTTTGGCAGGATTCAATAAAGTCTTCCTTGACGTGATGTTCTCTCATCAACTTTTCGTAGTATTCACGTTTTTGAGCAAACTCAGGCTTCATGAAATTACCTTTTCTGACAATTTCCATGAGTTTGAATCCTTCAGCAGAATCAATTCCGTAAACGTCGTGCAAAACAGTCATGATATCGTCACGGCATCCGATAACATCATGCAATGTTCCTTTACCAGAAACGATGAAATCTTGTGCGTTTCCTTGATAAACACCTTCACCATGAGACAAACCTGAAATACGAACTAAATCATCAAATGAATTAGGTTTAGTTTCCCTTAAAATTCTTCTGCCCAAACCGGTACCGAATTCTGGTAAACCTAAGGCACCATTAATTTCATTGAGTAAGTTATCTTTTAACTTCAATGGTCTGACGGAATTAAAAATTTCAATAACGTTTCTATCATTTAATGGAACAGTTTTAACATCAATTCCGGTGATTTCCTGCATAACTCTTAATGCATAAGGGTCAACGTGACCTAATAAGTCGAGTTTCAAAACGTTGTCGTGAATTGCGTGGAAGTCAAAGTGAGTTGTCTTCCAGCTGGCAGTTACATCTTCAGCAGGATATTGAATAGGAGTGAAGTCATAAACTGACATATCGTTAGGGATAACGATGATACCACCTGGGTGCTGACCAGTTGTTCTCTTAACATCTTGGCATCCCATTGCTAAACGTTCAATTTCAGCTTTAGGAACGTTTTGAGTATCGATTCCGAAGTGTTCAAAGTAACCTTTGACGTAACCGATAGCTGTTTTTTCAGCAACAGTTTCAATGGTACCTGCTTTAAAAACGTTATCTTTACCTAAAAGTTCTTTTGTAAGTTCATGAGCATGAGCTTGGTAATCTGATGGGAAGTTTAAGTCAATATCAGGAACCTTCTCAGCGTTGAATCCTAAGAATGTCGCGAAAGGAATATTTTGACCATCTCCATGGAGTTTATGTCCACAATGTGGACAAACTTTATCAGGCAAATCGTAACCGGATCTGCATTTAACAGCATCAACCCATTCCAAATAATGGCAATTTGGGCAGACATAATGAGGTGGTAATGGATTAACCTCAGTAATCTTAGAAAATGTAGCGGCAAGTGAGGAACCGACGGAACCTCTAGAACCGACTAAATAACCATCTTGGTTTGCAATACCAACTAATTTATGAGCGATATAATAAATAACGAAGTAGTTATTATCTGTGATACCTTTTAATTCCTTTTTAAGTCTTTCTTCAATGACTTCAGGAATTGGATCACCGTACATCTCCTTTGCAGTTTTATAAATAATATCAAGCAAATTCTTATCACAATTTTCAATTGTTGGTGTGTAAAGTTTATCCTTGATTGGATTGATTGGTTCACACATGTCAGCAATCTTTCTGGTATTTGTGACAACAATTTCATTAGCTAATTCAGGATTATTCAAAAATTCAAACTCTTTAAGCATCTCATCTGTTGATAAAAATGCTTGGTCTGGATTTTCATATTCAGGTAATCTTTCTCGTTCAAATGGATTAAGTGGGTGTCTTACACCTTTTAATCCCTTAGCAAAAATATAGACATCTCTAAAAATCTTATCTTCTTTATTTAAGTAATGAACATCACCTGTTGCACAGACAGTTTTACCGATATCTCTTGCTGCTTTAATCAAATCTTTAAGAATCATCTTGATGTGATCTTCAGATTGAACATCACCTTCATTAACTAAATATGAGTAGCAAGGGACTGGTTGAACTTCAATAAAGTCATAGAATTGCATGACTTTTTTAAGTTGGTCTTCACCTTTATTTAAGGCAGTTTCAAAAACTTCACCGTTGGAACATGCCGAACCTAAAATAAAGTTTTCACGATATTTTTCAAGTTCACTGCGAGGAACTAAAGGTAATCTTAAATAGTATTTAATATTTGAATCAGAGATAACTCTAAATAAATCTTTTAAACCTTGTGCGTTCTTTGCATAGCATGTAACATGTTTTGGTCTTGAAACTTTCCAAGAATCTTCAAGATACAAATCCTGCAACTCACGATGCTTCATCTTAGGATTTTTCATGGTCAACTTATCGATCATGATGACAAAAACATCCTTTAAAACACCAGCATCATAGTTTGCACGGTGAGCTTCAGTTCTGGAATATTCAACATCAAAAGCATTACATACTGCTTCAAGTTTGTGACTTCTTTGATCAGGCAAAAAGTATGTTGATAAAGGTAAAGTATCGATAACTGGATTTTTAATTTCTTCAAATCCATTATTCTTCAAAGCTTCATTTAAGAATCCAATATCAAATGAAGCGTTATGAGTAACTAAAACACAATCTTTACAGAAAGTTAAAATGGATTGCAACGCCTTTTTAATTGGTTTACCACCTTGAACTTGTTGATTAGTGATGGATGTAATCTTTGTAATTTTTTCAGAGATTTCAATATCAGGATTAACAAAGAAATCGACTTCATCAATAACTTGTCCTTTATGATATTTAACAGCACCAAACTCGATAATTCTGTCGTATCTTGCGGATAATCCAGTTGTTTCTAAGTCGAGTAAAACATAAGTAGCGTCATTTAAAATATCATCGCTAGGATTGAAAATGTAGGTAGGTTTATCATCAACCATATAAAGTTCGCTACCATAAATCATCTTCAAACCATTGCTCTTAGCAGCTTTTTGTGCTTCAGGATAGGCTTGAGCAACACCGTGATCAGTAACTGCAATAGCATCCATACCAAATTGTTTAGCCATCTTGCAGTATTGAGTGATGGTGTTGACACCATCCATTGCTGACATCTTAGTATGCAAATGAAGTTCAACTCTTTTAACTTCAGCTGTATCAACTCTAGGTTCATCAGCAGGTAGAAGTTCCATATCGGTAACTCTTAACTCGTTTGATTTCTTGAAATCGTTATATTCAAATGAACCTTTAACAAGGTATTTATTACCTTCTTTAACTGTTTTTATAAAGTCTAAATCAAATTTCTTACTTTCAAAGATTGTGAAAAGGATACTTGATGTATTATCAGTCATGTAAACATCAAAAATAGTCGTGCCTTTCTTTGAAAGTCTGGAATCAGTCTTAAAAACTTTACCTTGGATAATAACTTTCTTAAATTGATAGCAATCCTTGATAGAGCATGAAAAATATTTCTTATCCTGTTCCATCTTCTCTTTGATTTTCTTTGCTCTTTCTCTAGCAGCGGCTAAATCCTGCTCTCTTCTTTCACGTGAAAATTCTTCAATTTCTTCATCGTCATCATATTCTTGTTCACTAGCGATAAATTCTTTATCCTCTTGTGAAGTTTCATACTCTTCAGCGTAATTTGATGAATCATTAGTAGGAAAATCTGGTTCCATTTCTTCTGGTTCTGAACTCACTTCAGTAGATTCCATTGGGTATTCCACAGGATTTTCTCTAATTTCTTGTTTCAAAATAGTATTAACAGAAACATTCAAAGAGATTTCTTTTAAGAAATCTTGGAAGAAACTAACTTCATCTTTAAGTTCATTTTCATTTAAATTGTTGTAGTAGAAAATGATTCTACTTTCTTTATCATCTTCAGAAATATAGTAATCGTACATTTCAAAAGTGTTTTCTGTATTATCGATGTAATCTTTAACTAAAGATAAAAGATCAACTTTATTTTTATATGTAAAAGAAATCTTAGTTGAGAAACCTAAGCGGTAATCTGTATCTTTTAAAAGTGACAAAAAGTTATGGTAGCAAGAACATGTTAAAGGTTTAGACAAAAGCATGTTCATAATAACTGTGTTGCTATCATGATTAGATATCAAATTTTTAAAGCACGCTTCAGAAAATGGAGTTAAATCTTCAACACCAATTTTTCTAAGAAATTTTTCTACTAATTTATCCATGATTTTTTCTTTCTTCGCTTTGTAAATTTTAATTTATATATTTTATTTATTAAAGTCTTGAAATAATAAAAATAAGTTCTACGCCTTAATTATTAACTTTATCTTGCATATTATAAGAATTCGTGTGTCATATCTAAAATCCTATAAATTAGGTATATTTAAGATATTTTTAAAAATTTCTATTTTCACTATATCCGTCTTGAAAGCGCTATCTTTTTATAAAATAAAGTTCTTTTAGTCAAAAATATTTAAATCAGAATGAAAGAGGATAAAAATCACAAAAATTTGATAAAAATCAACATGTGTAATTTATATAATTTAAGGCAGGAGAAAAGCACTACTAGGGTAAAATCTTCTAAGTTTAAGTTTTTCTGCTTTTATCAATAGTTAGTAGATGTTTCTATTCACATATTAATACCCTTCTAAATTAGCATCTGAAACTTCTATCTAAACTTGTCTATCCGATAAAAGAAATGTTAATTTTTATCGTCAAAAAGACGAAATTATCTCCGTTAAAAGACATATGAAAAATATGTTTCCCTGCGTATAGCGCTCACTCCTGAACTGACACGATGAGAATAACACCGATCTCATTGTGTCATTTTTATTAAAAGAAAAGATACATCTAGCAACTAGATGTATCTGAAAATATCAACAAAGATTAATAATACGAACAATGCGACAAGAAGAATCATACCAATTAAATTGATGATACCTTTAACCTTTTGAGGTACTTTCTTCTTAGTTACACCTTCGTATGCACTAACACAGATCTGCCAGCCATCCAAACCTGGGAATGGTAAGAGGTTGAAAACACCCAAGTTAGCTGAGAGAAGTCCCCAGATGTACAAAACTGTTGAAATACCTTGAGTCATCGCTTGTTGATTAACAACGAAGATTGAGATGAGACCACCAACATTTTGTAATCCTTGTGGTGTGAATAATGAACCAAGTGCGATATAAACACTTGCGATTGAATTACCAAAATCAACGAATGTTGTTGTGAAGGCTTCAGTGAATGACATTCTAACTTGAGGAACTTGTAAACCCATGATTTCATAAGTGTATTTCAATTTAGGATCAGCAAGAAGGTCATTTTCATTAACGTCTTCATTTAGAATTGCCTTCATGGTAATTTGAGTTTCTCTAGTTTCTATATTACCATCAGCATTCATTCTTTGGTATTTAACGTATCTGGTGACTGTGTCATTCTCAGAATCAGGTCTGAAGTCAAAGACTAACCCATTTCCTTCAGTGTAAGTGATTGGGTAGGAGATATCTTTATAAACGCTGACAGGTTTAACAAACATATCTTTATATTTTTGATCTAAGGCATCATAAGCTTTTTGAGTGTTTTCATCGGTGAATTCAATTCCGGTAAATTCAATAATCTTATCGCCTGACATCAAATCGGAAGTTCTATCCGCTGCAGATTCTTGAATGATATCAAATCTAGTTGTACTTGTGTCATTAACTGGGAAAATTAAATTTCTGACAAAGAATAAGAAGAAGGCAAGAAGGAAATTAACAATGATACCAGCAGACATGACCATGATCTGCTTTGGTTTACTGATTCCAGAAAGAGTTCTTTCTTTTGGAACAATAGGCTCATCAACATCACCTACTTCTTTACTATCTTCATCATCCTCATCACCAGCCATAGAGACATAACCGCCAAGAGGAACCCAACGTAATGAGAACTTAGTTTCATGGCCTTTTTTCTTCTTGGAGATTATCTTAGGTCCCATACCGATTGAGTATTCATAGCAGTAAACACCGTATCTTTTTGCAAAGTAAAGATGTCCTAGTTCGTGTAAACATACAACAAACGTAAGACCGATAAGGGTGAAAAGTGCTGATAAAAGTCCGTATAAAATATTCATAAAAATAAAAATCTTTTCTATTATCTAATATTTATTGATAATTTTCTTCAATAAAGTGAATAGTTTCCTTCTTAACTTGATAAATTAGTGAAACTATGTCTTCAATTTTCTCAACTTTGTAACTTTCATATCTATTTGCGAAAGTTTCGATTAAAAATCTGATATCTGTGAATTTAATCTTCTTATTTAAGAAGTAGTTTATGGCAATTTCATCAACAGTGTTGATTACTGCAACGATGAAATTTCCTTTTCCTTTATATTGATTGAGGATGAAATTAAAAAGTGGATATCTTTCATCATCAATATCTTTGAATGTGAATGATGAAATTAATTCATCATCACTTCTTAGAATATTTGGTTCAATAGTACCTTTTGATAATGCAAAAGCGATGGAAAGATGCATATCATTAGCTGAATAATCAAAATTCATGACATCTTCATCTTTTAAGATAACTGCAGCATGCAAAGTTGATTGGTAACAAATAATTGCTTCAAGCTTTTCAAACGGAATATCAAAAAGAATATTTGCTTCAATCATCTCATAGGCTTTGTTGACCATTGTTGCTGAGTCGATTGTAATTTTCGAACCCATACTCCATGTAGGATGGTTTAAAACAATCTCAGGAGTAACATTTTCAAAGTTTGCTAAAGGATATTCTCTTAAAGCACCGCCACTAGCAGTGATAAAGTATCTATCAATTGCTTTATTTTCTTTTGAAAAGTGGTTGATAAGCTTATTTAAAGCTACATGCTCACTGTCAATTGGATAAAGTTTAGCAGCAGGATGATTTCTAAGTTCTTCTTTAACTAGGAAACCACCAATAATAAGTGATTCCTTATTTGCTAAATAGAGTGTCTTATCCTTTTTGATTGTTTCAATTGTTGGAACTAATCCAGCGTTTCCCATGATGGAATTAACAACTGAATCGTAGTCAACAACATTCAATAAAGTGGAATTTATATCTTCTCCAAAAGCGTAGAAGTATCTTTCGGAGTATTTATTTTTAAATTCATTACCTCTATTTGTATCAACAATTCCGATGAATTTTAAACTTGGAAAGAAATTTAAATATGGTTCGATATTTTCATATCGAGAATTGAATGTGATTGCAACAAGTTCAAAATTAGGATTGTCTTTAAGCAAGTCCAAAGTCTGCAAGCCGATTGATCCGCTTGCTCCAAGAACTATAATCTTCTCTTTTTTCATCACCAGATTAATCCTGTAAATGCTGCGAAATCGCCAACTGTTCCAAGTTTGGTGTTGATCATAATAACAATTAAACTTACGATGGACATGGTAACTAAAATAGAGTCCAATCTATCAAGAATACCACCGTGACCAGGTAATAAATTTGAATAATCCTTAATACGTTTATGACGCTTAATGGCAGAGAATAAGAAGTCACCAATATTTGCAAATATTGGCATGATAAATGAAACTAATACAACAAACCATGCTGGTTGAGCAAAGTTTGAATCTGGTTGGAATTGTAAAACACCAGGTAAAACTGGTAAATCGAATCCGTATTCCATAATAAGTGCAAATGAGAGGGAGAAGATAGCTGAGAATAATACGCCACCAACAAAACCTTCCCAAGTCTTATTTGGAGAAATTCTTGGATTCATCTTGTGTTTACCGAATAATACGCCGGTAAAGTAAGCACCGATATCGGTGATAAATGTACCGATAGTAACGTAGAAGAATAATATTGTTCCTTGTAAATTAGTATTCAGAACAGTGACTGCTCCATGAGCGTCAATTGAGTAGAAATCTTCCGAACAAGGATAGTATCTAACAAAGAGAATTGAATAGAAGCCGAAGGTGATTAAAAACACCATTGTGAATGTGTAGAAAACGGTGTTCAAACTGACCTTAGGATCTAGAATAGCAGCTACAAATAGGAATAATAAGTAGCCTAGAATAGCCATCATTGAGATATAAAAATCTTTTTCTGTTAAGAAGAAATTGTTAGTTAAAAACGCCTCTTCTCTTATTGTTGCATCCCTAATAAATGGCCAGACCATGTAACTTAATCCAAAGATGTAAGTTACAACCCAAATATACCATCTGTTCTCTTCGCTATTAGCTTTTAAGATTTCATAAATAGCTAATGAGTAGACAATTAAAGCTAGGATAAAAAGAAAATATCCACCTAATACTAAACAAGGTATACCAACAACTGCGATTCCAATACTGGTAAGAATTCTTACCATCATCGAGTGTTTAGTCTTTTCAGATAAATTATTCATCTTCCTTTTTAATACCTCCGTATCTGCGGTTTCTGCTGTTGTATTCAATGATTGATTTCTTTAATTCCTCTTTGGAATAATCAGGCCAATATGTCTTGGTGAAAATTAATTCACCATAAGCAATCTGATACAAGTAGCAGTTAGAAATTCTTTCTTCTCCAGAAGTTCTGACAAGTAAATCTACATCAGGTAAGTTGTAAGTATACAAGTAATTTTTAAAGGAATTTACGTTGATATCGTTAAGTTCAATCTTATTCTCTTTGTAAAGAGTTGCTATTTTCTTGGCAGCTTGAACAATATCTTGTTGACCTCCATAGTTAAATAAAACATTGAAGGTGAAGGATTTACAATCTTTAGTTAAATCCACTGCTCTCTTAATTGTTTTTAAAATATCGTTAGGAATTCTTATGTCATCTAAGTCACCTAAAACTTGGAGTTTAACATCTTGCTTAATCATCCTATCGATATTTGAAGAGAAGTATTCCTTTAATAAATCAAACAAAAAAGCTATCTCTTTTTCACTCCTTTTCCAGTTTTCAGAGGAGAAGACAAAAAGAGATACATTCTTAATTCCGTAATCGTAAATGCAGGAATCAAAAACTTCATTTATTCTTTTAACACCAGCTTTATGACCTAATGAACGTGGCAATAGTCTTTTCTTTGCCCAACGTCCATTTCCGTCCATAATAAAAGCTATGTGCTTGATATCAGTTTTGATTACATCAAAATCAGATGCAGCCATCTTTAGATAGTATTGATTTCCTTTTCTTTCTTGGCTAATAATGTTTCGATTTCTTTAACGTGGTTGTCAGTTTCTTTTTGAATATCGTTTTCTAAATCTTTAGCGATATCTTTAGCTAAAGTTTTATCTTTCTTAACGATATCGTTCATATCTCTACGGATATTTCTTAAAGCAACCTTTGCTTGTTCACCATATTCTTTACTGGTTTTAACAAGTTCTTGTCTTCTTTCACCGGAAAGTGGTGGGAAGTTAAGTCTGATTTCGTTACCATTGACGTTAGGATTGATACCTAATTCACTCTTGGAAATAGCAGCAACAACGTTCTTTGTTGTGCTAGGATCAAATGGACGAACAACTAAGCTTGTAGCGGAAGTTGATTGAATACTTGCTAATTGCTTCAATGGCATTTTATCGCCATAAGCTTCAACAACGATTTTATCTAAAACTGTAGGTGAAATGATACCAGCACGAATGGTAGATAAACTTGCTCTGAAGTTTTCTAATGTTTTATCCATTCTTTGCTTACATTCAAGAATTACATCTTCCATATAAAAAGTCTCCTATTTATTTAATTATTTTAACATTTTAATACTTATAATACCCTTGATATTAGAGTTTCTTGCCAATGATTTTGATGATTTTTTACCCAAAAACAATAACTTTCTAAATAATTACCAACCTAATGAAAAGAGGATCGATTACGATCCTCAGTTATCTTTTCAATCATTTAACTAATAAGAATTTATCATTAATCTTATACGCTTTTACAGTTTTACCTGCATCCAATTTTCCATTTGTCCAGGAAGCAAGAAGTAGTCCATCAATTTTCTCATCTTTATAGATTGCTTTGAATGGAACGTTGTATGTGAACATCCAACCTTTTAGATTAATTTGTGTTAATTCAACTTCGACAACTTCGCCACCTTTTTCCTTAAAAGGTTTAAAGCCTTTATTAATTTTTACAAGAATATAAGCAATTATTGAAATGAAATATAAACTAATTACTAATGAAATTGATGACCAAATCCAAAATCCATAACCAAATCCAAGAATGGATAAGATAAGAAATGCTAATACTGCATATATAACTATTAAGGAAATTGTTACTATTGAACCATAGCCATAAACATTTCTAATTTTCATTTGACTACCTCAAATCTAAGATTAATTAGATTATAAAAAACAAGATTAATTACTTATTTTTAATTGTGGTACCAATGGATTCACCATCGATAACTTTGTTGAAGTTTTCGGTGTTATCCATATTGAAAACTCTGGTTTCAATATTTGAATTTCTAAGTAAACTAACAGCAGTGCTATCCATGACTTCAAGTCCTTTAACAAGTAAGTCTTGATAGGAAATTTCTTTTAACAAAACAGCACTCTTATCTTTTCTAGGATCGGCTGTGAAAACACCTTCAACACCATTCTTAGCCATTAAAATTGCTTCGCAGTTGCATTCTTTTGCTCTTAAAGATGCGGTTGTATCAGTTGTGAAGTATGGGTTACCTGTGCCACCGGCAAAGATAACAACTCTGCCTTTTTCAAGGTGACGAATTGCTCTTCTTCTGATGTATGGTTCACAAACTTCATCAGCTCTAATTGCAGACATGACTCTGCAGGAAAGATCTCTTGATTCAATTTCGGCTTGGAGTGCTAAGGAATTGATAATTGTACCTAACATACCCATGTAATCGGCTGTAGTGTGTTCGATACCAATCTCTTCACCTAATTTTCCTCTCCAGATGTTACCCGCACCAACAACGATGCAGACTTGAACACCTTTTTTAACCATCTCTTCGATTGCAGTAACAACACTTTGAATGGTATTTTTGCTAAAAATTTGATTTGCTTCACTATCTTTTAAAGCTTCACCAGAAAGTTTGACTAGTACTCTTTTGTATTTCATATTATCCTCCGCTTTCAGTTTACTAAATAAAAAGCACCCGTAATGAGTGCTTATGAAATCATTAAAAATTGTTACTTGGCTTGTGCCATAACTTCTTCGGCAAAGTTATCTTCACGTTTTTGGATACCTTCACCAACTTGATAACGGACAAACTTCAAAACTTTTGCATTTTCTTTTGCAAGTAATTGACCGACTGTCATATCAGGATTCTTGATTAAAGGTTCTTCAGATAAAACTTGTTCGAAGAGAATCTTGTTGACCTTACCAGAGATGATCTTGTGTTGGATTTCTTCTGGCTTGTTAGCAAACTTAGGATCTTGTTCCTTAGTTAAAGCAAGTTGAATTTCGGTTTCTTTTGCAATTGCTTCAGCGGAAATATCTTCCTTGGAAACATATGCTGGGGAGTTTGCTGCAATATTCATAGCAACTTCCTTACCTAAATCGAAGTTACCACCTTCCATCATGACTAAGACGGAAATCTTACCCTTCATGTGGATGTAGTATGCTAATGTAGCATCGCCAGCTTCAACAACTTCGAATCTTCTGACGGAAATCTTTTCACCTAACTTCAAGCAAGCTGCATCATAGATTTCCTTGAATTCTGCATCTTCTTTCAATGCTTCAAGGGTCTTGATGCCTTTTGCTAAGATGATATTTGCTGCTTTGTCCATCAAATCAGCAAATGGATCACTCTTTGCAACGAAGTCTGTTTCAGAATTGATTTCGAGGATGACTGCTTTCTTACCATCTTCGGAAAGTCTTGCTAAGGTTAAACCTTCTGCAGCAATTCTACCTTCCTTCTTAGCTTGTTTTGCGATACCTTTTTCACGTAACCAAACAATAGCTTTTTCAATATCTTCGCCGTTTTCAACAAGTGCATGTTTGCAATCCATCAAACCTGCACCGGTACGGTTTTTCAATTCTTGAATTAATTCAATTAACTTTGCCATTTAATATCTCCTTTATTGACAAATATTATTAAGCTTGTTGTTCTGCTTTTTCTTCAGTCTTTTCCTCAGTAGCTGCAGTAGCTTCTGCTTGTTGTTGAGCAAGTTTTTCTTGTTCAGCTCTTGCTGCTCTTAAAGCTTCGTTTTGTTTCTTCTTTGCGTAAGCTTTACGGATAGCTTTCTTCTTTTCTTTGTTGTGAAGTGCATAAGAGTCATCTTTGAGTTTGCTCTTGATTGCCTTCAATTCATCATTCTTATCCAATTCCTTGAGCATTTCAGACATTGTTTGGCTGACTGCTTCAGCATCCTTGTAAGCATATAAGCAATTACCACCTTTTGCTTCTGCAACAGCGTCTGCTAAGATACCGATAACTAATCTGACTGATTGTTCGTTATCATCATTTGCAGGAATGACATAGTTAATATCTGTTGGATCAGAGTTTGTATCCATCATAGCAAATACTGGAATACCTAATTTCTTTGCTTCTGCAACTGCGTTGTGTTCCCATTTTGCATCGACAACGACAACAGCGTTAGGTGTTCTTCTCATTTCCTTGATACCATCTAAGTTATTCTTTAATCTTGCTAATAACTTAAGGTTGGTGTTTTGATCTTTCTTGGAAAGTTTTTCGAAAAGACCTTGTTCATTTTGATCTTCTAATTCCTTTAAGAGTCTGATTCTCTTGGAGATGGTCTTGAAGTTTGTTAAGCAACCACCTAACCAACGTGTGGAAACATAGAAGGAACCGCATCTATTTGCTTCTTCTTTGATAACTGTTTGTGCGGATGGTTTTGTACCGACGAATAAGACTTTACCACCATCTAAAACAATCTTTCTTAATTCTAAGTATGCCTTTTGAAGTAAGGTGACTGTCTTTGCTAAGTCTAAGATGTGTAAGTTGTTCTTTGTACCATAGATGTATGGTTTCATCTTAGGAACTTGACGGCGGACTTGGTGACCTAAGTGTGCACCGACATTTAATAATGCTTTAGCGGAAACAACAGCTTCTGTATCTGCGTGAAGTGTGTTTGCTAAGATTTCTGTAGCTTTTTCAGCTTCTTGTTGAACTGTGGATTCAACGACCTTTTCTTGTTCACTCATTCTAATGAGCCTCCTTTTGTTATGCTTCAGATAAGTTCGAGATGCCAACCTTCAAAGTCGATTTTTACGTGCTTTCAACCGCTATGTACTGTCTAGCTATGGGAAATGTCACAACCAACTAGGAAGACTTGTCGGCAAGATTCCTTACCTTGTTATTTTTGCTCACAAAAAACCTGTAAGCCGATATATTTTAATATATTATAGAAGAAAAAGGTATAACTATTTTCCCGTTGGACCGCTGCAGGAGCACATATTAGACCCTGATGTGCAAAAAATATTCAGATTATGTTCCAGTTTTGTTCAGATTTTGTTCATAAAATGTTCAGATTTTGTTCAATTAAAGTTCATCTTTTATTCACAATTTGTTCAGATTTTGTTCAAAAATCGGTCATTTTTCGTTCACGAAATATTCAATTTTGGTCCAAAAAACATTCAATATATGTTCAAAATTAAATAAACCATGCGGGATTTCGCATGGTTTTTGAAAAATTACAATTTGTTGATTCGGATGATGTTATTGAGGCTGTTGTAAAACTCATCTGAGAACTGGTGACTTGCTATAATAATGCAGCGATCTTTAATCTGCATCAGTGCTTCTTCAATGATGATTCTATTGTTGTCATCGAGTGAAGCAAATGGTTCATCAAGTAACATGAAATCAGGTTCAGAATAAAGAATTCTTGCGATTGCTATTCTTCTTGCTTCACCTAAAGAATAATTATTCTCTTCAGAATCGAGTATTGTTTCATATTTATCTGGAAGATTTCCAAATGTCTTATCAAGTCTTAAAAGCTTAATAATTCTGTTGAACTTTTCTTCATCGTAAGGATTATTCATAATGACGTTATCCTTAAATGAAGCGTTCAATAAGACAGGAGTTTGTTCGAGTAGTTTAACGTTTCTATAGTATTGACTATCACCAATTTCTTTTAAATTAGTTGAGTTGTTAATATCAATTTCACCCTGGTAATTATCATAAACTTTAGAAATGATTTTTAAGAGTGTTGATTTACCAGCGCCAGATTCACCGATGATACCAACCATATCATTCTTATGGATTTCAAAGTTAAGATCTTCGATAACTTTCTTATCTTCGTTGTAACTAAAGTTGATGTTTTTACCAGAAATGGTTTCAACTTCAATTTGAGGTTCATCAGTTTTAACATCTTTTGAAATCAATTCTTTAATCTTAGTTCTAGTCTTCTTAGTGTTGTTGATTGCTCTGAAAACTAATGAGATGACAAAGAATGGATTCATAACTGTGGAACAGACTTGAATAACAGCAACTATTTCACCACCATCTAATTTACCTTCGATACATAAAACCATTGCGATGATGTAAATTGCTAAGAATAAAGTTAGTGACAAAGCTGAATTAACTTTCTGTAATACGTCATCAAATAAAGTACATTTGAATTTTTGTTTGTTGTAATGTTCATAAGAATTTTCAATATTTTCAAATAATTTCTTCTTGTAAGAATACATCTTGGAAACGATAAAGAAATTAGAAATATTATTCATCATCTTGATGACAAGTTTATTTTCACCAAATAATGAAGCATAGTTATTTGCAATCTTATTTCTGGTTGAAAGAATGATTGAGAAGATGAGAATCATGAGAATTAAAATTGGAATGATAAAGTAGAAACTTAATGTTGAAAGATAAACTAAGCCAAGAACAATGGATGAGAATAGACCAAATAAGGAAAGAACATAACTGTAATAATTGTTAACTAAATTATCAATTTCAGTTGTAACAAAGTTTGTAACAGATGATGAAGTCTCGGTTGCTACAAATTTACTAACTGGTAAATTGAAAAGTCCAGTTAGAGAATCAAAGACGATTTCTCTTCTGATGACTTTGAGTAACTTTGCCATGAAAAATGACGAACCGAGTGAAATTAAATAATAAACAACAGCGAAGACTATACCAGCAACAACAAGTGCCCAAACTGGATAATTATTATTTCCAATTGCTCTATTCATGTAAACCATGAAGAGAATACCTTGTCCGATATCAAAAACAGAGACAAGTATGATGCAGAATATTGTTACTATAAATAATGAGTAATAATGTTTTCTTTTACTCTTGAAAAGGTATTTAAACATTGTTGTTCCTCCTTTATTTGATAAGTAAAAATCTAATTGATGATGAGAATGAAATTAGCTGAAAAAAATTTGAAAAATATCGTTTGAGATTTGTATCTGGTTATATTCTACTCTTTTAAATAAATATGGGGGGTAATACTCTAATAAAAATGTCAAAATGCAACTAGACTGTGCGAAAACGAGTACTTTTACATTATTTCCAAAAGTTCATTTTCCGTACAAATCAGCACTTCACCAGGTATGACAAAATTTTTTCATTGCTTTTTGAGTTCAAAACTTATATACTTTTTATCGCATAAATGGTACATAGCCTTCGTAGGAAAGTGGTTTAATCTCAACGACTGCAACTCGTTTATCGCCGGTTCGAATCCGGTCGAAGGCTCCAGGTAATGCGCCCGTAGCTCAGTTGGATCAGAGTATTTGACTACGAATCAAAGGGTCACAGGTTCGAGTCCTGTCGGGCGCACCATTAGTAACATCGAGATGTAGCGCAGCTTGGTTACCGCACCTGCTTTGGGAGCAGGGGATCGTGGGTTCGAATCTCACCATCTCGATATTTTATTTAGTTAGTAATTTAGTATTTATACTTCACCCCCCCCATTTCTTAGTGCTGTGCAATCCATCCACAGCACTTTTTCTTTTGCTAATATTTTTAGAGACACAAAAATTAGTTAAGACTTTTTACATCTTAACTAATAATCCAAACAGCAAAAATCAAAATAAAATCTGTTTACTCAACCTAATTGCCTAGGTCTTTCAACAGATTTAAATGATTTTTATAAAGTACCGAAAATTCTATCGCCAGCGTCACCTAAGCCAGGAACGATATAACCCTTTTCATTAAGTTTTTCATCTAAGCTTGCTAAGAAGATTTCAACATCAGGATGAAGTTCTTGAACTTTCTTCACACCTTCAGGAGCACCGACTAAACAGAGTAAGCGGATGTTCTTAAAACCTTTCTTTTTAAGCATTGAGATAGCATCAGATGCAGAACCACCAGTTGCTAGCATAGGATCGCATAAAACAACTAAAGGATTATTGACATTAGGTAACTTGCAGAAGTATTCAACAGGTTTCAATGTCTTTTCGTCACGATACAAACCGATGTGACCAATTTTTGCTGCAGGAAGCATGTTACATACACCTTGACTCATACCGATACCAGCTCTGAGAATTGGAACGATAACTGGGTCATAAGCTAATTTGACTTTATCAACAACACAACCGGTTGGAGTTTCAATCTTTTCATTTAAACTGACTAATTCAACATCCTTGAAAACTTCATAAGTCATCAAAGAGGAAATTTCGTCCAACAAGTTTCTGAAATCCTTGCATGAGGTGTTCTTGTCTCTCATCATATTCAATTTAGTTTCAATAAGTGGGTGCTTTACAATATGCAACATAAAATTCTCCTTTCAAAAATCGCTATATTATCTTGCAAATGAATCAATATTTCTACAAATTTTTATAAGATTTCGATATCTAGTTCGCTATTTTTAATATATTCAGCAAATTCTTTATAGTTTTTGATGTTTTCAAAATTGATGAATTCACCATCTTTTGTCATGATGGTGATGCCTGCTGAAGTTTCTTTTTGATTAGGAGTGTAAGTTAATTTTTTGATGTCGTAAAGAAGACATTGTTTTTCTTGAGTTCCATCAAAATATACTAATCTTCCTGAAATAATATGTGCAACAGGAAGTTCTGTTTCATCATCTTTAAGATTTTTGATAATTTTAACTTCTTTATAAATGTAGAAACCTATAATTGCTGCAAACACTAAAACAACAATTCCAAAGATGATAATCATTGTTGGATCTTCGTGTTTTACAATTGAAGTTACGACATAACCGATAATTAAAATTCCTAGTAAAACTGAAGAGATGATGATGTTAGTTTTTATCTTTTTAATCTCGTTAACCGAGTCTTCGCCATCACCTAAATTTGAGTACAAAGTGAAGTTTTTGTTATCCCCAATTTTGATATCTTTCATATCTTTATTGTAATTAGCCAAAATCTCTTGTGCTTCTAATTCGTCTTTATCCATAAAAGTACCTCGTTAAAATTTTACATTAATATTAACTTCTTTGGTTAATATTATAAAAAGTCATGAAAATCATTTTTGTTAAAATATTATCGGGAAAATGCTTATGGATGAATTAGAACTTAAATATGATATTCTTTCAATTCAAGAGAGATTAAAAGAAAGAAAAGCTGAAGGCGTCAGCGTAGTCAACGGGTGTGCTGGCATGCTTTTCGATGAAAGTGGCGAACTTGTTAAATACGACAGAGTTATCACTTACATCAAAAAGAATTTAGATAGACATTTAGGTTATCCTGCAACAGTTGGCTCCAGCCAATTTGCTGAAGGTGCTTTAAAATGGTTATTTAAAGATTTTTACAAGAGAATCAATAAATTACACCATGTAGAATTCGTAACAACCATCGGTGGAACCGGTGCTTTATCAGCTTGCTTCCACGATTTCTCAGATGATGGCGCAATTGCAATCAGCGATATCTGTTGGCCAAACTACTACACAATCGCTGAAGAGAATAAAGTTCCAATTCAAACCTACAACATGTTCATCATCAACAAATCCGACTTAGTCGCCATGAAGAATCTTCTTGATGACTTAGTACAAGAATACAAGAAAGTTTTGCTTGTTATCAACGATCCATGCCATAACCCTACCGGTTATTGCATGAGTGAAACTGAATACATCACCATGATGAATATCATTGAATCCTACAAAGGTAAAGTTAGTGTTTTATTCGACGTTGCCTACATTGACTACTCACCATTTCCTTATCACCTTTTCAAATTGCTTTCTCGTAAAAAGTATTCATTTGATACATTTATTGCTTTCTCATGTTCCAAGTCATTCGGATTGTATGGAGCAAGAGTTGGCGGTTTAGCCATGATTTTAGACCACAGCAATAAAAGCATTGTTCAAAAGTATAAAATCTACGCTCGTGGCACCATTTCCTGCCCAAATGGCGCTGTTGCTGGACCAATTGGAAAATTCTTTGAAAGCCACACAGCTACAAAGTTAGTTTGGAGTGAAATCAAACGTTACCAAGCCTTAATTGCAAAACGTGCTGAAAAATTCTTGAAATGCTTGGACGATTTGCATATTAGATACGTTCCATATTCTGCAGGTTTCTTCATGATTTTCAAAGCTGAAGATGCCTATGAAATGTGCAAGAAATTGGAAGAATTAGATATCTATTTCGCACCGATTGATAAGACACACGTCCGTGTTGCACTTTCTGGAATGACACTTAAAGAAATAGATTTATTTAAAGAAAGGATGTTAAAGTTAAATGCATAAAATCATCTTTGATTTAAACAAGATCAGATCAAAATTCTTTGGTCAAGTTCTTGTCAGATCTCCGTATTTTAAAAACTTCATTCACACTTTCTGGGAAGAAAGAGCAAATAGCGATATTCCCTATTCAAATTACTTTTTAGAATATAGCCCTGATGAATTTATTGATTTTTTGCTACACATCCTCAACAAAAATCCTGAAACTATAACATGGTTATCTCAGTTAGAAGAACACAAAAAAAATTTGCTTCTTTCTTTTATCGACTCTCTTTATGATTACTGGAGAACCTACGAAAGATATTTAATCCTTGTCAATGAAGAAGGCGATGAGATTTCTCACCGTATGTTTTTAAAACAATTTTCTTCATTTTCTCATTCAATCGTCGATTCATACCGTGATATCTACGAGACAATTTTAGGCAAGGAACAGACTGTTTACCGTATTCTTCCTTCAGGAGGAAATGCTGGAGTTTTACTTTCTAAACGAAACATCACTTTACCTAAAACAGTTGAATACTTAAAGGATGTTCCTGTTGTTGATAGTGTTGTTACTCAACCTCCTTTTATCATCAAGACCAAACAAAAAACAAGAAAAGGTTTCTTCTTTGAAAAGAATGAACATGTCACTATTGATGAATTCAAGCCAGAAAATCTTTATGCTTGCTGCATCGATGTTTACAATACTAAAGGAATTGTCTACTTTGACAAAGAATACATGGGATTCCTTATTGCGTTGGGAAATTTGTTCCATGTTTCCAGCTTTGATAGCAAAAAGCATGATAAATTTGATTTTGTAGTTTTATTTGGAACTGAAAATGATTCAAAAGAATGTTATTACTACAAAGATGAAGATTGCTATGTAGCAGTCTGTCCAAAAAAAGCGGATATAGACTATTTCGGTTACTGCAAGAAGATTGTTTTAACTCTCTTCAATCTAGTCATGATAAATAGAAATTTACTTCCAATTCATGGTGCAGGTATCAAAATTAGAAAAGGTAATAAGATTAAAAACTTTGTTATTCTAGGTGATAGTGGTGCTGGTAAAAGCGAAACTATAGAAGCAATTAAATTACTCTATGGTCAAGAGTATCAAATTGATACCATCTTTGACGATATGGGAACTTTCCATATCAATGATGGAAAAGTTACTTGCACTGGTACAGAAATTGGTGCCTTTGTTAGACTCGACGACCTCGATCAGGGTTACTCATTAAGAAGTGCAGATAGAGCTGTTTTTCTCAATATTGATGAAGCTAATTCTAGAGTCGTTATTCCTCTTGGCGATTTTGAAATAACTTTAACTCACCATCATGTCGATGCATTCCTTTTAGCGGATAATTTCACTGATGATGATAAAGGTTTAATTTTCTATGATAATCCTGAATCTGCATTACAAGATTTCATCAAAGGTGAAAGAGTTGCAATGCAGACAACTTCAGAAAAAGGTCTTGTTTCCACTTACTTTGCAAATCCATTTGGACCATTGCAAGAAAAAGATAAAGTTGATAGTTATATCAAGAAATATTTTGATAAACTTTTTGAAAATAATATTCCAGTTGGTAGACTCTACACAAGGCTTTCATTAGATAGAAAAACTGGTCCTCATAACGGTGCTAGAAAACTCATCGAATTATTCAACTCAATGGATTAACAATTCAGGCTTTGAGGTTATTCTCAAAGCTTTTTTCATAAAAAAAACGTTACCGATGATCAGCGAGAAAGAGGAACAATGCAAAATAGCTAATCGTCGATAACTGATGAAATTATAATATTTAAAATTCAAAAAATACATTGTTTTTTCAAAATATTTCAATTTTCTTTAAATTTTTGATTTTTCAAAATTCATTGTGAAATCCCCACTCTTTTATAAAAAGTGCCTTGAATTAGGTTTATTCTAATATTTACAACTTTATAAAAATTTTAAAAATATAATAAAAGTATGAACAAAAAATTTTTTAAGCTTTCTACTATTTTATTTAGTACTTTATGCCTTACATCATGCACTGACCCACTCGATTTCACTTTCAAATATGCATTAGAAAATTTAAATACTATCGAAATGACATCTGATAAGATTTCTACGATGTATTCAACTTTAAATTCAGATAGCGTAGGTTTAACTGAAATCGGCCGTGTTTATGATGAAAATGATAAAGTGATTGGTCAATACATCAATAAAATTAATACCGCAAATAATTTAATTAAAAACACATATACTCTCACTGAATACACAATAAACGATGAGTATATGCGTCAAGAAAAATTTTGTGTCAGTGATGATGGCCACTGCTATGTTTCCAGCCATTACGATCTTTATTCCGAAGCAGGAGATAGGTACGCAACATCAAATCTGAAATATAAAACCAAATTTATCACTGGATATAGCAATACATATTTTCATATCATGGAAATTTATGATAATGAAAATGAACTTGTAGTAAATTATAACCTTCGAGAATTTGCAGAATCTAATCTCTACCTTATTGATGAAATAAACAGCAAAAATCGTTTTCTTCTCAATGAAGAGTTTATTCCTATCAATCATATTTTCACCTTCGTCAGTGCTAATATTCCTGCAGAAGTAACTATTGTTTCCAATTTAAAATTTGATGCTCCAATCATCAATATCAACATAGATAAGAATAGTTATTAGTATTAAAAAACTTACTTTTATTTAATAAACCCCTATCAATAAAGCGTTTACATTTTTAAGTGATCTAAAAGCAATTAAAAATTTTTTAAAAATTGAAAACTTATAAAAATGCCTAAAAATAGGTAAATTTATTCAATTTTTGTCAATTTCAACGACTATTCAATGATAGTCTTACAAATTGCAACCTTTAAGTGCATATTTTTGGATAGTAAATTAACAACTAAAAAATCAATTATGCAATAATAATTACATAAAATTTAAGGAGGTCATTATGATCAATAAGAAAATTTTAACATCAGCCTTGACATTTGTTATGCTTGGTTCATTGGCTTCTTGCTCATCCAAAGATGCAACATATGGTTACCCAGTTGGTTTCGAACAAGTTATCGACTCTTCTAAAGCAGGCGAAGTCGCAGGTAAGATTGAAACTGCTAAATCAAAGACACCTACAATAGAAGGTTTCAAAGCTTCCGGTCGTCTTTATAGAAAAGATACTGTTAAAGCCGGTACATTTGAAGTTGTTGCTTCTGTCGATGGTGATAATGTCAATTATCAACAAACAATTGATTTCACATATGAAGAAGGCGATTCTAAAGTTACTGTTAAGAACGTTTCAACACTCATCTCTTCAGAAGGTAAACTTTACAACTATTTAAGTATTGAATCAAACAATGATTCTATCGTTGCAAGTGGTGAAGTAAAGAGTTATGTTCCAGCTGCTGCACTTCCAGCAAGTGCTATTACAGCAATCATCACTTCTATTCCTGTTTCTGAACTTCTCGATACTAACTCATACAAAGTTGGTTTAACAAGCGATGATTTACTTGTTAGCGAAAACCTCAGCTTAACCCACAGAGTTGTCGTCAATCCTGAAACAGGTACAATCGATCACGAATATTACAAGAGCTTCGCAGTCGCAGGATTATTCGGTACAAGCTTAGCAGTCGATTATTCTTATGCAAAACAAAGTGCAATCTCCGCTCCTAGTGATGCAGCAAGTTACGTCGAAGAAAAAGTTGAAGCTTAATTAAAACTAAATTATTGTCTCTACAAGCTACCTTTAAAAGGTAGCTTTTTATTTTTTGACATATGATTATTTTTATTTATAATTAATATATACGAGGTACAAATTATGATTAAACAAAAAATTATTGCGCCTGCATTGACATCTCTTATGCTTGCTGGTTTAACTTCTTGTTCATCTTTGGAACCAAAATATGGTTTTCCAGCGACCTTTGAAGAAGTTGTTGATCCATCAAAAACTAACAGTGAGGAACTCCTTACTGAATATAGTAACTCCAATTTCAATCCTCAAGGTTTTCTTGCTGAAGGTACTCTTTACTACATGAACGAAAATGTTGGTACCATGAAGGTTAAAATTGCAGAAAATTCTGAATCTCTAACAAACAGCTATATCTATGTTGATTTTTCCATCGAAGGCGTAGCAATGAAAGTTGAAACCTATCAAATTGCAGAAGATGGTTACACTTACACAAACTCTTCAGTCACTGTTAATACAAATGGTCAAGATTTGTCCTATTCTAATAAATCAAAAGAAGTCTCTAGACTCGACACTCCATTTAGTACAACAATGAGTGATTTATCAAATAACTTCTCTGCAGCAGCATTAAGAAATTTCACAAATATTGGTGTCTCCTCAGATAACTACTTGGTCTGTGAAGAAAACGCCGGTCAAACTTTTGCAAGAGTTGTCATTGATGCTGAAAAAGGTGCCCCAGTTTTTATTGCCGCACAAATGGAAATTCAAAATTACACTTTCATCTGCAACTTCGATGTTAGTTTCGATAAGCAATCAGCTATCACTGCACCTAGTGATGCTGCTAGCTATAAATAATAAAACCAAGTAACATACTTATTTAATAACAACTTATTGAATCTTCAAGCTACCTTATTAACGTAGCTTGCTTTTTTATACATTCGCAAATTCTATATAATGCTATTAGGAGGTAATATATAATGAAAGAGAAAATAATTGTTCCCTCATTGACATTAATGATGCTTACTCCTCTCACCTCCTGTTCTTCAATGGAGCAGAAGTATGGATATCCAATAACTTTTGATCAGATTGTTGTTCAATCAGAAACAAATCCAAATAAACTTCTTTTGGAATACCGCAACAAAGGTTTTGATTTTCAAGATTATATGGCAAATGGAACATTATATTATCAAAATGAAAAAGTTGGTTCCATCAAACTTAAAAGTGCAGAAAATTCTTTTGGTGATTCAAACACTTATATTTATTTCAATTTTTCAATTGAAGGAATTCAAATGGAAATTGAAAGCTGGCATATCTCGGAAGAAAGTACTGATTATACAAATTCAAATATCACTATTGATCTAAATGGCGAAAACTATTCGTCCAGTAACAAAACCAAGGAAAGAAACTGGAATTCAACTACATACGGTGGATATGTTAAAAATTTAAGTTTTAATTATCCTGCAGAGAAACTATCTTCATTTAGAAAAATTGGTGTTAGCGAAGATAATTATTTAGTTTGTGAAAAAAATTACAACGGAACATTTGAAAGAGTAGTTGTCGATGTTGAAAATGCTAAACCAATATTTATTGCTACAGAAATAGAACTTGAAAACATTAGCTTCATAACCAATTTCCAAATTGATTACAATAAGCAATCTGCAATTACCGCACCAAGTGATGCAGAAAGCTACGGTTATTAATTTCCACAAAAAAATGACCCATAACAGGTTCGAACTGTTGTATGTATCCTTGAGAGGGATATGTGTTAAACCACTTCACCAATGGGCCATAAAAAATGCTTTATTATTAAAGCATATTTCAATTCATTATTCAAATTTGATATGGAAAACACGGAGAAATCCGTGTTTTTCTTATTAAATTACTGCATGTCTCTGAATTCTTTAACAGAGTCTTTTTTACCGATAACTACAATCTTATCATCTTCTGCGAAGATGTAGTTTACATCGATATCGGTTCTAATTTCACCATTGTGTTCGATAGCGATGATGTTTAAACCATATTCATGTCTGATATTTGAATCTAAGACTGAAACTCCGATAAGTTTGCTAGGAATGATAATTTCGTTAATCTCAATCTCGTTGTTCAAAGATAAGAAATCCATAACATTTCTGTTAATAATTTTTTTAGCAAGCCTTAATGCGATATCTCTTTCAGGGTAGATAACTTCTGCACCTAAAATCTTTAAAACTTGTCCTTGTTCATTATTTGTTGCTTTAGCGATAACTTTAGGGATTTGGAGTGAGATGACGTTTAAAGTGGTTAATATACTCTTAGACATTTCTTCACCAATTGCAACAACAACGGTTGAACATGTTTCAAAACCGATAGATTTCAATGTTTCAATTGAAGAATCCTCAACAACATAAGCATTATCGGTGTATTCAAGCATCTCTTTAACTTTCTTTTCATCAATATCACAGCAGATAACGTCTTTCTTGTTGATACAAAGTTCCTTGGCTAATGCCATACCAAAACGACCTAAACCGATAATACCAAAAATTTCTTTTTTGCCTTTATTCTTTTTACTCATATTTAAACTCCTTTATCCGATTGATACGTTCTCTTCAACGAATCTAGCAGTAGATAATTCATTTCTCTTCGACCATAAAGTGACGATAGTCATTGGTCCTAATCTTCCAATATACATACATAAGATCAAAATGATCTTGCTCCAAACTGTGAAATAAGGTGTAAAACCTGTTGATAAACCAACTGTAGCAAATGCTGAAACTGTTTCAAAGATATAATCTAAAATTCCATATGTTCTATTAACACCATTTACTGTAATAACAGGGTTTTGTTCAATAGCAGATATAATTAACGCTGATACAATAACTAAAACAGCTGCCATGAACATGATTAAGAATGATTTCTTCTGAGTATCTTCAGAAATATCTCTCTTAAAGGCATGTGTTCTGTGACTTGAAATACAGGATCTTACTGAAACTAATAAAATAAAGAATGTTGTAACTTTAATACCGCCACCAGTTGAACCAGGTGCAGCACCAATAAATTGAAGTAAGATCATAATTGATTTTGTCGAATCTCTCATCAGATAAATATCAAAAGTAGAAAATCCTGCAGTTCTGCAACTAACTGAGAAGAACCATGCACCTAACCATGTGATATTCTCCATTTCGGAGAGTTTGATTGCAACCATACCACCAAGGAGTAAAACAGCTGTCACTGAAAGGATAATTTTACTATTAAGAGCTAATTTCTTAATATTGAATCTCTTTTTAACAACATCGATAACAACTAAAAAACCAATACCACCTAAGATAATCAAAAATGTGGTAGTTAAATTCAAAAGTATATCCTCAGAATATGGAGTTAAATTTCTAAAACCGCCAATAATATCGAATCCTGAGTTGTTGAATGAAGCAATTGAATGGAAGATGGAAGTGCCTAAAGCACGACCAAATGAAAAATCTTGTGAGAAAACAATAAGAGATAAACAAGCACCGATTGTTTCACAAATTACGTTGTAGAGTAAAACCTTATAAAAAATTGATTTTAATCCTTTTAAAGTATCAATATTCCAAGCTTCTTTGATAAGCTTGGATTGAGCGGTGGAAAGTCCACCAGAGTAAATTAAAATGACACCTACTGAAAGTGAGGTAACACCTAAACCACCGAGCTGAATTAAAATAGCAACAATCGCTTGACCGAAAATAGTGAAAGTATCGTAAATATCTACACTTGCCAAGCCAGTGACGCAAACAGCACTAACAGTGGTAAAAAGAGAATCTATATAGTTTAATTTGACGCCTTCTTTAACGGATATTGGAAGCATTAAAATAGCACTTCCTAAAAGGATAACTATTAAAAAAGAAAGACAAATCATAGCCCCAGGTCTAAGTTTAAACCTACTTCTTTTCTTAAAGTCTTCAAGTTTCATACCAAAATATTATAAAGTAATTAACTTAATTAATATCAATTTTTCATTTATTTTTTTATAAAATTATCTTTAGGATTTTTGGGAGGAAATATGAAATTAGCTGTCTACACAATCTTTTCAGAGTTGCATGTCAAAGAAAAACTTAAGTCTTATGAAGAAACCTTTTTAAAATCAATCAATGAAAATTTAAAGGACAATGAACTTGTCATCACCAGAGACATCGATGAATTCAATAAGTATGATTTAGGTCTTATTTTGGTTCTCTCCGGTGGTTCTGAGAATAAGTTCAAAGAAGTTTATAACAAGTTAAAAGCTCCTTACTATATTCTTTCATACTTCAAGAACAACTCCTTAGCCGCAAGCTTAGAAATTGCCGCTTACGTCAGAAATAACAACAAGGAAGTTGAAGTTTTACATGGTGATGCTACATACATCTCTAATCGTATCAATGAAATTGTTAATTTAAATAACAATAAGAAAGCAAAATATAATTCCACATTCACAGCAACAAGATACGGTGTTATTGGCAAACCTAGTGATTGGCTTATTGCATCCGATGTCAACTACTATGAAGTCAAAGAAAAATTCAATATGACTTTAGTTGATATCGACATTGAAGAAGTCATTAAAGATTATGAAGCTACTAGCAACGAAGCAGTTCAAGAGGTTGAACAAGAATTCGACTCACTTGAAATCCAAAAAGCCGAAAAGTTATACAGAGTTTTTGAAAAATATCTGTGTTGAGCACAATTTAAACGGTCTTACCATCAGATGCTTTGCTCTTTTAAATACTATCTGCACAACAGCATGTTTAGCTCTTTCTAAATTGAATTCTGAAGGTTATACATGTTCATGTGAAGGTGATATTCCTTCATTAATTTCAATGCATGTAGCTAACAACCTTTTCAAACAAGCAGGATTCATGTGCAATCCTTCTCAACTTGATGTCAGCAATAACAAAATTTTATTAGCACACTGTGCAATCCCACTTGCAATGTGCACCTCCTACAAATTTAACACACACTTTGAATCCAATACCGGTATTGGCATCAAAGGTGAATTGCAAGAAGGTGATGTAACCTTATTCAGAATCAACTGCAAACTCGATGAAGTTTTCATCTCTGAAGGAAAAATCTTAAATAACCTTTCTGAATGTGATCTTTGCAGAACTCAAGTCATCGTCGAAGGTGATAATTTATCCAAATTGTTAACTCATACTTTAGGTAATCACTTGATCTTAGTCTATGGTAAACATAGAAAAGAATTAGCTGAAGTCTTAGAAAACTTAAAGTTCAAACAAATCTAATTTAACTGACTAATTTTATCTACTTAACAGGTTGATGGTTAATTTCCATCAGCCTTTTTTATTCAATAAAAAAGTTGTCATCGCTGACAACTTTTATGTAATCATTACAAATTGTTAATTTAATTATTCTGCTGCTTCAACTAAATAATTTACAGCATTAACAAGAGAGTCACTGAATGATTTATCTGCGTAAGTCTTGTAATCATCCAAATAACCTTTCTTGACAGTAATTGTGAAGTCTTCACCGACATTGTACAAGGCAAAGTCGCGGAATTTATACTTCTTAATATTAGTTGGATTAGTAGCATCCAATTGAAGTTTTGCTTTATCATTTAAAGAGAACTTCTTAAATGTAACTGTTGAACTGCTTGAAGGGAAAACTAATGTATCTGTAGTTGCTTTATTAACATAATAAATATCAGCACCATCGATATCAGAGATATATTTACCTTCATTATCTTTGAATTCTTTATTTTCTGCATTGACTGTAACTGAGAATTCACCAGAAACAAATGAGAATGCACCTTCATATAAATATGTTGTATCACTAGGAATAACATAACTTTCTGCAACTGCTGCAGGTCTAATTAACT
This sequence comes from uncultured Caryophanales bacterium, assembly GCA_905211645.1. Classification (GTDB taxonomy): domain Bacteria; phylum Bacillota_I; class Bacilli_A; order RFN20; family CAG-288; genus CAJMBK01. Next base: position 64,187 of record CAJMBK010000003.1, read on the forward strand.
TAGTGAAGTTTTCATATTGTCCTGCAAATAATAAGTTATCGATAACTTTGAAGTTGGTGTTACTTGTATTAACAGTGATTGTCTTTAAAGTTTCTTTATAGAATGCCCATTCACCGTTTGTTGCTAAAGCAACATTTGCACCGATTTCTAAGCTTTCAACTGTTGGAGCGACATAAATAATGTTGGTTGCAGTTGATTTATTTAAAGTTAACAAACCATCTTTGTAGCTGTAATTTGTTTCATCAGCTGCAAAGGTAAAACTTGTTAATTTATCATTATGTAAGAATTGAAGTGGATTTAATGTTGATGTACCTAATTTTCTTTCAAATGTGATTGATCTCAAACTTGTACAATCATAGAAAGCATAGTTACCAATTATTAAAGAAGTGGATGTTGAACTTGAGAAAACAATTTCTGCAACGGAAGAACCCATGAAGGCTGCTTCGCTAACTTTAGTAACAGTACCAGGAATTACGACTTTAGTAAAATCAGTTTTGTTTTGGAATAAGGTTGTAGGAATAGTTTTAACTGTGACTTCGCCAACCTTTTCAGGAATTGTGACTACACCATCAACTGCGACATAAGATGTGAGTTCACCTTTATTATTGACAGCAAATTCTTTGATAAGGCCTAAGTCTTCTTTTGCTTGAGTGAGTGCTAATTTTGATAATTCAACAACTTTTTTACCAGAAACTGTAGCACCTGTACCTGCTGCAAAATCGACATCACCGGTATCAGAACCGACTAAACCGAAATCGTTGTCGACAAGACCAGTATTATCATCGCCAGGTCTATTTGTGTAAGGTGTGAAGACTTGAACGTCAACAATAGTTGCATTACTATCGATCAAGAATAAAGCACTAACAGTTTGATTGAAGGTATTTGCATCACTACCTTTGTAGATATAAAGGTTCTTTTCTACGACTTCATATTTTGCAACAATTTTATCTTTTGCTACATGACTGCTAACAATAACATGACCTTCAAAATTCAATTTTTTAATGAATTCTTTGTCTTGTTCAGGAATATTGTCTGCATATGTAATCTTTGTTTCTTCAGTAGAACTGGAAGAATCAGAAGAGTTAGCAGATGATGTTGATGATGTTGATGAAGATGATGTTGATGTTGATGATGATGTTGATGATGTTGATGAAGATGTGTCTGAAGATACAGTAGATGATGGCTTTGGTGTGTCGTCACAAGAGGCTAGTAAGCCCCCCCCCGAGACAAACGGCAAGCATAGAACTAAGTAATAATTTATTAAATTTCATAAGTTTACCTTTCTTTATCGTTTTACATTTTATCCAAAAAATGATAACGGTAGTTAATAATAACAAGCAAATATGCTCAAAAGTTGCATGTTATACACACATTTTGCTCATATCATCTAATTTTAGGGGGAAAATGTGCAATAAATAAGCAAATTTTATAAGCGATTTAATAGATTAAAATTGTTATAATTTTTCACATGGAGAAATACCCAAGAGGCTGAAGGGACTAGTTTCGAAAACTGGCAGTATGGTTTCATAGCGAGGGTTCGAATCCCTCTTTCTCCGATTTTTTATTGGAAGGTTTACCCTTCCTTTTTTTAATAAAAAGACGACCCTACAAGGTAGAGTCGGTACGACTAAAACAGACGACTATAAATAGAGAGCCGACAACTCAAACTGGGTAACCTTTGCTCTAACTAAATTATAGCTATAATTTTTTAACAAATTCTCAATATAAAAATTCTAACCTTAAAAAAACACCATCGATATAAACCACATCCAACATCGCCAATTCAAAAAGGCTTACCAATTAATATTCTGATAAGCCTACATTATTAATTAGAGGAAAAACTAAATTATTTTCTTGTGAAATATCTAACTTTAAGAACAAGAGTATAGATAAAGAATAATAGGTAAAATCCAAACAAGAACAAGAAAATATAAATCTGATAAGGTAAATTCTCAAAATCAAATTCTCTAATCATAGAAAGTACCGACATAATAATCATAACAACTGAGCTTACGCTTGTGATTGTATAAGAAATTACTGAAATAACATTATGTCGATAACTACGATTAAAAGTATCTAAAATCGCTAAAAAGACTGTGAAGATACTTAAAATGATTCCAATAATCCAGAAAATATAAGAATTTGATTCTGAGAATGTGGTGAATAATTCAACAAAATTATCCTTTGTTTGAAACGCTGCATTCAAACTTGAAATATCAGGAAATAATCCTAAAAATACATATGCAAATACACCAAGAAAAACTATTGGATTAATGATGTAAATTAACATCGATAAATTGATCGAGTTTGCTCTTTCCTTATCTTTTAACTCATCATATATAGAATCTTTATTTGTTAAACTTCCAAGATTTTGTCTGTAAAAAGCAGGGTTTCTATATTTGAAAATAAGATATTGTTTAGAGTAATAATTTGAAATTACCAACTTATCTTGATAAGTAAGAGATTGATTTAAAATATCCAACAATATATACAATTCTGCTTCAGTAGGCAAGACTAAATTTTCCTCTATTTCATAATAGTGATGCTCTTCCATTTTTGCTAAACGAGCAACACTTTGAAATGAGTAATTATTCTTTTCTCTTAGCTTTTTGAAGTTAAGATAAGGAGCCATTGAAACATCAATTTTAATCTTTTTCTCTTCCTTGGTATTTTTCATACTAAATTACTGTAGCACAGATTTCTTCTAAAGTATCTAAATTGATAAAGCTTAAGCGGTTATCCTCAATTCTAACAAAAGATTTTGTGTTATCTTTAGGCATGGAAATTGAGCCAGGATTTGCATGAATAATCCTAGTTCCAGGAATTAAATCACTGACTTTTACATGGGTATGACCGGTTAAAACAACGTCAACACCCTTTTCTTTTGCTAAAGCTTCATAATCGTGATGACCATGGCAAAGAAGGTATTTTCTACCACCTAACTCAATGTAGTAATCTGGGTAAATGCCAAATTCTGAAACCATCTCATCAACTTCTGCTTCGCAGTTTCCTTTGACTGCAATAATTTTATCTTTGTACTCATTGAGTAAACTTACGCATTCTTTTGGTGAATAACTTGAAGTAGGAATATTTCTTGGACCAGAATAGTAAAGATCACCTAAAATGAAGATTTTATCTGGATTAAATTTTCCATCACCAAAATTGACATCGAAAACTTTCTTTAAATCTTCATAAGAACCGTGAATATCACTTATCACAAGTATTTTCATACTGACTGTTAACCTCAATTAAAGTTCTGATCTTGAGTTTGAGTTCGTTCAACTTCTCTTCGCTTGGAATATAGCTGACTGCAAAACCTTTTTCATCCAAGGATTTAAATCCGCATTCTGCTAACTCCTTATTTAAAACTAACAAACCTTTGTTGTTCCAACCATAGCTTCCAAATGCGTAGCAAATCTTATTCTTTGGTGAAAGACCTTTGATGTAGCATAAAAATGCTGCAACTGTAGGAAGAATTTGATTGTTCAATGTTGGTGAGCCAACAATAACGTATTTGGAATCAATTAAGTCGGAAATAATATCGGATGGGTGAGTACCTTTCAAATCGTAGAAATGAGTTCTAATACCCATTTCGGTTAAAGATTCGTTGATTGCATCTGCCATCTTTTCTGTTGAATGCCACATTGAATCGTAAACAATCAAAGCATCTTCTGCATCAGTTTGTGTTGCCCAAGATTCATACTTAGCAATGATATCTTTGACATGTTTTCTATACATGACACCATGGCTAGGTAAGATCATGTCGATATCTAAAGTCTTAACAACATTAACTGCTTTCAAAGCTTCTTTACCATAGCAAAGAAGGATGTTTGCATAGTATTTCTTTGCTTCGAATTCAATAACTGACCAATCTACTTCATCATCCCAACGTTTGTTGGTGCAAAGATGTTGACCAAAACCATCGTTTGAATACAAAATCTTATCATGTTCTTCATAAGTAACCATATTATCTGGCCAGTGAAGTAATGGAGTAGTAACAAAGTGGAATGTTCTTTCACCGATATTTAAAGTTGAGTTAGTTCTGATTGGCTCTAAATTCAAATCGTTACCGTAGTGAGCTCTCAAGCCAGAAACACCGGAGCCAGCTGCGGTAGCAATTCTCATCTTAGGATTGTATTTAACAATTGCAGGAATGGAACCGGAGTGATCCATCTCAACATGGTTTGAAATTAAAAGTTCAATCTTACTTGGATCGATGACTGATTTGATTCTTTCGATCATCTGCTCTGCAAATGGAGCTTTAACTGTATCAACCAAAGTGATTGTCTTATCTAAAATTAAATAGGCATTGTATGTGGAACCACGTTGTGTGTTATAACCATGGAATGAACGTAATGAATAATCCAATGCGCCAACCCAATAAACATTATCATTGATTTTTACTGCTTTATACATATTAAAAAACCTTTCTGTATCATCTTAATTATATTAATTTGAACTTCATAAAATCTAATCGACACGTCTAATATTACGATTTTTAATTTTTTTCTATTTCTTTTTAAACTTTTCTCTGCCTCATGCGATATATAGGTTAGAAGGAAATAAAATTTCTTTCGAAAGGTATTTATAACCTATATCCTATAAATATCAATAATTAAATTAGATAGTCAAACAGGATAACTTGTTATGGTTTTTCTATAATTGTTATAAGAAAAGAGAGGAATTTCAAATATGGCAGACGAAATCTTTGAACCGGTTGATCTCTACAATTCTCAATTTAAACATAAAGTTAAAGAAGTTGCTGAGAAGTATTATGATGAATTAACTAAAATAGCAAATATCGATATCAACAAAAATAGAACTGATGTTAAAAAGTACAACGAGTTGAATGTTAAGTATCAAGCAGCAAAAAATAAATTGAACTCTTCCAAAATCTTAGAAACAGTTGCAATTGTTTTTGGTGTAATTTTTTTAATTGCTGGTGTCCTTTTAATTATTGCTGGTGTTTTCAAAGCTCTCAATTTAGCAATTGGACTAGGAGTTGGTATTACACTTTTAGTTCTCGGTGTGATACTTTTTGTTCTTAGATTCACAATAATAAAGAAAAGGATTAATCAAAACCTTATTTCAGCAACTAAGAAATTAGATGCAGTAAATAAACAGTACAAAATCTGTTTAGATGAGATGGAACCACTTAACAATTCATTTGAATGGACAATCGCTCAGGATGTATTTGAACAAGTCACTCCACTTATTCAATTGGATCCAGTTTTTGATATGAAGAAATTCACCTATTTGCAAGAAAAGTTTGGATATGGAGAAAATAAAGACCCAAACCAATCCTCATTATTCGTTTTATCAGGTTCAATCAATGGTAATCCATTCGTCTTGGATAGAAGAAAAGTTCACTACACAGTTGACCATGTTTATACAGGTTCAATTACAATTCATTGGACAGAAACAATCCATACAAAAGATGGTATTCAAAGAGTTTCTCGTTCTCAAGTTTTGACTGCTTCAGTTACTAAACCTAAGGAAGTTTTTAATCCAAGAACTGTTGTCACTTACGGTAATGAAGCGGCTCCTAATTTAACATTCTCACGTTCCCCTTCTGGAGCGAAAGGTAAATCTGAAAAAGAAATCGACTCTCTTGTCAAAAGTAGAACAAAAGATATTCAAAAGATGGCAGAAAAAGCCGTCAGTAAAGGTCAGCGTTTCACCGCTTTAGCAAATAATGAATTCGATGCCCTTTTTGGTGCAACCGATAGAAACAACGAAGTTGAATTCCGTTTACTTTTCACACCTCTTGCTCAAACTAACATGGTTGATTTAATTAGAAGTCAAGAACCATATGGTGACGATTTCTATTTTGTTAAAGAAAAGATGTTGAATTACATAATGTCAGAACACTCTCAAGGTTTTGATTACTCCTGTAATCCTGCATCATTTATCAATCACTCTTACGATTTAGGCAAAGAGTTCTTTGTCAATTACATGTGTGAATATTTCAAGGGTCTCTACTTCGATTTAGTCCCAATTTTAAATATACCAATGTATCAGATGCATAAACCAATTGAAGCCATCTATGAGCATCCATTTGAAAGAAGATTCACTTCATATGAATCAGAAGTTATGGCAAACAGTTTGAAAAAAGATGATTTTAAACCAGATAGCTGCGATACTGATTTCATTTTAAAGACTTCTTTACTTTCTACCGATGAAGAAAAAGGTAGTGATATGTACAGAGTTGAAGCGTATGGATACAAAATGGTTCCTCAAGTTGATTATGTTCCTACAATGGGTGGTGACGGAAGAATGCATAACGTTCCAGTTCATTGGTATGAATATGTTCCAGTTACTAAAGCTTCAGCTATGGATATGTCAGAATACAAGATTTCCAACAAGGAAATGAAAGATCCAAATGTATGGAATCAATTTTTGGCTTATTTACAAAACAATTTCTCGCAATTCCCAATTGTTAATTATGTTGCAAGAAGAAATCTTGTAGGTATATACCTCGGAACAATTAATGATGATGACTCTATAAATAGTTAGTACCATTAGTTCATATCAATTGAAAAGACAGTATAAACAGATACCTAGAGAACCATTTATAGCCAATATCACTAAGACGGTTTTTACTATTAAAATAATCAAATAAGTACAATTGTTGTAAAATGTTAATAGATGAAAAAGGAGAATTGACTATGGCAAATCCAATAGATGAAGTCACCGGTCCAGTTAATGAAGAAGGACGTGACGTAAACGTAATTAACAAACAAATCCCTGTTAAAGTTGGTATTGGTAGTAAGATTTTTGAGATTATTCTCTGGTGCTTAGGAATCATTCCAGGTGTTATATTCTTATTTTTAAAGATTAAAGCACAAAATTACTTCCGTCAACTTGAACAAAAGGTTCAACATAACGCATCTCAAATTGATAACTATCTTGAACAAAGAGTTGTTATTCTTCAAAATGCTGCTCGTTTAGTTGATAAAGCAATTGATTTAGACAAAGAAACATTTAGTGAAATTGCTAAATATCGTTCCGGTAATGCAGGTGACGACAATGCTAGAAACCTTATCCAAGATAAACTTGATACAGTTAGCAATGCAATCAATGTTGCTTTTGAAAATTACCCAGACTTAAAAGCACACAGAGAAATCGAAGATGCAATGAGCCAAAACGCTTATTTGCAAAAAGAAATTACTGCTGCTAGAGAAGTTTATAACGATACAGTTTTCCAATGGAATCACGATATCAATCAGTGGCCTACCAAGATGATTGTTGCCGCTAAAGCAGGTTACACAACTAGAATCCCATTCTCAGCAAGTAAAGAAACTAAAGAAGCTGCAAGAGGCGTCTTCTTCTAATAATGTCAATTTACAGGAAGAAATTTTTCTTCCTGTTTTTGTTTAATTGAGGTAATTCATATGGATACATTAAAAACTTTATATAAAAACTATATAAGTGCTATTTCAAACGATGAATTCGAAAATACTATCGAGTCCGAAAACACACGTTTTGAAGCAGAAAAAGATTTGCTTATCGAACTTTTAAAAGATATTGATAAAGCGAAAGAGTTCTTCAGAAAGAACAATCATATGTTATTTTTAGACTATATGATTATGGAAGAAATTAATCACAAATTCAAAGATGAAGAGTTTTTAAATATCTGTGAAGAAAATATCGAAAATCTGTATCACAACAAGATAAAAGGTTATTCTTGTTCAAAACAGCACTACGATTTGGTTAAAAAGGATATTGAAAATCTTAGAGCGGAAAATAAAAAATAAATAACTTATAATTAAAGCAAGAGGATTAGCTATGAGTAGATCGTTTGTTTTATTATCAAAAGTTTCATTATTAGTTAATTTTTCTTTTAATTTGGTTAATAGCAGCATGATGTTTGAAGACATCATGTTTTTTTAAAGGAGGTAAATATGACTAAAACTAAATTAAATTCATCGATTGTTTCTCTCGTTGCGTTATCTGTATTTCCACTTAATGTGAACCAATCTTCCTTAGTTGCTACATATACCATATGTGTAGATAAGCAAGCTTCTTCATCAAGTGGTGGAGGAAGTTTTAAAACAGGACATGTTTTTTTAAGAGTAACCAATGAATCAAACGATGATTTTGTTGTCGGTTATCATACTCTACAGCCAGATGAAACAGTAACAATTGGTCTCTTTGATGGTCAGGATGGAATTCCACAAGGTGTTTTCTATAACAGAGAAGTTTATAGATTTAATAAAGGTTCATATCCTTCCCCAGAACACTATATCGAACAAACATACTTTATCAACTCGTTAAATGAAATAAATGCTATTTCCGACGTAATAAATGAACACAATCTTGACTACAATTTGTTATTCTATAATTGCATCAGTCTTGTTATAGATGCGACTAATGCAATATTTGATATAGATTTTGGGTCTATACCATTTCCTACACAAATGTATAATTACTTAAAGGAGCATTTGAGAGCAACTAAAAACACTTTTGATCCATACCAAGTTTCTGAATTTTATCAGTATCCATCTGGTTTGACATATGTACGAAGCGTTTATTATGGATCTGATTGGTAAAGGAGGAAAAACATGAAAGACAAAATTAAAACCTATCAAATTTCATTCTATACCGTAATAAGTGTGTTAACACTCACACTTATAGGAACAACAGTTTATTCATTTTTTGCTTCCTACAGTTTATTTCCGCTAGATTTGATTATCACTATACTAATAGCTCTAAGTATCATTGGCTTAATAGTCTTATTATCATTAGCAAAACGCTCAAATCAAAGTGAATTAATTAAATCAATTGCTAATAAGAAAAATCAAATTTTATTTTCAAGCTTTTCTATAGTTATAGGAATAATCGCCTTTGCAGTTCCAAATATATTATTGAATAATGCTGGTGAAAATTTGTTAGCATTTGTCATTCCTGCATTGTGTTATATAGCCGCTATGTTGACATTTGCAGCTGTAATTTTAATTACGAATAACATTAATTTAGATGATCCGGAATACAAAAAGACAAACTTAATCCTATCCATATCATTTATTATCACTCTCATTTTCATTCTAGCCTCTAATATTGAACTTAATTATTTTGGATACAGTTTTACTATACATTTACCATTCTATTTAATTGACCTTTGTATGGTTTTGTATCTTTCAATTAAGTTGTTAAAGACTCAAGTAATAAATCAACCATCACGTAAGTCAAATCTTATCTCATTAGTTCTTAGTATTGTTGGTATCTTATTAATTGTATCCTCTTTACTAGTTGCTATAAAAGATAGAGGAATTCAGAATTCCGATATTCCTGTTGGATATAGTTTAAATCCTTTCTATTACATCTTTATCATGATTGTATTAGGCAGTTTATTAATTTACGCATCCAATCTTTTCGCAATTGATTCTAAGTTTGGAACAATTAGAAGATACATCATTTTAAGTTCAATAATTGCAATATCAATAATAGCTTCAATTGAATCAATAATTCTTATCAATAATTATTACTTCATAGAAGTTTCATGTATTACTTCCCAAGGAATTAATGGATTATTGTTAGGCCTATATATTATCTATAGACCTGAAAAATTAACAAAATCTGAACTAGCAACAAGTATAGTTGCAACTGTTATTAACTTATCAATTACAATCTGCACTCTTATTGTACAACCAGATACTCTATCTTTAGTCGCTTTGCTAGTCATTATTCCAATTATTTTCACAATCATCAGTGTCTACAATATCGTTTCAATCACCAGAAATGGAAAGAAAAATCAAGAAATTGATACTGTAGTTGAAGTGAAGGTTCAATAAGTTAAAAATTAATAAAGTTCAAGACTCTTATCATTATCTTTCTTATTTGCCATATGTAAGAAGCGTTTATTATGGATCTGATTGATAAAGGAGAAAAAATGAAAGACAAAATTAAATCCTATCAAATTTCATTTTATACATTCATAAGTATAATAACAGTCACACTAATAGGAACTACGATTTATTCATTTTTTGCTTCTTACAATTTACTTGCTTTAGACATAATTATCACAATCCTTTTGGTTTTAAGTATCATAGGCTTAATAGTCCTATTATCTTTAGCAACACGTTCAAACCTAAGTGAATTAATTAAATCAATCACTAATAAGAATAATCAAATTTTAGTTTCAATTCTGTCAGTAGTCGGTGCATTACTTTGTTCAGTTATTTCACTGGTCTTATATGATAACTCTGCTGAAAGATTACTTCCTTTAATTATTCCAAGCTTAAGTTATGTAGCTAATCTTTTAACCATTTCATCGCTAATCTTAATTACCAACAATCTAAATTTAGATGATTCTGAAATTAGAAAAACAAATTTAATCTTATCCATATTATTTATTTCCACATTCATCTTTCTTTTTATTTCCAATATTGAAAGAATTTATTTTATAACCATTTTTAGTTCCAGTTTTCCACTCTTTATCTTAAGTCTTTGTACCTTTTTATATCTTTCAATTAAGTTACTGAAAACACAAATAATCAATCATCCATCACGTAAATCAAATCTTATCTCATTGGTTCTCAATATCATTGGCAGTTTATTCATTGTAACTTCTCTACTAATTGCAATAAAAGATGGAGATATCGATATTTATGATTTACCTTTGAGTAATAATTTAAATCCATTCTTTTACGTCTTTATTATGATTGCCATAGGTATATTGCTGATATATTTATCTAATCTTTTCGCAACTGATTCTAACTACAAAAAAATTAGAAGACACATCATTTTAAGTTCAATAATCGCAACATCAATAATTGCCTCTGTTGAATCGATAATAATTATCGATAATTCTAATTTCTTTGTAATTACAAGCATCGTTTCACAAGGAATTAACTGGTTGTTATTAGGATTGTTTATTACATTCAAACCTGAAAAACTCTCTAAAGGTGAATTAGCAACAAGTATAGTTGCAACAATCACTAACTTATCAATTACAGTCTGCACTCTTATTGTGGCACCAAATATAGATACAATTCATATTTTGTTCATCATTATTCCAATTGTTTTCACAATCATCAGTGTCTACAATATCGTTTCAATCGCTAAAAATGGAAAGAAACATCAAGATATCGAAGCTAATCCACAAAGTGAACTACAGTAAATTTTAAATTTCTTTTGATATTAAACTTATTACAAAATTAAACAAACTATAATAGTTATTGTTGAGTAAACCTCAGTAATAATAGGAGTTTTGTTATGGATATTATTGAAAGATTTCTTAAATATGTTTCATTTGATACTACTTCTAGGGAAGAATACCCTGATAGAGCAAGTAACCCAAATGAATATGAATTAGCCAAAGAATTGATGGAAGAATTGAAAGAATTTAATCCAGATATCTTAGAGATCAATAAGTTTGGTACCGTTCACGCTTTATTCCACTCTGAAAATGATCCTGATGACAAAAATGCAATTGCACTTTTAGCACATATGGATACTTCATGTGATGCTAAAGGTTCAAATATCAAACCTAGATTAGTTAAAAACTACGATGGTAAAAAGATTGAGCTTAGTAAAGGCATCTTTCTTGATCCAGAAGTTTACCCATATCTTTCAAGAAGTGTTAACCACGATTTAATTGTTACTGATGGTACTACATTACTTGGTGGCGATGATAAAGCAGGTATTGCTATTATCATGGATTTACTTAACTCATTGAAGAATCATAGAGGTAATCGCTCGATTGAAGTCTTCTTCACTACTGATGAAGAAATTGGTATCGATGCCGAACATATCGATGAAGATAAGATTATTTCTAAATTCGGTTACACCATGGATGGTGGTGATATAGGTTATATTGCAAAAGAAAACTTCAACGCTTACGACATGATTGTTTCCGTTAAAGGTAGATCAATCCATCCTGGGTCTGCTAAGGATTTGATGATTAATTCTGCTAATGTTGCTATAGATTTCCACAACTCCTTACCAAGATTTGCTCGTCCTGAATACACTGATGATAGAGAAGGTTTCTACCATCTCTTACATATAAATGGTAATGTTTCTGAAACAGTTTTAACTTATATCATCCGAGACTTTGATAAATCAGCTATTGAAGAAAAGATTAATATAGCAAAACATACCGCAAAACTAATTAATGAAAAATATAGTGATGAAATTGTTAAAATTTCAATTAGCAACTCTTACAATAACATGGGAGATGCTTTAACTGAACACCCTGAAGCTATCAATTTAATCTGCTCAATCTATGATGAGTTAGGTATCAAATATGAATTTGAAGCAATCAGAGGTGGTACAACTGGTGCTCATCTCGCATTCATGAATCTTCCTTGTCCAAACCTTGGTACTGGTACTTACAACATGCACGGAAACTACGAATATGTTGATGTCACGCAGATGAAAACAATGGTTCAAATCTTATTGAAGCTGTTCACAAAATAATTAGTTAACAAAAACAAACCCATAAGTATTTCTAGAAATTAACTAGTCAACTTATGGGTTTTAATTTGAAAAAATTATTATCTAATTATTCAAGATGGAACGATTCAGAAGTGATTCTGCCACCTAAAGTATCTGTGATGTAATCTGCCATCAAATCTCTTATGTAGTAACTTGTGCCATCAAGTTTAATATCTTGACCTCCATTATTTGGATCGTAGATATTTGGATAATTTGGATTTGTAGTCAAATAATCAATTGTAATAACTAAGCAGCTATCACTACTAGGATCATTTTTGAAGTATCTACCAAAATTACTAGAATTCCTAACTTCTTGTAAAGCGTTATTAACAGGTGCTTCCGTTACAACAACTCTATTATCAAATGGAAATACTTGATAAACGTCTCCATAGGTAATTTCACCTTCATATATAGATGATCTGATACCACCAGTATTATGAATTACAGCGATATTCTTATCTTTGTCCTCTGGATGAAGTTCTAAATATGTATCATACATTGCTTGTAATGCTAATAATCCTAAAGATGGACCATAGTCTGAACGACCCAGATACACTTCAGTAGTGCCGATAACTCTATCGATAAATGATCTATCAATACTTTCAATGTAATTATTTAAATCATTATTGATGTCAGTACTATAAATAATTCCATCATTTAGAAGATCGACATACCAAGAAGTTGTTGCTTGCTTATTGTATTCACCTCCTACATATTCAAATGTAATCTTTGAATAGCCATTTGAGTTGCAACCACCTTGAACAACAGGTGTGTTGAAAATTACATTGTTATCAAAACTATGTGTATGACCTGCAAAAATACCATCGACATCAGGTAACGCAGCAATTTCTTGAGTGTATCTATCATTTGATCCATTATGAACTGAAACAATGATTGGATCACAGCCTTGATCTTTTAATTCATCAACTAAGTTAGAAATAATAGAAATATCTGTATCGAAATATGTTCCATCTAAACTTACTTGAGAGATTGAATTTTCAAGTTGACCTATTGCACCGATGATTCCTATTTTTGCAACATCGTTTTCAACGATGGTGTAATCATCTAAGAAATCAACCTTGTTTCCATTTTTATCGAAGACATTACAACCTAAAGTAGGATAACTTGCATATTCAGTGATTTCTTTTAATGCATCCATACCCCAGTCAAACTCGTGATTGCCAACCGTTGATGAGACAATAGGAAAATAACTTAAGACATCTGCCATTGTTTTTCCTTTTGATTCATTACTTAAGGCAGTTCCTTGGTACATGTCTCCTGAACCGATGATAATTGAGTTTTCATCGTAATCACTATCATGAGTAATATTTGCTAAGAGCTGAACTGCACCATAATAACTATCTTCATAATCAATATGTCCGTGAATGTCGTTAATTGAAAATATTGTGAAATCCTTATTTTTATTTTCACTTCCACCAGTTGAAGAAGATGAATTATCAATACTAGAAGTAATTGATGAATTATCTTGAATACAACCTGTCAAAGTTAAGGATGAAACTAATAAGGTTATAAAACTTAGACTGAATTTTTTCATTTTTCAAACTCCTTAAGACATTATAAAAAATAGAAATTTCAAATGAGAACATATCAACAAAAAGCAGCGAATTTATCGCCGTTTTTAGAAATATATTAAATTTTGTGATTGTTAATAATCAAATTTTAACATTAACATTTGATGGATATCATTTATTTTTATGTAATAATAAATAGAATTACTTAGAGGAACATGTCAAAGGAGACAATTAATGAAGTTTAAAAAATTAGCATTCTTATCTCTTGGACTACTTTTTACTTTAACATCTTGTGATTTGGATTTTATCAATTCTAACTCATCAAATTCTTCAGTTACTACTGATAATTCATCCACATCAGTCAATCCAGATAGTTCAACATCAACTACTCCAGTTGTTGATCCAAATGGTACAAAACTCTTAGTCAAAGAACAAAACGATGCTTATAAAATTCCCGGCTCAGACAGAATTATTTATGAAAACGAAGACTATGTTGCTAAAGAAGATGTTGCAGCTTATTTAATTGCTTTTAAACATTTACCTGACAACTATTACTACGATGATGATAAAAGAGTTTGTATTAGAGAATACCCTGAAACATGCATGTTGTTCGGTTCCTACTCATTTGGAAATAGAGAAGGATTACTTCCTAGAGGCTACAACTACATCGAACTTGATTTATATTTCAACGATTCATCATATTCCGAAACTCATAGTAGAGGCGCACTTAGATTAGTTGCAACTTTGGATAACACCGACCCTGCCGACGATGCAGTTTATTACACTAGCACCCATTATTCATCCTATAGCGAATATTTAAACTACTACGAAGGTTGGTCAGAAACTTGGAATAAAGCAACTAATCATCCAGACCAAGTGGTTGCCGAATATATTGAAGTCGATGGTCAAGTTTTATTTGTTGAACCAGTCAATTCAGCAAATTTAACTTTAGCATTACCTGTTTTTAAATACGAGTATTAATTACCTAAATTATAAGACCTCCTATTAACAGAAAAAGAGATGTCTCTTCAGTTTTTAGCTGATAGAAACATCTCTTTTTCATTCTTAATAAATTAATTTATTAATTAAATAACTTTAGATTTCTTCATGAATGGTACTAAGATTTCATGGATAATCAAAGGAGTTGCACATAAGACAATTAAGTACATCCATTCAAACCATTGAATTCTAGTAACTTGGAATAAAGCTGCAATTGCAGGAATTTCTGTAACGATGATTTGGAAGAATAAACCAAGACCGAAGGAAACCCAGAGCATGTAATTCTTGTTCTTAAAGATGTTGATGATGGATTTTCTGATGTTGGTCATACCAAACATGTGGAACAATTCACTGACACCTAAAACGGTGAATGCATAAGTTTGAGATTTATCTAAGACTGCTTGATAAGCGAATGCGTTAGCAGCATTTGCTGTTCTCCAAGCTTTGTCATAGATGAATGTACCGAAATCAACACCAGTTAAGTCAACAGTTTGACCGTAAACCCAACCTTGTTGATACATTCCAGCACCTTGTAAACCTTCGATTGAAGTGATGAATGATGAAGGTAAGTAAGTCTCATGAATTGTCACTTTACCAAGTGATTCCCAAACAGGAATGAAGAATGCGATTGTTGTAATTACAAAGATAACAGCACCGTAGAAGAAAACGAATGAGAATCCGTGATGGGCAAAGATTCCATCCTTAGGATTCTTAGGTTTATCCTTCATGATATCTTTATCTTTGTCATCTCTACCTAATGCGACAGCAGGTAAAGAGTCTGTAATTAAGTTAACGAATAAAATGTGGATTGCAAGAAGTGGTGTTGGGAAACCGCATAAAGCAGCAACGAACATGATTAATACTTCTGCAAAGTTTGATGACAATAAGAAGAAAATAGATTTCTTGATGTTAACGAAGATTCCTCTACCTTCCTCAACTGCTTTTTCGATAGAAGCGAAGTTATCATCGGTTAAAACCATATCTGCAGCACCTTTTGCAACGTCGGTACCAGTGATACCCATTGCAATACCGATGTCAGCAGCCTTTAAGCTAGGTGCGTCGTTAACACCGTCACCAGTCATGGAGACGATTTCACCGTTATCCTTTAAAGCTTTGACAATGCTAACTTTGTTTTCAGGTGAAACACGAGCAAAGATATTGGTTGTTTTAACTTTTTCTTTAAGTTGATCGAATGTTAAATCGTTCAATTCGGAACCGGAAACACATTGGTCGATATTTTCAGCAATACCTAATTCTTTTCCGATTGCAAATGCGGTGTCTTTATGGTCACCGGTAATCATGATTGTTCTAATACCAGCAGTCTTGAAGACAGAGACAGCGTCTTTGGCTTCTGGACGTGGTGGGTCAATCATACCGTACATACCAAAGTAGATTAAATTGTCTTCACTAATTTCATCTGCTTCGTGATATGCAAAGGCTAAAACACGGTAAGCGTTACTAGCCATTTCAGAAGAAGCATTTTCGATGTTTCTCTTATCTTCTTCTGTGATAGGTCTAACTGCACCGTCGATATAAATTCTATCGGCGTGAAGAAGAATGCTATCCATAGCACCTTTAGTGAAGATAACCTTCTTACCATCGATAACATTCATGGTTGACATCATCTTTCTGACTGAGTCGAAAGGCATTTCGTCAACACGTTTATGAGTTGTTTCTTCTAATTCTTCTTTATTGTAACCGTACAATTTAGCATAGTCTAATAATGCTAATTCAGTAGGGTCACCATATCTATCGCCATTGATTGATGCGTTGGAACAAAGCATCATACCTTTGAGCATCAAATCGATATCTTCCTTCTTTGCATCTTCAGCAGAGACAATCTTATTGTTGAAATAGACTTGTTTAACAGTCATTCTGTTTTGAGTTAAAGTACCGGTTTTATCAGAACAAACAGTTGTGACTGAACCTAATGTTTCAACACTAGGAAGTTTTCTGACGATGGTGTTAACCTTAGTCATTCTGCTAACACCTAAAGCAAGAACGATAGCAACAACAGCAGGCAAGCCTTCAGGAACGGCAGCAACTGCAACTGCGATAGCTTCTTTAATTAATTCTAAACTTACTCTGAAATCGATCTCGCCAAGATGCCACATGAATGAAACAAAGAGCATGAGAGCACAGATACCAACACAGAGAAGACCTAAGATCTTACTGAGTTTAGCAAGTTTCTTTTGAAGAGGAGTTTGTTCATCTCCACCATCATTTAACATGTTAGCAATCTTACCGATTTCGGTATTCATACCGGTATTGACAACAATACCTGAACCTCTACCGTAAGAGATAGGGCAGGACATGTGACCGATATTTGCTTGGTCAGCAGTAACTGTATCTACTGCAAGAGTTTCAACATCCTTATTAACAGGAACTGATTCACCTGTTAAACTTGATTCATCACTCTTTAAGTTGATTGCTTCGACGAATCTTAAGTCTGCAGGGATGATTCTACCTTCTTCCAAGATAACTAAATCACCTAAGACAATTTCTTCTGCTCTAACTTCAACAAGTTTACCATCACGTTTGACGGTGCAAACAGGTGAAGAAAGTTTCTTCAAAGCTTCCATTGCCTTTTCAGCGTTTGCTTCTTGAATTGTACCGATGATGGAGTTGATAATAACAACACCTAAGATGATACCAACTTCTGCCCATTCACTGACTTCGTTGTTAATTGCAGCAAAGACAACTGAAATAACAGCACAGATGAGAAGTAAGATAACCATTGGATCGGTGAAGTTTGATAAGAAAATCATCAAGATGGATTTCTTCTTACCTTCCTTCAATTTGTTCAAGCCGTATTTTGCAAGTCTGCTTTCTGCTTCATCAGTACTCAAACCATTGATAGAATCGGTTTTTAAATACTCACAAACTTCTTCAACAGAATTGGAATATGGCTTAAAAGACTCAAGCGATGTTCCTGAGACATCTTGAATGACTTGAGTTGTTTGAATTTGTACATTATTTTTATCAGATTTAGCCATTTCTACCTCCATTAATAAAAATAATATTTTATTGAGGTCTGGTTAAATAAATATGTTTTCATATTTACCTTATAACCGGGTTTTGCAACCGATATGTCGATTATAAGCTTGGGAAACTACTCCCCTCAACGTTATTTATTTTATAAAAAATCTATGATTTTATCTATATTAATATAAGTGAGTTCTATTATATTATTAGCTAAAATTTATTTATTTAACTTAATAAATTAACGATTACTAATCAAGATTATCTAGGGCTAAAGAATAAAATTTACGAAGCCTATTTTTGATATCTTCGTTCTCAAGAACCTTTATTTCTTTACCAAAGGATATGAAATAGTTCATAAAGTTGGAAAGTGTGCAGGAAACTTCATAAATATCATCGTTAAGAAGAACAAACAAAAAGATGCAAAATTATATAATTTAGAAAGACAAGGTAGAAAATATGTTGAAAAAATTAAGTGATAACATTATTAATCTATTAAAGTATTTCAATTATTCTTCTGTAGATGCTGAATCATTTAATGACTTTATAGAAACTAAAGTCCCATGCAGAATTGTTAGTCTTGTTGAAGATAAAGAGACATGACATAAGATTATTGATGAAGATTTATTGAATAATCTTGAAGCTGCAATTGATGAACTTAGTGATTTATTAGTTGAAGAAATTGATTTAGAAGATATTAATAGAAGATTACAAACGAATGCTAAATAATTTAAAATATATTTTTTAATAGGAGGTAAAACATATGTTAAAGAAAGTAAGTGAAAATATCATTAATTTATTGAAATATTTCGGATATACTGAAGTGAATCCAGATACCTTATACGAATTTATCAACTCTGTTGTTACTTGTGAAATAGCATCTTTAGTAACTATCGATGAAGTAGACCACAAGCCAATCGACAGACAACTATTAGATAATTTAGAAGCTGTTATTGATGAATTGAACGACTATTTAATCGAACAAATTGATATAGATGATATCAATAGAAGACTTAAAGAAGGTACTAAATAATTTTTTTAAAGAATAAATCTAATACTATGCACTCCTAATTGGAATTTTCAAATTAGGAGTGTTTTTATGTTTGCAAACAATACTTTCGTTTAAAAAATCTGCAGATGTTACTCTGCAGAAGTAATTCAAATTCTATTTGTTTAAATCTAATATGACGAAAGAATAATTATCTGGGCTTCCTTCTTTTTCAACTGCGTTAACAATTCTATCTTTAATTTCAGATAGAGATTTTGGATGGCGATGAGTAAATAATCTAAATAATTCTTTATCAGAAATATTATCAGTAACACCATCTGTACAGCAAAAAATATAATCAATCTTTTTCTGTGACATCTTCATATTGAAGGAGAAAACATGACTTTCCTGCACTTTAAAATGTGAATTTCCAAGTGCATTAAAGATAATATTCTTATTTACTGGGACTTTATCTTTATCTGCTTTCGAGATTAATCCCATCTTGATAAGATAGTTAACCATTGAATCATCATATGAAATCTGCTCGATATATTTTTGCCCAACATAATAAACTCTACTATCACCAACATTAAAGATAGTAACTACATCTTTGTCATCTTTATTGAACATGAAACCTGCAATAGTAGTTCCAGAGAATCTGCTTTCTTTCAAATTTGAAAGATTTTGAATGATATAGTTTGAGCACTTATTCAATAACTCACTGATACTATTTTTATCATGAACTAAAAACTCTTTAAAATTTTCAGCGACAAACTCAGCACCAAATTTCGAAGCTAATTCCCCGAAATTCTCGCCGCCAATTCCATCTAGAACAACACAAAGGTTAGCTTTATTCTTAGAAACTTCGTTGTCCCCTAAATAAGTTTCATTGTCGATTACAAAGCAATCTTCATTGTTAGGCTTAACTTTTCCTTTGTTGGAATAGCCTAAAACTCTCTCTTTCATACTAATCCTTTTTTAGGTAACTTTCACCTGTTACCAATTCATATGAAATTGCAGAAAGTGCTTCTTTAACTGCATCTTTTAAGCCCTTTCCTTGTTTAAGAAAATATAAAGTATAGGCTAAAGATTTATCTCCTGCACCAACAGTTGAACGTTTAGTTTCACCAGTGTTTTCTGTCTTAATTACTGAGCATTTCTTGCTAGTAGCATCGTAGAAATATGAATCATATTTATTGTTAGTAATGTAGAAATTCTTATTTGTATAAAGACTATTACTAATAAAGAATTTCTCTAAAATCTCAGAATTCTTTTCTGAATTTTCATCAATTAAATCCAAAAATGGCTTGTAATCTGTATTAATTTCTTTTAACTCATCTAAATTTGGTTTGAGTAAATAAATATTATCTGATTGTAAGCAAAAAGCTAATGCTTCTTTTGAAGTATCGATTATGAATTTGAATTTCTTCAATCTTTCATCATGAAGAAATCTTTCATAGAAATTAGATGGATTAACACTTCCACAAAGAAGAATGAAATTAAGTTCACCATCAACATATGACTCACATAAAAGCTTAACAAGACTTTCATATAAATTATCATCTAATTCAGATGGCTTTTTATTCATTTCTTTCAATACTTTTATATTATTTCCATCTCTTTTTACAAACTTAAAATTGGTTCTAACATAACCATCGTATTCAATATATTCGATTGATGAGTTAAAACTTTCTTTATATATTCTTAAATAGTCTGCAGAATTCTTATTGCCAAGGAATAGATAATTCTTATTTTTAACACCTATCTCTTCAAGTTTTCTTGAAACATTTAAGCCTTTGCCACCGATACGGATTTCTGAGTAGTCGTAATAAATAACCTCTTTCGCTTGAAAATCATTTGGAACTTCAACATAGAAATCGTAGCATGGGCTAGCTGTAATAATGTGAATCACTTAGATGTTCCCCTCTTTTAATCTATCAAGTGAGATACACTTAACAATATTTTGGTATGAAGGTGGTAACTCGTCAGTGATCAAAGTACCATTTTGAATAGGTGAAAATGTTGCTGTGGATAAAATATCAAACTTGTTGTGGCTAGCAAGAATATAGATGTTGTAACTTCTTGAAATAGCCTTCATCTTGATGGTAGCTTCAACTGGATCAGGGGTTGTGAAACCAGCTTTTGGATGAATTCCATTTGTTCCAAAGAAACCGATTGAGAAATTAAATTTATCCAAAAAATCCAATGCATAACCACCGATGTATGCATTTGTTGTAACTTTCAATTCGCCACCAGTAACATAAACTTTATGACCAAATTCCGCTAACTTCATAGCAAGATTTGGAGAATTAGTTACATAGTAAACATTATTTAGATGACTTAAGTAAGGAATCATACTTGCAACTGTTGTTGAAGCATCTAAATAAATACACATACCTGACTTGATGAATCTAGTTGCGAATTTAGCAATCTTATTTTTAATATCAATATCGGCTTCTTCTCTTTCGTAGTACTCTCTATCAACTCTATCGAAGTTGATGTTTCCTAAATAACCACCGATTGAGGTGGCACCGCCATGAATCTTAACGATTCTATGATCTTTATTGAGTCTATTTAAATCTCTACGAATAGTTGAAGGGCTGGTTGAAAAAATCTTTGCTAATTCTTCAACAGTAACTCTTTGATTTGGAGAGTTATTAATCAATTCAACAATCTTATCTTCTCTTGAATATACCATACTTAAATTATACTTTTTTACAGTTCTATTTTTGTGTTATTCATTAAATTATGTCCTAACTATCTAACAATAGGACATACTTTCTTAGTTTTAATAAACTCGATAACCTTTTCAACTTCTTTTAATGCAACGGATAAATCTTTGCTTGATTTACTAGCATTTTCAATTGGACAGATTGTAACTCCATTATTTGAAAGGACAAAAGGAATAGTTTCTTCGTAGTGAAGTTCAAAGTTATTCTCTTTACAAATTGCAATTGCAACTTCCGAAGCAACTTTTGTATATGCTTTCTTTGCACCACCTAAGATACAGAAAATTGCATTGGCTCCACCGAATAAATCTTTATAAACTACAGAATTTTCTAAAAGTTCTTTTCTTTTATGAAAAACATAATTTAAATCACGAACACCTTCACTATCTGCAACAAATCTCTCGTTACCTTCATCATCTGTGATTAAGGTTCTATGATTTGCCTCTAACATATTCTTTAAAACTTCATTTTCCATAAAAAAACCTCCTTTTTATACTTAAATTTTATAAAAAGGAAGTTTGTAGAAACGTTAATATGCTTTATTAGTCAGCTAAGGTACCAAGTGGATCCCAAGGTTTGAGTTCTACTGGTTCTTCTTTCAAAGCAGCGAGTTCTTTTTCGTTTAAATAGTCTTTTTCAACAACTGCTTGATAGACATATTTTTCGAAGAATCTTTCACTCATGACAAAGTAACCTTTGTCACCGACATCTGCACCCCAGGAATTTTCAATCTTCCAACGGACAGGTTTACCAGCTTTATCAAGTTGAACACCGGTGATAACCATAGCATGGTTCATTGCAGAAACTAAGTAATCCATACTTTCTGCCTTATCCATTTCATAATCCATATCAAATGGTGTCTTGTAATCAAACATGCTGATATCCCAAGTACCGGAAGTTCTGTCACCGTAGTAACCAACATCGGAACCAAACCAGACAACTTTACCATCCTTCAATTGATTGATGATAAGTTCTTCAACTCTAGACATTTCCAAGTTGAGGTGGATAACTTTCTTACCACCAACAACGTTACCTAAATATTTGATGGTGTAAGTCTTTAAATATTCCTTATCGCTTGTTGGAGCATTAACGATTGATTGCATGTTGGAAAGATATTCCTTGATGTGGAATTTCTCTGCAAATTCAACTGGTGTGTATTCACCTTCTTCATGTAATTTACCATCTTTATCGATGTAGGAGAATTCAAATTTCTCTGCAGGAACACCGAAGCAATTTGATAATAAGTTGTAGAACTTAACTAAGTATTCATCTCTTAAAGCTTCAACTTCTTTATCAGATTTATTGTGGACTGCAGCAGCAAATTGTCTTAATGTGGTGTTGATCAATCTGTTAGAAAACATCGTTGAATTGGATTGTGCGTTTTCAAAGTGAGCATCTTTTGGCATCAAACCATATTTATCAACTAAGGAAACAAACATATCCCATTGACCACCATCACCGACAGGGCAGGAAAGGATGAATTTAAGTTCTCTGTCATCGATATCTCTATCTTTCATGGAAATTAAAACTTCCATAGCCCAGTTGCATTTTTCAATCTTGTCGTAGAGTGAAATATAGTTTTGGGAAAGTTCAAAATTAGGGCAATTAATTTCTTTAGCAATCTTTTCTCTGATAACATTTAAACCAGCGAAAATCCAGCATCTACCAGATTGTCTTTGGTTGCAAACAGGTAAAGATTTAACTTCAATATTAAACTTTTGAACTGTATCAACTTGTGCGTTATCAACATAGACTAAATCGTTGATTTTAGTCTTGGATAAAGCATGTCTAACAAGAGTATTTTTGGGATTTGCTAAATATTCTTTTTTCAATTTAGCAAGGCTTTGTGCATTAATTTCGTGTTTCATATCTTTCACCTCTCACGTCAAAATTATATTTAATTTAAATAAAATATGTTTAATTGACGAAACTGAATTTGATGGTGATACCATCTTCTGTCATCTTGGTAACTTCGAAGTCGTATTTGATATTTCCATCGTGGAAAACTTCTTGTCTGCCTCTACCATTGACATTCATAAAGCTTTCACCAATGGTGAATAAATCGCTATCTTTATATTGAGGAATTCTTCCAATAATTGAAAGAGATTGACCTTTAGAATATGGAGCAAAACCTTTTTGATAATCTGAAGAGATAGCTTCAATTAAATTTGATGGAAGTGTATGTGCATAGGAGTAACTTGGTGTGTTACTTGCAATAATTTGATATGCAGTATCACCTCTAACATCATCGATTGTTAAATCGTACGCATCAACATATCTGTTGTAGTAGTTGGTGTTATTCTTATGAACGGTACCAAGTCTTGAATCTACATAGTAAACTTGTAAACCATTTTGAGTGAGTCCATCAATTCCATCGTAACCATTAATTGCATCACGTTGATTCAAACCTAAAGGTTGATAGTATGAAAGAATTAAATACTCATCAAAAGCGGAACCGGAAAAGCCATTGCTGGAAGGAACAACAATTGCATCGCCAGAGCTGTGGAAAGGTCTAATTGTAATTTCACCTTCCCCAGTGACATATTTTGGATCAATCCAACCAAGTTGGAACTTGGAGTAAGCATTGTGATCTAAAATATTTGAATCCATCATGTCAGTGCCACCGACAGGAGAATTGTAATGTGATGCTGAAGCATCATAATCGTAATAGTCATCAAGACCTAAGATATGTCCAGTTTCGTGGATGATTGTATGAGTATCAGTTAATTCATCACCTTTACCGATAAATGAATATGATGCCCAACCAAAAACAGGAATAACTGCATCTTTAGCAATTGAAGATGTGAAAGCCCAAAGCATAGTCTGTGCTGGATCTTCAATATTCATATTTGGATGCATAGTTTCAATTGTTTGGTAATCAGCAACGTTATAAATAAACCAGATACCATCAATCTTTCCGTCATTATTTGAGTCAAAATCACTGATTCTATTCTTGTAATCATTATTGATCTTATTCATCAAATCGTAGACGTAGTTGGTAATAATTTGATTAACATCATTGCTTGAGTTAAGCATATCATCAACCTTGCAGTTAAGATAATAAGGTTCTGCAACTTCACCAGAAATATTTAAAGCACCATAGGATGATTTTCTGTAGTAAGAAGCAAGTGAATCATAACCATCTTGTGTGTATTCCTCAGCAAAAAAAGCATCGTTTAAAATTGACTGGATATCTTCTGTGTATTCTTTTGTGTAATATCCTGGATAAACATTGCTTGCATCAAAGATTAAAGGAACAACTAAAAGCTTGGTGTTTCCTGTGGAAGGAGCAAACTTTTGATTGTTCATCTCATGATATGTTTCTAAATTAACATATGAGTTTGGATACTGGATTGAAGTTAATATGCTTGTATCTTCTGGAGTAGGTTTTCCAGTTAATGGAGTTCCAAGAAGATCGATATCTTTTCTGTATGAACTATCTAAATATTGGTAATCGTTTTTAGCATCTCCAAAAGTGAGAGAGCCAACATCGCTACCTCCACCATCAATTACAAAGCGACAACTGGATAATCCGAATAAGCAAGTTGCGCCAAGAGTTAGAAGTAAGAACTTATTAGTGTGTCTCATATATTTGACCTCCTTCTATACGAAAAGAGTGTGAATTTAATCAACATCGCTGAAATATATTTTATAACTTTCGCCTATATTATCAAAATACACTCGATATTTAGGAGTTGTACCATCGATAAAAGTCAAATCTTTGTAAGTATCAGCATAAAATGCAGTTCTAGGGATGAATAAATCATTATTTTTAATTAGTCCTTCATCAGCAATAGAATTGTTATCATTTGCTTCAAGTAGTTTCATGAAAGGATAAGTTGAACTGGATTGATTTCTTGCTAAAGAATAATCAATTTCGGAAATGTAAGTATCTTTAGTTGTATCAATTTCGTACATGACATTAGTTTGATCGACATATTTCAAACTAGCATCAACTTGATAAAGTAAAAATCCGTTTCTACTTGGTAAAGTGTACTCATTTCTTAAAGTATCACGTTTGTTGTAGACTTCTTCACAATCGTAGTACATCAATAAGAAGTATTTGTCGTAGTAAGAATTAATTTGATCTCTAACTGGAATCAAATAAATTGTCTTCTTTGTTTCTTCGTTAGTTGGGTCAAAAGTCACGAAACCTTCAGATTTAATAACTTGTGCGTTGAAGATATTTTTTACAAGTAATGAAAATGGATCCCAGGAACCGATCATACCTGAAAACATGGATGAATAACCTAATGGATTAGCAACATCTTTTAATTTAGAATATAAGTTTTCAAGACCAAAAAGCCTTGAGATTTCATAGATAAATTGATGGTTGTTGCATTCTAAACCGTTTGATTTGTAGTAATCATTTGTTTCAGTTAAATAGAAATAAGAAGTAAATGAATAATTTGAAATTGTGAATTCAAAAGTTGTACCTAAATAACTTTCAACTTTGGCTTTAATCTCTTCTGGATTGATGTAATTTAATGTTTCTGATTCAAATTCTTTGAAGATTGTTTCGTTAACTTCTAAGTTTGTTTTTGAAAAGAAATTGATAAACGGCATAACAAAAATTGAATCTAAATAACCATCTGAATTACTATCAAATTTAGATAATTTTGTAGTGTCATCATCGTTCAATTCAAGATAATTTTGTACGGCTAAATATGAAAAAACAGGTTTAATTAAACCTAAAAGATTCTTGGTCATCAAATCCGTAGCAACATCCATAGCAGCAAATGATTGGCCGTTAATTTTTGGATAAATTTGGAAATCGTTATTGCTGTTGGCAATTTCGAAATTCAGCTGAATTTTTCCATCAGAAATTTCATCAAAATAAGTTGTACAATCTAAGAAATTCTCATCGTTATGGAAAAAAGCACCTCTAACTGTAGAGTTGAAACTAGTTATTGCTTTTGTGTCATTATAAAACTGAGGAATAACTAAAATATCATTCCCAGTTTCTTTCAATCTTAAATAATCTCTATTTTTATTGATATTATCGTAACTAAAATCACTAGTTTCGTTTAAATTCAAAATATCTACTTTTGCTGCTCCAAGATTTTTAACTTCATCTGGTATCACAGTCTCAATAAAGGGATCCGAAGAGCAGGAAGTAAGAAAAACAGTTGAGATTAGAGGTAGTAATAAGCCTTTTTTCATCTAGTCTCCGTAGTCAGAACCTCTGGATTTATTGGTGATATCAAGCTGAATAAGATTGCATAAATCTTCCAAAGTAACAATGATAGCACCTTCTTTAATTACATAGTAATGTTCATCATCCAAGGTGAAAATTGTAATTTTGTTATTCTCAATCTTTTTGTACATCTGATCTAAAATATCTTGAATTCTATCTGGAAATAAGATTTTAAGTTTCTCAAATGTATTGTAAAAGGATTTTTCTATATAGAAAATGTGTTTATCATGAGTTTGATAACAATGTGCATCACGATTAACTAAATCTACTAAACGTTCGCACATCTCAAATTCTGGATATTTAATCATCCAAATAAGCCTCCATGAAAGTTAAGATGTTCCTTGCATAGAAGTAGTCCATCTTAACTGAACTCTTGGTATTGTTAAAAATTTCGCTGATATTTTCAAGTAATTTCGCATAATCTGCTTTAGGTAAGTTTTGATTTTCAAATAACTTTTCAGATAAAGCAAGTGTTTCTTTCAATGGCAAATTGTTCTTGTTGCCAACTGCCATTCTTCTCTTAACCAATTTGATTAATAAAGCAGAAATTGTTTGAACAATAAGTTCATTTGCTTCATCTAAGCTGAGTGAATATTCCAAAACTTCATTTGCTTGATATGGATAATCTGCGACAGGATCATCCTTTTCATATGCTTCAAAAATATCGTAATCGATATTTCTGCAAGTGTTTGAAACAATGGATTTAAGTGAACGTGCTGAATATGTTAAAACTGGATAGTCATCAACAACATTGGTGCAGCATTCTTTACATTGATTGAAGTGGTTTGAAACACCTTCAATGTAAGCAGCAAAGTGAACGTAGTTATCAACCATATCCATCAATTTATATTTATTAACTTCGTTATCTAATGAGAAATAATCACCATCTTTTTCGATCATATCATATGCGAATGAGATGTAGTGATTCATCTTGTTTGCTAAGAGTGGATTACCTCTGGAAATGTTGCAAAGTTGAATGTAGGAAACAAGGAAAATAGCACTTCCTGCATACAATTTGGAATTAGGATCTTTGATCTCTTCTAAGTATTTAGCAATTTGTTTTTTCATAATAATCACCTCTATCTATATTTTACTTTTTATAGACTTATTTCATTTCATTAAAGCAATAGATAGTGTTGTTTTTAGGTAAACTTTCGTAGAGTTTTGAAAAGTCACCATTTTTAATCTTGGTTAAACCAAATTTGTTGATAGTTTCTTCACAAGCTGTGTAACCTTCATCATAGTCATTATTTTCTTGAACAATGATGATATTTTTAGATCTGATAACACTCAATCTATTTTCAGCTAATTCATAGTTTTCTTTCTTAATTATGAATAAACCTATGAAAGGTTGAAAGTCATTTAATAATGGTGTAACAGGGAAAACATCGGTATATTTTCCGTTGTAATAAAGATTACCATTAATTGTGATAGCATCCTTTTTGTCTTTCTTACTTGCTTCAAGAAGTTTAACTTTGTAGTTATTCTCTTTACCATTTAAAACAAAATAACTTGGTGACGTAATTTTTGTCTTAGAGGAATTTTCTGATAAGCAGACAAAGTAGAAAGGATCAGTTTCAGGAACAGTGTTAGAAACACTCTTGTAGATTTCCTCTTCAGATTGATAGTATCTTTTTGAAAATAAGTTAATTGATAAGTAAAAGGCTTCTCCGCCACCAGAAACCATAAAGATTTTGCTGGCTAACTTATTTTTTCTTAAAGCATCAATAACTCCTTCGTAGAAATGGTTACCAATTTTAGTATCAACAACCATTCTTAAATTATTCTTGAAAATCATGTTTAATCTCCTCTAAAACTTTTTCTAAACTATTTGTGGATGAGTGTAAAGTTTGTTTATTACTTTTATAAAGTGCGTAACACTTTGGATAAATCTCAGGATTACCTCTTAGAAGATCTAAAAGTGAATTTGCTCCGCCAATTCCTTTTAAACTGTGTGGAATTGTTCCAACAATAACACATTTATATGTTTTACTAATTTTAAGTGTACTTGCATCAAAGTTGAAGACATCTTTATTAATTACAAAATCAAAGTTATCCAAATTAAATCCTTTATTAACAATGGTCTTTTTTATATCTTCAATTTTAATTGAAACACTCATGTTAATAAATAATATTCTATTTTTATTCTTTTTAATATTAATCGGAAATTGAATATATTCCTCTAACCCAATATCTTCAGGTGTTATTTCCATAACATCAAAAAACTTTTCTAATTCATCATTACGATTGTAGTAACTAACTTTTGCTCTTATCAATTTTAAAACATGGTCAAAATATGCAAAGTTTTTCCAAAGCTTTGAATATTCATCATTGTTGATTGTTTTATTGTACAACAATGTGTTTTTTAGGCACTCAACAAGAATTTCACGATTGAATTTGGTCTTTTTGTAAGTATTAAGTGGAGGATGTACAAAAAACTCTATAGTGGAGTTGACTAATTTTGCATAGACATTATTCTTTTCTTGTTTCTTAGAAATGTTCTGAATATAAATGATGTCTGATAAAGTAAAATCATTGAAAAAAGTGATGAATTTTTTAGGAAGTTTTTTAATCTTTTCTTTGGAATCTAAAACTTGGATAAAATAACCATCTTTTGTTATTGCTTTTAAAGATGGTAACTTATCTAAAGCAGCATAAATGTCACTTTTACTGATAGTAAATTCGGAGACAATAAGTATTTTTCTTCTCTTGAATTTTTGATTGTCACGCAAGTCTTTGGCTTTGATGTCAAAATGGCTATTTAAATAAGCGATACTCTCTTTTCTCTGGTCTTCAGTTGTATCGCCAATCCAAATCATATTGTTATCACTTCCATCATGACATGCAGCATAGCATGTTGATAGAATTGCAATCATATCAAGCTTATGAGGATCTACTAATTTCATACTTTAAACAAATTAAAGGCTAAGAACACGATTTGAATGAATTCAACGCATTATTTTTGCCTTATTATCTATATTATATTTTTTAAGTCTTTTTATTTATAATAATTTAAGTAAAAATTACATACAGGAATGATTTTGTTATGGAAGAAAATAAAAATGTAGAAGTTTCTGAAAATAAGGAAACACCTGTCAAGAAACCTCGTGCTCCAAGAAAGAAAAAAGTTGTCGAAGCTACTTCTAGCCAAGAAACTAAGACTGATTCTTACTTAGAAGCTCCTACAGGTATCAAAAAGACAAATTCCAACAAGAATTCAGATACTAAGAATATTAAAAAAATCGATTTAACCAAGAAAAAGAATATCGAATCCAGCCCTATCAAGATTGAAAAATCAATCAATAAGACTGCTGATTTAGAATCTTTAAATAGTGATATTTACGAAACATTAGCCAAGAAGAAACTTAATGTTCTTCCTCAAAAGAAGAAACTCAGTGATGAAGAACTCACCAGAAATAAGGCTAACAAACTTTTAAATGCTCAAAGATTTGACCCTGAGATTGAAATGGGTCTTACCTTGGAGCAAGTTAAGCAAAGAAATGATGAAGAATTAACTAATAAACAAAGTGGTAAATCTACAAAATCCTATTGGAACATCATCTACACAAATGTCTTCACCCTTTTAAACGTTTTGCTTTTAACAATTTTTATCGCTTTGATGTGCGTACAAAAATACTCTGATGGTTTCTTCATGATCATTGCTTTAGCAAATACTATCATCGGTATCGTTCAAGAAATCAGAGCTAAACAAACAATCGATAAATTAAAACTTGTCACCGCTCCAACTGCTAAAGTTGTTAGAAATGGTGAAGAACTCAATGTTCCAACCGATGAATTAGTTCTTGATGACATCATGTTCTTATCAACCGGTAACCAAATCGGTTGTGACGCTGTTTTAGTTAAAGGTACTGTTGAAGTTAATGAATCACTTTTAACCGGTGAATCATTACCTATCAAGAAACAACCTGGTGATGTTGTTTTAGCCGGATCATTCGTTGTTTCTGGTTCATGCGTCACCAAAGTTGATAAAGTTGGTGAACTTTGCTACGCTAATTCACTTCAACAGAAAGCAAAGAAATACACCAAGCCTAAATCTGAACTTTTCAAGTCCATGAATTTGATTTTGAAAGTTGTCACTTTCTTAATCATTCCAATCGGTGTTGTTCTCTTTATCTTAAACTACACCGCCTCCACATCTCCAGATATCTGGGGTATGTCTGGTAAAGTTGCTTCAGCAATCAGCTCAACCGCAGGTTCACTTATTGGTATGATTCCTTCCGGTTTGATGCTTTTAACATCAATGGCACTTGCAACCGGTGTTTTAAGACTTTCTCAATCCAAGACGTTAGTTCAAGAGCTTTACTGCATCGAAATGCTTGCTCGTGTTAACTGCTTATGTTTGGATAAAACCGGTACTTTAACTGACGGTACCATGAAAGTTGCAGAAGTTGTCATTTTCGACAACTCGAGAGATATCTCTTCACTCATGGGAAGCTACTTATCTTGCTTTGAAGATGCAAACCAAACTTCTATCGCTTTAAGTGCTGTTTACCCATTAAATACTGATTTTAGACACATTGCAAAGATTCCTTTCTCCTCACAAAGAAAGTTCTCTGCAGTCAGTTTTAAAGATAACGGAACATTCATGCTCGGTGCTCCTGAGTATGTCTACAAAGGTAAAGATGAAGAGACAAAACGACTCATCTCATCCAGAGTTAAAAAAGGTTACCGTGTCGTCATGTTATGTCACTCCGACAGCTACATTGAGGATGGCACCTTCTCCGGTACAGCAAAACCTGTTGCGCTCTTTATTCTTATTGACCACATCAGAAAAGAAGCTCCTGCAACTATTAAATGGTTCAACGAAAACGGAGTTCAAATTAAGATCATCTCTGGTGATAACCCATACACAGCAGCAAATATTGCAAAACACTGCGGTGTTATCGACTCTGATAAATGTATCTCTCTTGAAGGTGTTTCACTTCAAGAGACAAAAGCGCTTGCTACTCAATACACAGTCTTTGGACGTGTTTCTCCTGAGCAGAAAGCTGCTTTGATTCAAGCCCTTAAACAAAGTGGTAAAACTGTTGCTATGACTGGTGACGGTGTCAACGACATCCTTGCTATGAAGCATTCAGACTGCTCCATCGCTATGGCTAGCGGTGCTGAAGCTCCTAGAAACGTTGCTCACTTAGTCTTACTCGATTCTAACTTTGCTTCCATGACTAAAGTTGTCGAAGAAGGTCGAAGAGTTATCAATAACATTCAAAGATCATCAGCTCTCTTCCTTATGAAGACTATCTTCACATTCTGCTTAACTTTAGGAATTATCTTCATGAATCTTTTCGGAAGCCAAGTCCAATACCCATTGCAGCCAAGTAATCTCATGATCATGGAATTCTTTGGTATCGGTGTCCCTAGTTTCTTCTTAGCTTTACAACCTAATAACAACCTTATCAAAGGTAACTTCATGAAGAACACCTTACTACGTGCAATCCCTGGTTCAATCACGATGCTTATTGTCATGATTGTAGTCAGCTCACTCAATATTGGAAACTTCTTTGAATTCGCCGAAGTCGGTTCGACTTCCGCTCAAATTGCAATCACAACAATGCAAGTTATGGGCTTAATTATCACCGCCTTAACTATGGTTTACTTGTTAAGTAGACCTTTAAATCTCTATAGAACAATCCTTTTAATCGGTGTTATTGCTTTCTCAACACTTGCTGCATTTGTTTTACCAAGCAACATCATCGGTATCGACTACACCACACTTACTAAGACATCATGTATCTTCTTAGTAATCATGATCTTCGGTCTACCATTTATCTGCTACGCACTCGACTACTTCTTCTCACTCTTTAGAGATGATATTGACAGAGTTGCCAAAGTCAACTCTGAATCAAAGAGACCTTTCATCTCATTTAAGCGTAAAGAGAAAAAAGTTGAGGCAGTAGCCCATAATTCTGAAGAAGTAACTTCTGAAAATACAACTAATGAAAAAGCTAAATAACAGGACTAAAAGATGGAACAAAATTATAATTTTACAAATGGAATAAAACCTTTAACTTCTTCTGAAGTTAGTAAGCAGATTGAAAAAGGTTTAGTTAATAAACCACCTAAAAAGAAAGTGAATCCGTATGTTTTAATCGCAATTAAAAATACCTTCACTTTCTTCAATATGCTTTTATTATTCATTGCAATTGTTCTTTTCATTGTTGGTAGATGGTCAGACACCTTCTTTCTAGCAATTGTATTTGCTAATACTGCAATCGGAATCATTCAAGAGATAAAAGCACAGAAAAAAATTAAAAAGCTTAACATCATATCTCAAAATAAAGTTTGTGTAATCAGAGATAATAAAGAAGTTTATATCGAACCAAGTGAAGTTGTTTTAAATGATATTCTTTTTGTTAAATCTGGAACTCAACTTTGTTGCGATTGTGAAATTATCGATAACCAATGCTTTGTTAACGAATCAATCTTAACTGGTGAATCTAATGAAATCTTAAAAACTATTGGTCAAACTTTACTCTCAGGAACAATTGTTGTTAGAGGATACGCTTACTGTAGAGCAAGTAAAGTTGGTGCTGATACTTACGCAAGTAAACTAGAAAGTAAAGCAAAGTACTACAAACCTAACGAATCACTCATTTTTAAAACAGTCGACAAAATCATAAAATACATAACTTTAATTCTAATTCCTTTAACAATAGCAACATTCATCCAAACATTCTTAAAAACTGAATCAGCTGAACTTCTTGGTGAGATGGGTAAAATTACAATTTCAACCGCTACTACAGCAGGAAGCGTTGTTTCAATGATTCCTTCTGGTTTATTCTTACTCACTTCGATTGCGCTTGCTAAAGGTGTAATTTCACTCTCTTATAAATCCACAATTGTCAATAATCTTTACTCAATTGAGTACCTCGCAAGAGTTACAACCCTCTGTTTTGATAAAACAGGAACCTTGACTACAGATAAACTCTTAGTTAATGGTATTGACTTCATTTCTAACAAAGAAGAAGCAAAAGATATATTCCTCAATTTCATCCACGCCTTTAAAGATGCTAACATCACAATGCAATGTTTACAAAATCATTATAAAGACGTTGATTACAAGAAATTTGAAATTAGCCATGTTGAAGATTTCTCTTCAAAAACTAAGTCAAGTTCTGTCACAATTAATGGTATTAAATACATCTTAGGTGCACCAGATTACGTCTATGACTTCTCAGCTCATCCAGAATTTAAGAACAAATTAAGAGGTTACCAAGAACAGGGATTACGTGTCTTATTCTTCGTTGATGATAAAAATAACTTATTGGCTTTCGTTAAGATTGAAGAAGAGATTAGAAAAGATGTCACTTCAACAATACAATGGTTTGCCAAAAACGATGTTAAAATTAAAATCATCTCCGGTGACGATTTAGAAACCGTCATGGCTATTGCAAAAAGAACTGGTGTTCCAAATTACCACAACGGAATCTCCTTAAAAGGAAAATCCATTGAGGAAACAAAGAACTTAGCAAAAAGATACACTATCTTTGCTCGTGTTTCTCCAGAACAAAAGCTTGCTTTAGTTGAGGAGTTACAACGTTGCGGTGAATTCGTCGGAATGACAGGTGATGGTGTTAACGATTTGTTAGCTTTAAAGAAAGCAAACTGTTCCATCGCTTTAGGTGAAGGTAATCAAGCCACTAAAACACTAAGCGATATTATCTTAATGAAGTCTAATTTTAACGCTTTACCAAGCGTTGTTAAAGAAGGTAGAAGAGTTATTAACAATATTCAACTTTCCTCATCATTATTCTTATCAAGAACTTTCTTCACAATTTCATTCACATTCTTAATTTTAATTATCAATTTAAATCCTAACCTTGATATGTCTTACCCATTTGTACCTAGAAATTTGTACTTAGTCAGTTTCTGCGGTATTGGTGCTCCTAGCTTTTTAATCGCTATGCAACCTAATAACGATTTGGTCAAGCCTAACTTTATCAAGAAGATGCTTATGGATGCTTTGCCTGGTGCTATTTCAATGTTAACTATTGTTATGACTTGGATGTTGATGAAAAATAATAATACCCTAGGAATAGACTTTTCAGATGATGTAGTTAATAGCGGATTTATCACCGGTATCATCATAACCTTACTTGTTTCTAACTTAGCTGTTCTTGGATGGATAAGCTTCCCATTTAAGCTTGGTACAATGCTTGTCTTTCTACTTGTTTTAGTTGTCGGTTCAATCTACATTTTTGCTGCACCTTACCTTTTAGGTAACTTAACCTATCAAATCTCTGGAATTAACTTCCTTTATATGACTAAACCAGTTATTATCGCAACAGCAATATCTGTTGCTATTGTTCCATTTGTGGTTGTAGGTTTAAGCTTAATAAACAAATTGCTCCAAAAGAAATTACTCGACGAAAAATATGCTAAATTCAATTTAAAGAGGTGTAACTAACTATGTATCAAGAACTCTCAAAAGGTTGGATCGAAGTAATCACCGGTCCGATGTTTGCTGGAAAAAGCGAAGAATTACTTAGAAGAATCAGAATCTTAAGATTCTCAAAACAGAATATCATCTGCTTTAAGCCTTCCATCGATGATCGTTATTCCAAAGATGAAATTGCCTCTCATGCTGGTGGTAAATATAAAGCCTACGCAGTTAAAAATGTTGAAGAGATGAGATCTTTAATTAAAGAAGATACCGATGTTGTTGCAATCGATGAAATCCAATTCTTCTCACATGATGTTATAGATTTCCTTGAAGCTTTAGCTGATAAAGGAATCAGAGTAATTGTCGCTGGTCTTGATATGGACTTTAGAGGCGAACCTTTCTCCTTCATGGGAGAACTCCTTGCTAGAGCTGAGTTTGTTACTAAGTTAACTGCAGCCTGTAAAGTCTGCGGTAAAGCCGCTTCCAGAACTCAAAGAATCATCAACGGTAAACCTGCTTACTACGAAGATGAAATCGTCGTAGTCGGTGCTGATGAATGCTATGAAGCAAGATGTAGAAAACATCATGAAGTTCCACATAAGTCTAAATAATTAATTTCTTGCATAGTAAAAGCCCATAATTCTCACTAGTTAATTCTAGAAGAGTTATGGGCTTTAAGTTTACAGAGAAAATAAACTTAGACTTTGCACAAAAACTAAAGAAAAAACGCTAGACAGGTAAAGTTATCTATCTAACGTTGAAAATTATAACAAACAAGTTTTAAACAAACCTGTTAGGTAATAAGGTTTTTACTTTAAATTAAAACTTAAACATCAGCCACTCTGGTAAGAAACCGTAGTTTCTTCCAATTAAGTAAATTACGTAGAGTACGTAAATTACTAGCATGATTATACCGCAAATCTTTGAAATGCCCTTACCTTTGAAGGTTATAAATGCCATCAAGGTGAAGACTAAGGTTGTTGCAATCATGACGATGATATCAAATACCATCTCTGATGAGATTGGTAAAGGTGTTATTACGCTGGAAACACCTAAAATAAATAGGATGTTCAAGGTGTTTGAACCGATAACATTACCTAAAGCAATGTCATTTTCACCTTTCTTAGCAGCAACTAAGGAAGTGACTAATTCAGGTAAAGATGTACCAATTGCAACAATTGTTAAACCGATAAGTTTATCATCCATACCGAAGTTTTCAGCGATGATTTGACTGGATTTATTAACCAATTGACCACCAAAGACAATCATACCTAAACCCATGAGTAAGAAAACTAGAGATTTTAAAACTGACCATTCAGGCTTTTTCTCTTCAACATGTTCTTCTTTATTTTTCTTTGCTTCTTTTTTGCTTCTAAAGATTAAGAAGGCAACATAACCTACACATAAAACTAAGAAGATTAAACCGTAGTACCAAGTGATCTGTCTTGGTCCAGTCATTGCAATAATTAATAAGAAAGCAGAAACAACAATTAAGAAAGGTATCTCAAATTTAAGAACTTTCTTATCAATCATAATTGGAACAAATAGTGAAGTTAAACCTAAAACAACTAATAAGTTAAAGATATTACTTCCTACGATATTACCAACACTTAAATCTGCGTTTTTCTCAATTGAAGCGATGAAGGAAACTGCAAGTTCAGGTAGTGAAGTGCCCAAAGCAACAATGGTTAAACCGATAACTAAGGTTGGAACTTTTAAGTATTTTGCGACATTGCTAGCTCCTCCAACGAAAAAATCTGCACCTTTAATTAAAAGAGCCATACCGACAACTAGAAAAAGTATGTTGATAAAAGTTTCCATAGAATTCCCCTCATTTATCTTTAAACAAAGTTTAACACATTAAATGTGAATATTTGAAATTATTACTAAGTTTGAAGGGAAATAGTTTATTTATTGCGTTAAGTTTGAAATCATAATTGAGGTTCAAAAGGTTAAATTATGAAAAGAGTAGATAGTGAAGACTACCTACTCTAGCTTTAACAATTAATTAAGAAACGGATTACCTTTTAAAGTTTATCAACACATAAATTAAGTATAAAATTAATATTTATATAAAAATACTAAATTAAATTGCCATCTTAAACAATATTTTTAAAATTGTTTATTTCTTAAGCAATTTCCAACCACCAAAA
The DNA here is from genome assembly GCA_905211645.1 of uncultured Caryophanales bacterium. Classification (GTDB taxonomy): domain Bacteria; phylum Bacillota_I; class Bacilli_A; order RFN20; family CAG-288; genus CAJMBK01. Next base: position 101,609 of record CAJMBK010000003.1, read on the forward strand.
ATACTCTTGGAGAATTTATCTTTATGCTCTAATAAGATCTTTTCAGCAGTTTCTTTAGAAATATTTAAGAACATAGCGATTTCTTTAACTTTAACTGGATTAGATTTAGTGGCTAAATAATTAATAATCTTTTCTAGATCAGTAAGTTCAGGTTTTGCTTCCAACTCAACTTTTTCATCAGTTACAGGCTGAGGCTCAGCAATCTGAGGGACTTCTAACTTATGTACTTCATTTTGTTCAAATACCATTTCTTCTACTTTATTCTTGAGTTTATCGTTATCTGAACTCTCATTTTCATATTCTTCAATAGAATTTTCTAATGATTCACTCTCTACTTCTTCTACGTATTCCTTAACATCCTTTTGAACTTTTTCATGATCAACACCATAACCAAACCAGTCAAAAGAGTTTCTATATTGATTTCTAATATTTGGATCATCAAGATTGAGTGTGGCACCAATTGATTCATTAACGAAGAATTCATGAATATAGTTATTCAAAGTATTTTCTTCGAAAATCTTATATTTATTAAGAACTTCAAAATCTTCTTTCTTAATACCAACTGCTTCCAAAAAAATATCTGGATCAGCATTTTTAAAGATTTCACTAAATGTAGTTTCACGATAAACACTGATATATAAGAATTCAATCAAACGAGATAAGATGTGTCTTAAGGCATTGTTGCAGTCTGCAACAGAGGTATCGTTTGAACCAGTGGGAACTTTTGGTGTTAATTCTTGTTTGACCGCAAATTTAAATGATTCATAATACCATCTCTTATACAACATACCTCTATATTCTGGAGGAATGTGACTGATATCATTAAGGTATTTATTTACGAAGTTTAAAATCATTGCTCTTGTGTCTTTGGTATAAATAATGCCAACACCAAATTCTTTTCTAACTTCGTTTTCAGCAAACTTAATACCGTCTTCTTTACCACATTGTAATTTCTTAATTGGGACATTAACACCTAATTCATATCCCTTCTTAAATCCATTAGTGTAGTAAATAACTTGTTTCTCATCATACTCTTTAGGACAGAATTGTTTAACATACACAGCAATCTTATTTTCGAAAGTCTTTTGAACTTCGCTATCATCTAAATCTGTGTACATTTTAGAATCGTCCAATCCTAGTTTATAGCCTCTATCTCTACCTAATTTAGCTTCAGTTGTTTTATGACCATTTTCATCATCAGGTGCGACAGGTTTATTTCCACCTTGTTTCTTATCTTTAAACTTGGAGTGAGCAAAGATTTTCTTAAAAATGTCGTTTACTTCAGGATCGTTTAACATTTCAGCTAAAGTTTCCTCATCAGCAATATGAGTAGTATTAGCTAAATTAGTAATCTTTCTACTTAATGGAATTTTTGATTGGTCACCAAAGTTAGCAAGTTCATAAAAAACTTCATAAGCAATTGGACTGGACATGTCACCATTCATGAAGATTGGTAAGTACTTAACAATCAATTTTGCTGTATCAAGTTTAGTATAACCTTCTGATTTTCCACTTTCTTCAGCGTATCTTAAAAGTAAAGCTGCTGCTCTATCGATATTAAAATCATAGACATAACCATCTTTTTTAAGAATTTGTCCATTTTTAACAAGTGGAGTTTGTACTCTAAAGATTGATTGGAAATACTGCTCAGGTGAAGCTAAATCTTTCAATACGAAAACACTGAACCATTCTTTAACAGTAACACCGATAGTAAGTTTGTTAACAGTTAAAGCAATACTTCCTAACTTATTAGTGTTATTTGCTCTAGAAATACCTTCCATTAAGAAATCAAAAGCATCTACACCACTGCCAACCCCGTTATCAGATAAGTTGATAATTTCATACTTTGAGAAATACTCATCTTGTAGGAGTAAATCTGACATAGCAATACAAGAATTAACAGATGGCATCAACCATAAAGTATGTTTGTTATTATTTAACATCTTCATGTTTGAATAAGGGAAATCAGAACCATATGTTGATCTTCCTTTAATAATCTCTAACCACTGTTTAATCTCTTCTTCATAGACAAAAGTTAAAGACTCATTGGGATTTGAATCTTTTCTTGTTTCAAAATACTTATTTAAAGAAAAGTAGGATTTACCTAATAATTTATCATTTGAACATACTTGATCAGATAAAGCACCAAATAATGTAGACATGTTGTAACCAAATATTTTCATATCTGGAAAATGAGCATAATTAGGATCTATATTGTCGAAACTTGGTGGATTCTTATCTGAATCAGGATACTTATTCTTTTGTTCATCAAAATATGAATAAGTGTAAGTAGCTTCTTTAGTAAATTCACCTCTGGATAAAGCTTTAAATGGTGTACCAGATAAACAAATAATTTTGTCGGTTGCAATTCCAAATTTAGAAATAACGTCCTTTGTCTTATTAAGAGCTTTACTGTAATCAGAATCTAAATCTTCTAATTTTTCTTGCGTTCTTTCATTCCAAGCACCAAAGTGATACTCATCTAAAATAACTAAATCAAAATGTTCATCTTGAAGTTTAGTTATTTTCTCTTTAACTTCACCGTCTTTATCCTTACCTAAAAAGTTTTGTAAAGATAAGAATAATACATAAGGTGAATCAACAGCACGAAGATGGAAAAAAGGATCTCTTAAGTGTTTATCTGTTAAGTATTTGTAATCTTTCTTTATGTGAAGAAGATCATCTCTCCATGATGATTCAACAGCAGGAATAAAGGTTAAGATTAAAATCTTATTCAAGTTTGCTTCTTCACAATATTTGTAAGTGGTAAATGATTTGCCAAAACGCATCTTACAATTAAGTAAGAAACGTCCACCTTTAGGTTTATTTTCAAAATATGCTTTTAAAGCATCAATACATTCTTGTTGTTCTTTTCTTGGAGTAAAAATTTCTTTCTTAGAGCCTGTATTTCTAATTTTATCAAATATTTCAATTAATTCTTCTTGTGGAACATTAGTGAACCATTCTTGATCTTTTTCGGTTAATCCAGCGTTTGTTTTTAGAATTTCTGAGTGAACATGATAGTCTTTAAATTTCTCATTTCGAGCATCTAAACAAACACCCCAGTAAATAATTTCTCTGGCTTGGCCATACTTTTCAAATTGTTCATTAGTTAAAGCTAACTCATGAACTTGTTCACCAACTCTCTTTGTCAAAGCATGACTAAAAGTTTCACCTTTATGACATGTTGCCATACCAACTTTTATTCCGTGTGTAGGGAATTTTGGTAAAACATACATGTATAAAATGATTAAATCGTCGTCAGTGTCATTAGTTTTATTCAATTCGAAAATACTGTTTTTTCCATTGTAACTTACAACATCTGACTGATTAATGTCAGGGGAGAATAATACACTATATGCCATATTAGTTCATCTCCTGAATATTAGTTTGAATAAAATTAATTTCTTCCTTATTTAGATGATATCTTTCGAATAATTGGTTGTCTATTTCAGCAATAGTTTTTGTCCAATCAATATCTTTATTAGAACTAAAATCTAACAAAGGAACAAATCTATATACTTTTTGAGTTGTATGTTGAGTCTGTTTTTGAATACCAACTAAAGTTCTAAAAACTTTGTTTTAATATATTTAATTACATTCTCTGCACTTAAAGGGTCGTCAAAAGGGCCTATCTCGAGGAACGTCTCGGTGCATAGCTGACCTGGCGTGCTAGGCACTTCTCCAATATTTCCACATCCATAAGCTTCGGCAATGAATACTTTATATTTGTCTAAGCATGGACTCTTTTTAGGAATTGGATAGTTTCTAGGTAAATACTTCCATGTCCTCTTCATTTTATCACCTAAACCAAATATTTCATAGCCATCAGCAATCTTTTCTGTATAAAATTCAGGTAGTCCATATTTTGAAGCATCAACCATTGTCTCTGCACGGAGACCGTAAGGTTTAGAAGACGAAACTAAAGTATCAAATGTATTCTCTTTACGGTCCAAAACCTTATCCAAAATTGATACCAAAACTTCGTCACGAATAAATATGTCAACGCCTTCCTTCTTTAAAGTTCTTCGACTCCTTCTAATTCCAGTTTGAGTATATGAAATAATATCACATGGACCATTATAATCTCTATCCCATACAAAGAAACAAACTCCACCTTTAATATCATTGTTTGGAAAACAATCTTTAGGGTTAAGATAATCATTTAAGCTGACAAAATGAGTATCATCAATCATCCTTTGTCTAAAATCATCTAATCCTTTTCCTCCTATCATCCATCTTGAAGGAATAATCATACTTACATATTTTGGATTAAGTGCAAAGGCATTCTCAACAAAAATCTGATATATAGGTCTAGCACTTGCTTGTGCTCCGCCATCACTTAATTGATATGGTGGATTTCCAATTATTACATCAAATTTCATATTCCTATCTCCTTTGAAAAATAAGTCTTGAAGATGTCTCAATAGATCATGTTTATTAAAATGAATAAATTCGTAAGCATAATGTTCACGTTGAGCTGAAGAATTATATTTTGAATCTTGCTTAATACGACAATATTTACACTTTCCATCTTTTTCAAAAGTGTGTTCTGTTCTTGGAGTTTTAATATTACCTTCTTCATCATCAAACCAAGTTCCGTTTCCAATTGCAAAACCGTTAACAAAATGACCATCTTCTGCTCTGATTCCGTCACATTTTCTATTAGCTTGTGAGCAGTAATAAAGTGTTCTTCTAGAAACATTAGATGTAAATTTTGTTTGGCCAATAGCATATATCATATTTTGCAAAATATGTTTTCTTCTAGTTTCTTCATCTGGAATAATATCTTTAAGACCTTTATCAAGCCTTAAAGCAATTTCTCTTTCGAAAATACCATTTTTAGTTGCTGGATTTAACCATTTATAATTTGGATTGTGCCATACCTCTTCAGGTAAAGAATTTAGGATCATATTGCAAGTTTTTCTAGGAGTGAAAACTTCATCGTTTCCAACATTAGTAATAGTTTCTAGAATATCGAAGTGTTCCAAGTAATCATAGGCACTTTCAACAGCAGTGGTGTGATCTTTTTCAGCTTTGATTGCTACATTTTTATTTTCTTCCATAATTACATTGCTCCTCTTAGTAAACTAACAAACTTAACTTTTTTGTTTTGTTCCCAATCCATAACGTAACAATACTTTCCGTTGTGTTCGTAAATACTGTTTTTAGCACAACCAGGACACTTAGTTTCTGGTTCACCAATAATTTCTTCTTCTCCAAAAATATTGGTCATTATATATTGTGTGCTTTTAACATTTTTACAACTAAATGGTACAACAAATTTTAATCCATCCATTTGGAAAACGTTGAATGAAATTATATTTGCAATTTCTTTTAATAATTCATCGTTTGGTTGGGAATTAAATTTGTAAGCAAAGTAATCAATAAATGTGAACAAAAGATTCTCACGAGCAATTAAAAGATTGTCTCCTTGGAATTCGTATCCATAGGTTGACTTATAAGCTATAATTGCCCATTTAATCCAATCCTCTTCTAAATCACAATTTTCAGAAACAACTCTTAATTTTCTGTCTAGCATTCCTACTCTATCTTTAACTTGAATAAACTGACCAGTAACAGTGTCATATCTACTAGTAAGATATGGTGCTTCACCACAGGAAATTTCTAATCTAACGTCTTTTACATAATCTTCCCAAGTTTTATTTGTAGATGAAAAATCAATCTTGTCATAGTTAGTTTTCCATGATTTCTCAGTTTCTATGTTAAAAACATTTTCCCTATTAAACCATGCATTATCAACAAGGTTGTTTTGCTTGTTGCAAACCCATGATGGTGTAAAGACTTCTGCCTTTTCTTTAGATCTAATTCTTTGTTCTTCTTTTGATTTATCAATTCTAGATCTAATTAAAGCTCTCTTTCTATTTTTAAGAAATTCTATTCTAATCTCTGTTGTTTCTTCAAAGCCCTTTTTAGAGTAATTATCTGTTGCAAAAATTATGTTCTTATTTGTATTTCTATCCTTTAATAAGATTTCAATAATTTCGTCATTAATATCATATATGAGTTCATTAATTTGAGTAATTTTCACAACGTATCTCCTTATTTACAAACAATTTTAATTAGATTACAAAAAATGGTAAGTTTTTATTTAATATGCAATAAAAGTATTAATAGGCTCAGAAAATATATTGAATGTCAATCAAACTTTCTTTCTGAAAATATCGTTACATAGTCAGCATTTTTAAACTCGGTAATTGTAGAATTCAGTTTCTCAATTAACTTTTCTAAATAAGTTTTTGCATTATTAAATAATGGATTATTCTTTGAACTATTGTCACAATCATTTGCACAATTCTCATCGAATTTGAATTCATCATCTTTATGTATATCTAACTTGTTATATATATCTAAACCTTTAAAAGTATTGTTCGTGTTAGAAATATTGAAAACTTCAATATCATCCATTTTGCAAATGACATTATCATTTTCGACGAATAATTTAATAATTTTTATCATATATTTTCCACCTTTGTCTAATTACATCAACACCACCATCGAGAGTATCTGCTACATATTTTAAAATATTTATACTATCGTCTTTCAATTCTAAAGGTCCGTAATTAAAGCATATTCCGTCCTTCCTCTTTTTCATAATAATTACATTATCAGCATCTAAATTAACAACTAACTGTGGGTTATGAGTAACAAAAATAACTTGTGCTTTGATAGCAAGATTTCGTAAAGAATCGATTAAAACAGAATTAATTTTAGATTGTGCAACATCATCTTCAGGCTGATCGATAATGAAAATTGGTTTATTAAAAACTTTGGTTTTTAAGTCTAAATAATAAAGAGAATTAGTACCAACAGAATTACCAAATACTAAATCATCTCCATTTTTTTTGATTTCTAATGTCTCATTCAGATATTGATCATTAAAGTCTGTTGACAATAACTTAACTAAATTATCAACACTTTGTGCAACTTCTTTATTTACTGTCTTAGTTTTTATATTGTTAATAACATAATCAGATGTAGAAGTATAAATTTCATCTATCGATTTAAAATCTATGTACTTCAGAATGAATTTCTCGATAAGGTCAATCGTAATTTCTTTGAATGAACTAACTTTAGAAATGAAAATATAATCGGCTACATCACTTTTTCTTTCATCAAGCTTTATATTCTCAAATTTGCTTCGATCAATAATTTTGGACTTTTGTTCTAATAACCGTTTCTTTGCCAAATTATCAATTTGATTATTGTATGAATTTAAAACATCAACTTTTCTACTTTCATCAGCAGTTCTCTTTTTTCCAAATTCATTATTTACTTTAGTATTAATTGACTTAATGGATGATCTAATCTTATTATTAAATTCTTCATTTAATTCCTTATAAAAATATTTTTGTTTAGTGTTTTCCAAAAAAGAAACAATGTTATTAAATTTCTCACAATCCTCATTCTCTAAAACATTATTAAATCTTTCGATAAGTGAACAGATGTCTTCATTAATATTATTTAAATTATGAGTTATTCCATAATATTTTTTACTATTACCAAGACCATCATTATCAAAAATAGGATAATAATTATCTCCTAAGTTTTCAGAAGGAATAACCAAGTCCACATTCAAAGCACTATTAATGTCACTAATTTGTTTATTATGTTTCCATTGTTTTCCAAATAATTCAAAGATATTTATAACATGTTCTTTATATAGTTGAACATTAATTTGATCATACATTCCAGTAAACTCATCTTTTATTGGATCTTTGTCATCCTTAAATTTTTCAGCAATACCACCTTGCTTGACAAATTCATATTTTTCAACACCCTTGCCACTTGAAGTTACTTCAATTTTATTTTTCTTAAAATAATCTTTCATCGTTTTTAAGTCTGTTTCCAATCCACAATTGAATAATACTTTAAGCAATGAAGTTTTACCTACTGAGTTATCGCCAATAATAACGTTTATACCATACGATAGTGGAATCTTAATTATTTCGTCATTATGTTTTAATTGAATTTCTGTTAAATACTCTCTTCCATTGTCGAATTTATATTTTCTAAATCTAAGATGATTAGTTGCAGCCATTGACAATCCTCTAAAAGAAGGCAATGCCTTAATATAGGAAAAGTTGACCACATTATCCGTATTTTTACTACTGTCATGATATGGATAACATTTCCAATCATGACAATCAGTTCCAAATACTAGTGGCTGAGGTTTAAAGTTATCATCACAAAATCTTGATCTTAATATCCCTTCAACCTTTGTACTTTGAATTTCCAAGCAATCAAAATAATCTATGGAAATCATGTATCTACATGTTTCAACTCCAGCAGAACTTAAGCTAGTTTTTGCTTTTTCATTTTTCACATCAGCTCTTTGATGAACAATAGATATGAAATTTAAGTCTACATTAGCTAACTTATGTGCTAACTCACTTAAAGTAAAAGTTGTTTCCTTACCATCAAAATTCTTACTAAGTCTATCTTCATGACCCTGGATTGTATCATCAAAAATTAGAACAACGTGAACTACTTTATTATTAATCTCAACATCAAGTTCCACACCAGGTAATACTTTCTTAAGGCAGGATTTATTTTCATATTCTTTTAATTTAAGATATAAATCTTTATCAAAAATGTTGTGATCAGTAATTGCACACATGTTGATTTCATTTTCAATAAGCTTATTTACTAAAATTTCAATGTTATCTATGTTCGAATTTTCAGTGATTTTTCTATCACCACTTTTGGTCTTACCACTCGCACTCGAATGGATATGAAGGTCAATTTTAGTATATTCATCCATATTCAGAACTCCATGAAACTAATTACATTTATTATATTTAAAAATTGAATATTAAACGAAGCAATTAATCACAACTTTGTTGCCTATTCAGACTTATTTTTTATGATATTTAAACCATATTCATCCGAATCAAAAAAACCGCCTACTTTTACGTAAGCGATTATTAACTCAAAAACTAATCCTCTGCCTACTCCCCAAACATAATACTAGCAAGTTCAGAATAGTCAATATAAGGATTTCTATTACCTTGATATTCGTAGTTACGATTGTTTCTTTGAATTTCAAAACCATCTACAGGATCCAATTCATTCCATTCAAGCAAAAATGATAACTTTGACATAGAGGTATCATTCTCAGCATTACAATCATCGTTCAACTCTAAGAAATCATATCTAGTAGCCATGTAGAATAAGATTCTTGCAACAACTCCTCTGAAATCACCTTCATACAAATGAGATGAATTAGGTGTTCCTTCTATATTAAGGAATAATGTGATATCTGTATTTTCATTATCATAGAACTTATTACCATGAGCACCATTTACATCTTGGCAAGAAGCTCTTAAATTATGCAAATCTGTAGCATGGTTTTTTGTATCACTATCTGGTCTTGGATCTTTACCATCTAGTTTCATCTGTAAACATGGCCAGATATGTTCTTTATTCCAGGTACCAGATAATTCAGCTTTGATATTATCTCCATCAAAGGTTCCATACATATAACCCGGATTATCAACTGATTCATCTGTATATAACATGATATTACTATCTTCACCATAAGATAATTTAGTCATAACTGAAATCTTAGTTCTTAACTCTTCTTCAATTCTAAAAATCTAATGATTTCTCATCCAATTTTATACATCTATATTAAAAAGAAATAAATCTATAAGTTCAAATATTTGAACACATTTATTAATTGTGTCTAAAACAATTTTACTAACACATATTTTTAGCGATTTTTATTGTTAAAAATAAACACAATTTTTAAAATTGTTTATTTTTCAAATTTAAAAAGTATATACTATAGAAAGCAATTACCACTAAGCATGCATTTTTGTATGTTTAGAATGCTTACTTTACCCATAAAAAAGGATAAATCACATGAAAAAAAGAACCAAGATTATTATCGCTAGCTCTGTTGTTCTAACCATAGGACTTGCAGGTGCTGGTGTTGGCTATATGTTTCTCAAAAAGAATCCAACCATGGATAATCTTTCTGATGTAAATGATCCAACTTTACAATCTAAAACTCTCGAAAGAGATCCAAATAAAACAATTCAGGATTACATTAATAATAAAGAATATAAAGAGATTCTCTACATCGCAAATGGTATTTTAGACGAAACAAAATACTGGACATCAACTGCTGAAGGCGAAGCAGTTTCAGTCGGCCAAAAACAACCTGTTAAAGCTAAAAGAATCATCAATAATAACGATGATGAGTACGGTCGTGAAGTTTATTTTGAAACTATCACTTACTCGATGTTCTCTCAAACTGCAGAACAAAGATACACCAACAATTCAACCTATTTAACCCGTCGTGGTGATATCAAATCCATGGATGAATACACCTTTGCTGGTAAGACAATTACCGAGATGCAAAGAGAAAGAAAAGACCCATCCACACCAGAAAATGAAAACTTATATTACCTTGATAGATACGGTCAAACTTCCGATGGTTTAACTAACTACATTTTAAATGACTACACAATCGTCGGTTCTGAACCTGTTGAAGATAAAACAAGTGATGGTAAATATACCTTCCTCTACACTTTAAGTGTAGAAAATACCCAAGAAAATGGTGAATACGTAACAAGAAACACCTCAGAAAAGTACACCAGAGAAGTTAAAATTATGTCAGGAAATGACGGCTTCCCTGTCTTTAACTATGCAAACTTAGAAGTTACTTTTGATGAGGATTTCAAAGCAGTTTCTGCAATCGCTAAGGATGGATACGGTGTCAATAAGCCAATTGCTGCAACAGTTGATTCAACTTTAAACTACACTTACTCCTACAACGATTCTAAGACTGAAATCCCATTTATCACTGAATTTAAAGAACACTTTGGCTCCGCTGAAGATGCTAGCGGTGGTACAAATGAAGTTACCTACAAAGCACTCGATTTATTAGCTGCAGCTGGTGTTAATTTAATCAACAATCAATACATCGATTTAAATATCGGCGCCACAATAAACGGTGAATATTTACCTGTCAAAGTCAATGTTAAGCCTGACTTAAATGATTTATTAAATTCAGAATTAAATATCGTTTTAGGAAACACAAATCAATCCTATCTCAACTTAAAATACGGCAGAGATGGAGCCTATATCCAATTAGGTGACACTGTTTTATCCGTTTCCAAAGATGAATTACTCAGTTTAATTAACACCTACTTAGCCCCAGTTTCAAACTTAGGCTTACTTGATGGCGGATTAGATATTGCTTCTATTCCTGGTTTATCCGACTTATTAACTAACGCTAAAGTCACCTTAAATGAATCAAGTAAAGAAGCCATTATCACTTTAAATATGGATGGATTACTTGCTTCTGATTCCTTTGCAGGACTCTCAGGTGAAGCAAATATCATCATCTCAAACTATGCAACAAATCCAGAAATTAAAAAGGTTGTTTGCAACAATTTAAATTTCGGCAATCCAGAAAGCTTTTCTTTACCAATTGAAATTACTCTTTCCAATAAGGATGCTTCAAGTTATCCTCAAATTGATACAAAGAAAGCAATCAAGGTTTTAAACATTAAAAATCATGTTCAAAATATCATCGATTTAATCTCTTCCAAATCCTTCTCAGGAACAATCGATAATGCCATCATCAAACTCAATCAAACTTTCATCAAGTTGAATGGTAAGTATCAATTTAGAATCAAAGAAGATGGAGATATCAATATCTCTTCACAACTTGTCTGTGCAATTAACGATATTAACTACAATATTCAATTAGCCTACACTAATAAGAGATTCTCACTTAATTTCAACGATATCTTAAAAGCTACTTTAACTTTAGATGAATTATCAGAGCTCCTTGATTCACTCAATATTAACGAGTTAGTCAACACTTTAAAGATTCAAGAGATTATCTCCAACTTATTGAAAAACTCACAAACATCATCCTCAGAAGATGATTTATCCGATATTGTTTCTTCAGCAACAAGTTTAAATATCCAAGGTATTTTAAATACCCTAGATAAAGTTTTAATCTCCGCTGAAAGTAACGATACTCAACTCAAGTTGAACTTGATGTTTGATACCTTAGATTTCTCAGTTACTTTAGATACCAATACAAATGCTGCAATCTCACTTTCTTCATCTTTACTTTCTAACGGCTCCGTTACTTTATACGATGATCCAAATGCAGAAATTATCGATGTTGATCTCTCCTCAGGTAAGGTACTTACCGGTGAAAATTTCCAAAATGCAGTTAATTTAATAAATAGAATTCTTGACGAGAAGAAATTCTCACTTAACTTTGCAGGTGAACTCTACGACTACTCCTTTGTCGGTAGTTTAAATTTAGATTTAAATACCGCTTTGGATATGTCACTTAATCTCAATTTAACTAACCTTAAAGACAGTACAGTTTTACCTATTCAAATCATCAAGAAAGGTGCTTCAATCTACTTAGATTTGCACTATGTTAAATCAGTTGTTGATATCAATGAAATCGATGATATCCTTGCTAAGGTTGAAAAACTCTTATCAGCAGATTTCAAATTGGATTACAAAGCCTTGGAAGCTTTCTTAGTAAGTCTTTCCGATGGCTCACCATTTAATATCATCGTTTCTAATTTGATGCAACTTATCAACTCTTTGATTCAAGATAACTCAGGTTCAGCAGTTACTCAAAAGATTGACGAAGATTTCATCTCTAACATCATCAACTCTGTCAGCATGAAACCAAATGAAATTTCATTTGGTTATGATTCATTCCGCTTCTCTGTTTTAGGTGATAATTCATTCGATATCAGAATTCCTAATTACTCAGAAGATGAAGTTTTATCCACAGCAGAAATTTCTACACTTTTAGATACATTACTTCAAATTAAAGAAGATGAGAAATTCTCATCTACCTTTGCTTTGAAATTTAATGATGTTTCTGTTGAAGCAACTCTTGATGTTGATACTCATTCAGCTTTAGATTTCTACTTGGATGCAGTTATCAACTACCAAGGAAATAGAATTCCAGTTCAACTTACTAAGCTTGGTAAAGATATCTACGTCAAGATTTACGATTTAACAATCCAAATCACCACAGAAGATATCCCAGCTCTTGTAAGTCAAATTACTGAAGCTTTAAATATCGACTTAAATGTTGATATTAACTCACTGACAAACTTGATGACTTCAATCTCAGATGGTTCTTCTGTTATCAAGATTTTAACTAACGTTGTTGAAATGGTTAATTCAATTACAACAAGTGAAGCAACAAAAGCAGCTCCAGCTATTTCAATTGAAGACTTATTCAAGAATCTTATTATCACCGAAAACGAAGTTAACATCTCCATGGACGAAACCATTCAAGTTCGTGTTTACACAAACACCAACTTTGAAATTGAACAAGTTACAAATGTTGATTTAACTTCTACAGAAGTAAGAAACTTAGTTACTAACTTAGAAAATATTATCACAAACAAGAAGTTAACACTTCATGTTAATGGTTTAGTTGGCAACTACAATATCACTGGTCTAGTTGACCTTGATTTCAATAGTTTCATCAACTTACACGCAACTTTAAATATCTATGATGATAAGAATAGTTACATAGTTAGTCTAAGTTTAATCGATGGAAAGATTTATCTTTCATTTGATAGAATCAACGCTATTTTAACTTTAGATGATATTCCAACAATCATCAATCAAGTAAGTTCACTTTTAGATGTCGATTTACAAATTGATACCAATTTGATTGTTCAAATCTTAAAGACTGATTACTCAAATAAATCAGTTATCGATATCTTCACAACTATCGTTTCAATGATTCCTTCAACAACTGGTGGTTATCAATCCAACACAATCGCAACAGTTATTGATGTCATCAAATCCATGACTGTTCCAGATACAAATACAATCAATTTGGCAGTTAGTGATATTAAACTTTCTCTTATTTCAAATCCTACCTTCACCATCACTAAACCTAATATCACTGAAGAGAATTCATTAACTTCTAAAGATTTAATTAACTTATTATCCTTTGCAAATAACACTGTAACTGATAAAGGATTCAAAGTTGATAATATCAACTTAAATATTGATCCAATCAAATTTAGCGGTAATGCTACATTTAATTTCACCAATGATTTATCCTTTGTTTTGCAAGGAACACTCAGTTATCAGGAAACAAATCTTAACCTTAAATTAACTAAGGTTGGCTATGATATCTACTTAGAACTTGATAACCTCAAAGTCTTGCTCAATGTTAATGATATCGCAACAATCTTACCTCAAATTGAAAGCATTTTGGGTGTTGATTTAAATGTTGATTCAACAACTCTTACTGAATTCTTATCAAGTCTTTGTAACGGTTCAACACCATCTACAATCGTTAATAAATTATTAGCATTGGTAAATAGTTCCTTAAATAAAGCAACTTATTCCACTGCAGATGAAATTGCTTCTATAGTTTCAAGTATTGAGACTACAGATAAGTCATTTTCTTTAGCCTATAAAGATGTCGTATCAATCAGTGCAATTAACTCAGCAAATAATGCAGTTGACACACCTAATTTCCACGGTAGTTACTTATCAACTGATGAAATCACAAGAATTGTTTCACTCTTAAATGAGGTTAGCACCAATAAGAAACTTGCTCTTGACTTAAGAGGTGATTTAAACGGTGTTTCATTTGATGGTGCAGTCATCTTAGACTTTGAAAAGAACCTCAATTTCCAAGCAAATTTGAATATCTCAACTGCTTCAATGAAGGTCAGCTTAAACTTAATTAAGAAAGACGATAAGATCTTACTTAATTTAGGTAATATTCAAGTTTTACTTGGTATCAATGAACTTGTTCCACTTATTCAAAAATTATCTGCCACATTCGATTTTGATTTGAATTTAGACTTTGAATTGTTAAACAAAGTATTAACTTCAACAACCGATGGTTCATCAATTACAACCATTCTTGGTAATATCATTGAACTTATCAATTCAGTTGGTAATTCCTCAACAAGTTCAACTTCATCATTAGATTTAGCAACAATCTTTGATGTGGTTAATTCAATTGCAATTAACGGCGTTAATAACGGTATCGATTTTAACTACGATAACAATTCAATCGCAGGAACAATCAGAACCGACGATAGTCTTAAAGTTTCCGATATCATCAATAATAACGCCTTAAATTACAACGATATCCTTTCAATCATCGATAAGATTGATTCACTTAAAGATTACTTCTTAAATGGAGAAAACTTCCGCTTTGTCTTAAATACTCAAATCGGTTCCGATTTGACTATCAAAGACTTAGCAATCAATCTTAAGTTACCTAAAGATAAATTATCAGAAGATTTCTCAGTCGATAAAATTAGATTTTCCATGCAAGGAACAATTATTGCTGCAGGTAAAGAGCATAAGATTGAAGCAATCTTTGATGGAACTTATCTCTATGCTATCTACAACGATATCATGAAAGCTAAAATTGAACTTGATTCACTTTTAGCAATTGCTAAATACATCGTTAAAGATGTCATGAAAATTGAAAATGAGATTGTCGACGCAATCTTCTCGACTGTTGAATCAGCAGTTGATGGCTCAGTTTTCGATGATTTAATTAACCCTACAAATCCTGTAAAAATTGATATTAACAAGTTACTTAATTCAATTAAAGTTGTTGATAACAAACTCACTCTCGGTGTCAATCCATCTGACTTATTACCAATTGATAAGGTTATCAACTTAGAACTCAACTTTGATGAAAGTAATAAGTTAACTTCATTATCTATTCCAGATTTAGCAATTGATGAAAATAGTACCTTAAGTTTAGATTTAGTTAATGATGAAGCAAACTTTACAAATATTGTTGTTCCTGAAGAAGCTGCATCATACATGGATTTATCTTCATTGCAACAACTTGTTGAGGCATTCTTCACTACAGCAAATACTAAGAATTTCCATATCACTGGTAGCTTAAATCTTGAATTCCTAGGTTTATTCTCAATCGGTAATGCTACACTTGATATCAAGATTAAACTTGATGATAAAATGAGACCACTTGTTCATGGTCAACTTACCTTCCCAAGTGGTGGTATTGCTAATTCCAAAGGTACAATTGATATTTGGTATCAAGGTTATGAAGAAGAAGGTAAAGATGTCTTAAATAAGATATTCTTCAAGCGTTCTACCAAAAATAACTATGTTGTCATAGATATCACAACAGGTAACATCAATTTCTACTCATCAAATGAAAGTGTATCAACATACACTGGAAACGATGGTATCGCAGAATTGGTAGATTATATCCTTGAACCTGGCAGGTTAATCTCTCGAACAATTAAGGATCAAATTAAAAAAGCAGATTCTTCATCTATAAACTCAGATATGAACTATGCTAATATTGTTAAAAATTACGTTAAAAAAGATAACTCTTATCAACTTGATCTATGTCTCAACGAAATCGTTTCAATGTTCTCTGATAGCAAAGATCCAACTGATATTGATATCAATACCTCAATGGTTAAATTACCTAATCAAGATGTTGAAAAAGAAGTTATTTCTAACTTTGCATTATCATCTTCTCTCATGAGTTTATTAACTATTGGTGTCAACGGTGATTTAAATAATATCGGTGAAGAAATTGACCTAGCCTTACCAGAAAATATTGGTAACTTCGGTTGGTAGAACTAATTATAAATTAACCTTATATGATGAAAAGTCATATAAGGTTTTTTCATTATAAAAACTTGGTTGGAACAAATGTTCCAACCATTTTCTTATGTAATTATTTTTCTTCTTCAACTTTCTTTATAAATTTAGCAGGTGTTCCACCAACAATTGTGTAAGGTTCAACATTCTTAGTTACAACAGAGCCTGCAGCAATAATTGCGCCTTTACCAATTCTAACACCTTGTAAGATTATAGCACCACTACCAATCCAAACATCATCTTCAACAATGATTGGTTTTAAAATCATCTCATTACGTTTCATAGGATCTAACTTGTGATTGATTGTTGCAAAAATAACAGCATGGCCGATTAAAACATTATCACCGATATAAATTCCACCTTGATCTTGAAAGTTGCAACATGCGTTGATAAATACATGCTTACCGATATGAATATTTTTACCACAATCGGTATAAAAAGGTGGGAATAACTTCAAAGTTTCGTTAATTGGAGTACAAGTTAACTTTGCAAATAACTTTCTAATCTTGTTTTGATTAGCAGTTTTATTAATTTTCAATGTAATTTTTCTTGCTGAATCAGAAAGTTCATCAAAAACTTTTGCTTCATCTTTATTAGTTCCACCAATTCTTGCTTTAGCCATATCAGCCATCCACATCTGGTGCATAATATCTTTTTTCTTCATAATTCACCTCATAAAAAATTCCGTGACGCAAAGTTCACGAAACTTATTATAAATATTTTTGTTTTGATTAGTCGGAGATAACCTTATTAAATGGACCGACTTTATTCTCTTTGACCAACTTGGCAAAGTGTTCTTTATCCTTCAACTCAAGTGGTTCGAGCATACCATCTGTCTTCTTGGTATGTTTAATCTTGACAACCTTTTCTAAATCGGAAGCGGAGATCTTAAGTTGTTCTTGATCTTCGTAGAGATGTGGATGAGATTGTCTCCAGTTGAAGTCGGATTCAATCATCTTTGCTAAATCTCTCTTAGGTTCCCAGTGTAAAATTTCTTTTGCTCTTGCGTTGGAGGCAACAATCTTTGCAGGGTCGCCGGCTCTTCTTGGACCATAGGTATAGTTAACTGGTTTACCAGTAACTTTAGAAACTGTTTCAACAATTTGCTTGTTGGAGAAACCGTTTGTTGAACCTAAGTTGATGGTGTTAGATTCACCACCAGCTAAGAGGTGTTCAATACCTAATGCGTGGGCTTCTGCTAAGTCAACAACGTGAATGTAGTCTCTGACGCAGGTACCATCGAATGTGTTGTAGTCGTTACCGAAGATTTGCATTTGTTCACCACTGATTGCGTGATTGACGGTAACAGGAATAATATGTGTTTCTACTGGGTGAGCTTCACCGATTTCGTATGTATCGTAAGCACCAGCAACGTTGAAGTATCTGAAGATGATATGTTTGATACCATAAGCTCTTTCAGAGTATCTGATTAAGTTTTCTGCGGTAAGTTTGGAGAAACCGTAAGGTGATTCTGGATGTAAAGGAGCATCTTCTGTGATAACTTCTAAATCGGAAGTACCATAAACTGCTGCTGTTGAAGAGAAAACAATGTTCTTAACATTGAATAACTTCATTGCTCTTAAAAGTGAGTTAACGGCTTCAATATTTGCTGTGAAGTATGCGAGTGGGTTTGAAACTGATTCAGGAACAACAATCTTTCCTGCAAAATGCATACAACCAACAATGTTATATTTCTTGAATAATCTAACTAAGACACCCCAGTTAGTAACGTCCCCAATAACTAATTCAGCTCTCTTATCAACTGCGTGTGCGTGACCTGTTGATAAATTATCTAAAACGACGACATCATGACCATGTTCAAGTAAAACTTTAACGGCGTGGCTGCCAATATAACCTGCGCCACCTGTTACAAGAATATACTCTTTTTTCTTTGCCATATAAAACCTCCATAATTTCAATAATATTATATGAAATATCATATTAAAAAAAATGGTAACGGTTACTTTTTTGAAATAAGTAACAATTACCATTAAATAATCGAATTAATAATGACTTTTACAACTTTTTGAAATAGTTAACAACTGCTTCAGTTGTCTTTTTAAGGACGTTAATCTTCTCTAAATCAACTTCATCCTTGATAGGTAATTCAAGTGATGATTCTGAGAAGTTGATTGCAACATAGACACCTTTTTTGTTGATGGAAATAAAACCACCAACTAAGACATTGTTGAATTCAATTGAATTTAAAAGTTCTACAAAGTTCTTATTGTTATCAATGAAGTTTTTAATTACGTCCTTGTTGTTTGAGAAAGGAATGAATCTTTCTGAAACACCAACTTCGTTGGAGGTGTAACGATGGAGATTGTCTCTGTTAGTTGGTAAATAAGATTTTTCTGTGTTGAATGTGAAGATAATCTTATCTTCATCATTAGTTAAGATATTTTTCTTTAAAGTATAAAGTCTTCCATAAAGACCACAGACCATTTGGTCAGCACCGTTTTTCTTATCTCTTGTTGTGATTTCAATCAGTTTCTTATCCATGGTTCCATCGACAAGTGGAATACCGATTGCACAGTCAATCTGTGTGAATAAGTTGCCGTTAATCTTACTATCTACAGCATTTCTTGAAGTGGATTTTCTAATTTCAGAGAAGTACATTGGATCAAGAAGTTCTTCGTCGGAAACAAATCCGTTGTAGAGATAGTTAACTTTCTCTTCCATATCGATGTCGGAATATTCATATTTAACCAAGGTTTCACCATAGTTTTCTTGATATTGAATTCCGCTATCAATTTGAGTTTTCTTCTTGTTCTTAGAGTTAAAAATCATGAAGACAATGATTGTAACTAAACCGATGAAGAATGGAATTAAAGCGTAGAGTTGATACTTTTCATCAACGACGGTTATGATGATTAAAATAACACCGAAGCAGACGATACAAACACCTAAAGTGATGTATGAAATTAAACGATATTTAAAATCTTCGCTCTTAAATTTCTTTCTGTATTCTTCAACTTGATTCTTAAATTCATTAGCTGTCATTTAAAGGTTAGACCTCCTATAAACTTTGTAAATTATAACAAAATCAAGATTTTGTATTTTGTTGTAGGGTTATTTTACTATCTCAAATAACCAAATTTGAAATTGTTAAAAGAAATAAATGACTAAATTAAATAAAAAACTTATACATATACTCATAAGTTGGTAATGAAATATTTTTCATTTAATAACTTATTCTTTGTCAAAGAGACTTTTAGAATTTATTGTTAACATTAAATTTGATAGCCCTTACTTATTAATTTATAATAGTAATGATAAAAATTAGGGAGAAAAATTATGAGAGTAAATCTAATAAAAAAATTCAAAGAAATTTACCATGAAGAAAATGTAGAAAACATCCATTCATTCTTCGCTCCAGGTCGTGTCAACCTCATCGGTGAACACACTGACTACAATGGCGGTCACGTCTTCCCTTGTGCACTCACATTCGGTACATATTTACTTGTCAGAATGAGAGATGATAATAAACTCAATTTCATCTCATTGAACTTCGAAAGATTCGGAGTTTTAACTTCTTCAATCGACGATGTCGTTTACAGAGAATCCAACAACTGGACTAACTACTGCTTAGGTGTTATCGATGAATTCAACAAATCCGGTCACAAGATTGATAAAGGTATGGACATCTTAATCTACGGCACAGTTCCAAACGGTTCCGGTTTATCCAGCTCCGCAAGTTTGGAAGTTGTCACCGGCGGTATGCTCAGACAGATGTTCCACTTTGAAGATTTAACAGATATTGATCTTGCTCTCTTAGGTCAAAAAGCAGAGAATAACTTCTGCAAGACTAACTGCGGTATCATGGATCAATTCGCTTCTGCAAACGGCAGAAAGAATTGTGCTATCTTCCTTGATTGTGCAACACTTAAATATGAATATGCACCACTCAACATGAATGGTTACAAGATTTTAATTGTTAACACAAACAAAAAACACTCCTTGAACACATCCGCATACAACGATAGAAGAAGAGAATGTGAACACGCATTTGAACTTTTACACGAACATAACCCAGATAAGAAATCTTTAGGTGATTTCACAATCGAAGAATTCGAAAGAGATAAACACTACATCACTGACGAAGTTGAACTCAGAAGAGCAAAGCATGCTGTCTATGAAAATCAAAGAACTTTAAAAGCAATCGAAGCTTTGAGAAATGATGACTTAGTCGAATTCGGTCGCCTCATGGATCAATCCGGTGATTCCTTACGTTACGATTTCGAAGTTACCTGTAAAGAACTTGACGTCTTAGTTGACTTAGCCAGAAAACAACCTGGTGTTATCGGTTCCAGAATGACCGGCGGTGGCTTTGGTGGCTGCACTGTCAACCTTGTCAGAGAAGATTGTGTTGATAGCTTTATCAAAGAAGTTGGTGAAGCATATCAAAAAGAAATTGGTTATGCTGCTTCATTCTACATCGCAGATGCCGGCGATGGTGTTAAATCCATCTCAGCCGACAGCTATATCAAAAGATTAGTTAATTACGGGATAGTTAATCACATGATTGAAAGAGAAGATGAAGTTTATGTAACAAACCTTCTCTTGAAAGATTTAAATAAGAACTCCTATAACGATGAATACATCTATCATTATTCCAACAACTTGGAAGAAATTTTAGATGCTTTACTTGAATACGCAGTTGATACTGATTTAATCGAAGATAGAATCACAACCAAAGATTTACTCGATACCAAATTGATGAATAATCTCTTGGATAGACCAAGTAATATCATCAACAAATTCATCGCACAATATCGTCATTCTCCAAAACAAGCAACCGATTGGTTCTACAAACTTAATAAAGCCAGCAACTACATCCGTGAATTTAGAATTCAAAAGGATGTTAGATACAAATACGATTCCGTCTATGGTAATTTAGATATTACCATCAATCTCTCCAAACCAGAGAAAGACCCTAAGGCAATCGCAAACGCACTTAAAGTTAAAGCAACCAAGTATCCTAAATGCTTACTTTGCATTGAAAACTTAGGTTATGCTGGTAGAGAAGATCATCCTGCAAGGCAGAATATCAGAATGATCCCACTCAACTTGTCCAGTGAAAAATACTACATGCAATATTCACCATATTCTTACTACAATGAACATTGCATCGTTTTCAACGCAACCCATAAACCAATGGTCATCAACAAGGAAGCATTTGAACACTTAATCGATTTCATCGATGTCTTCCCTCACTACATGATTGGTTCTAACGCTGACTTACCAATTGTTGGTGGTTCCATCTTAACTCATGACCACTACCAAGGTGGTAGATACAACTTCCCAATGTTTGATGCAAAAGCAGTTGGTGAATTCTATTCAATCCCAGGTTATGAAAACTGCAAAGTTGCAATGCTTTACTGGCCATTATCAACTATCAGAATCTACTCACAAGATAGAGAAGAACTTATCAACTTATCAGATCATATTCTCCATTCCTGGATTGATTACTCCGATGAAGAAGTTAATATTATTTCTCACACCGATGGTGTTAGACATAACACAATCACACCAATCGCTCATAAGCATGATGGTTACTACGTCATGGATTTGGTTTTAAGAAATAATAGAACTGACAGTGAATATCCAGCAGGTATCTTCCATGTCCATCCACAATATTGGAACATCAAGAAAGAGAATATTGGTCTTATCGAAGTTATGGGTCTTGCTGTCTTACCAAGCAGATTGAAGAAAGAATTAGAAACTTTAATTGACTGCTTAGTTAATGCAGAACACATCACCAAGTACCCTGAACTTGAAAAACACAGACTCTTCGTTGAAGAATTGGAAAGAAATGGTCTTGATACTTCCTCAAGAAAAGCTGTTTCCGATGCTGTCTATCATCTTGCTGGTAGATACTTCGAAAAAGGTCTTGAAAACTGCGGTGTCTTCAAACAAACCGATGAAGGCAGAGAACACTTTGCTAAGTTCATTAAGTCCTTATAATAACTAAAATAAATTATTGAATCCATATTGCCATAGGTGAAAGCTTATGGCTTTTTTCATGCAAAAATAAAAAAGTCCAGCAAAAAAAGTCCCCGAAGGGACTTAGATTCAATATGTTAGTTTAGATTAGTACAATGGATTGATCTTATAGGTGATAAATTCGTGAGCTTTCTCACCTTTTTTAACAAAGATCTTTTCGTTGTTAAGTAAGAAATGTTGAGGTTCAATTGCTAAACCGGAGTATTTCCATTCAGTTGGAATATCGATTAATGGAACTTCTCTATTGTTGTTGCATAAGTAGACGTTTGTTGCATCATAACTTGTGTTGCAAGTAACTCTGAAGTGGTTATTCTCTAAGACGACTTGAGTAACTTCTGGATTCTCATTATCGAAAATATAAGTTGTATCAATTGTTTGAGTTTGGCTATTTTCAATTGCTTCTAACTCATCAGAGATTGCATGTTTAACTCTAAAATCGAATGGAGCTTTGACATCTTCAACACCGGTTAAAGTGAGATATTTATCAGTTGTAGCAATCTTGCTTGAAGCAACTTGCAACTTGTAAGATAAAATGTCATCTTGATTAAAGTTCCAGTAAATATGGTTGGAAAGGTTGATAACTGAATCACTATCATGGTTAACATAATCATATTCGATTGTGAATTGATTATCATCCATAGGTAAGACATAAGTTACAACTAATTCACCTTTACCTGGGAAGGTTGCGTTGTTATCCAAAGTAACTGAGAAAATAACTTTTTCTTCAGTATGAGTTTTTTCTGTTCTGTATTCAAAGTTCTTGAATGAAACAGATTCATACAAACCACCATGGAGAAGATATTCCCTAGGGTTATCCTTAGCACCAAGTAAAACTTTCTTACCGTTCAAGGTTTGATACTTAGGTAATCTACCTGCGGTTTGACCTAATGTCTTTCCAAAGAATTGTGGATTGACTAAATAGGAATTTTCATCGATTGGTGAGCAGGTAAGAAGTTGATCTTTGTAATAAATCTTATAAACACCAGCACCAACGGTGGATAAGACAAGTTTCAAGCCTTTGTGGTTTTCTACAGTAATAAATTCGTTTAAATCTTTTAGTTCGTCTAACATAATAATAACTCCTTTATTTTGATTCTTCATTTGAAGCATCTGAAGTCATTTCATCAATATCTATTATAGTATCTTTTTCAGATTCTGTTTCTGCAAATTCATCTTTTTCAAGATCATCAACTTGCTTGGAGAAATCAGTATCATTTTTACTCTTGTAAATATCATCATAAGGAGAATGATAATGACCTTTCAACTCTAGGATAAAGGAGATTAATCCCATAGCATCAAGAGATTCTTTAACAAGAGTTTCCTTGACGGATTTATCCAAAGTTCTATCTTCTTGAATCTTAACTAAGTTCATACGATACTTATTTAAGAAGACGAATAAATCACCATCTTTGAAGAAGAATGTGATACCTTTCTTGAAGTATTTTTCAAGTTTTACAAATCGGGAAAGAAGTTTACTTGTTAAATATTCTTCAGCTTTTTCAGGTTCTGTTGAATAAATATCATAACGTGAAGTAAATTTACTTCTTGAGTCGGAGAAAAGAACTTTTTGATACTTATTATCATCGATATTCATCTTAACAACATCCTTATCTTTGATGTAAAGTTCGAAATCAGGAGCATTCTCAATATCTCTGTAAACGATGAATGTTCCGTTGCAGGAAGCACTCTTTTCAGCGTTTCCGTTATAAACAATCTTACCTTCTTCATTGATATCAATTGCTTTTTCTTGGTTTTGAGCAGGAACGTCGAACTTTCTAATTTCGATAAGTTTTTGTGTTTTATATTCTTCTCTATTTAAGTCTTTTTCATAAACGTAAGAAGATTCAAATCTAACTTTATTCTTGGTTGTAGCTTTGAAATAATCGTAGAAACCAACGAATTCTACATCCTTGAAGCCTAAGGAATTAACTTCATCCAAGTTGACACCTTCCAAAGGGTTGTAGACTGAATCGATACCATAGTAGTATGAAATTAAGTCTTTTAACTTGTCATCAGCTTTGATTGTCTTATCAAATTTACCTGAGAGAAAGAGTAAGCCAACAACTCCAATCATGACGAATGCAATTGTGATTGTGTAGTCCAGTGTAGTTCTTGTTTCTTCTTCAGTAATAACATTCTTTAAACCGATTTCGATGATGACGAATGTTAAGATGATACCAATAACTGCAACTATGGCTAAAGCAATACCCCAGATGATATGTCTTTTTCTCTTTAAAGATGTTTTTGCAATTGGATTAGGTTTATAAAACTTCTTTTTTTCTTCCATAGGTTCTCCTTATTTAACTATTTCCTTCAGTTTGTTGAAGGCGTTATTTATTGATGATTTAGACATTGAAAGTCCCATTTGACGTAATCTATCCGATAGTTCAGAGTAAGATGCATCAGGGAATTCCAACCTTAATTTAATCAAAGCTTGGACTTTAGGATCAAAGTATTCAAGGCTTCTAACCTTTAATACTTTGTTGATTAATTCAATGTTTTCTTGCCCTTTTAAAGCCGCTTTTGAGTAGTTATGACTATCACAGATAATAAGTCTATTCTCATTGTTGTAATAGTCTCTTTCAATTCTTATTGTTTCGAATTGAAGCATGATATTTGTTGCACCTAGATATGATAAGAAGTTAGAAATATACTCACTCTTTTTCATATAAAGGACTGCATGATTTCTTCTTTGTATTGTTTTCCAGTTGTAATGCTCCAAATCATCGATATCTAAATAGAGTGAATTTAATCTGTCTTTTACAGTATTAGCAACTTCCATATCATTGAAGGAAATTTCTATGTAATAGCTCTTATTTGGATCGGATAAAGAACCGGAACCGATGAAGCAGCCTGCGACAAAGCCTCTTATGTAAGGAAGAGTTAACATCTTTTCAACGTTACATTCCATCAAGTCTTTTCTGATTTCAAGATCTTCAACGATATCTAGAACATTTCCAGAAGCTACAACCGTGTAAACAATCTTTTTGGAGAACTTGTTATTATTCTCATAAACGATATGAGTATCTAACTTATATGCGTTTTTAAATACTTTATAAACAATTCTTGCCGCAGACGCTATTTCAGTTTTAATTCTTAAAAGTGAAGAATTATTTGCACCAAGAGAAAAGGTGCCTCCGTTTCTAACGAACCCGGAAACCAAACCTTTCAACTCAGTATCTGAATATTGAATATTGCTAAGCTCACTTTTCAGTTGCTTAGCAATAGTAATTTTAGCGTTCTGTTCAGCCATTATTTCTTGGATTTAACGTACTTTCTAATACTTTCACTGGCAAGTGCACCATCACTTGTTGCAGTGACAATTTGACGAAGTGGAGTTTCTCTGCAGTCACCAGCGACAAAGAAACCAGGAATCTTTGTTTCCATGACTGGATTTGCATCGATAAAACCTTTATCGTTGAATAGATCAGGAATCTTAACAAATTCGGTGACAGGTGATGAACCTAAATAAACAAATAAGCCATCGATATCCAATTCGTACAATGATTGATCTTGAGTATTTTCCAAGGTGACATGTTGGATCTTATTTTCACCTTTAGAATCTTTAATTACATAAGGTGTGAGAATTGTTGTGTTAGGTAATGCTTTGAATTCATCAACAAGAGTTTGGTCACCTCTAAATTCATTTCTTCTATGAATTAAATAGACGTGTTTGACAACTCCAGCAAGGTAAATTGCTTCTTCCAAAGCAGTGTTACCGCCACCTAAAACAGCAACATCTCTATTTCTGAAAAATGGACCATCACATGTTGCACAACGAGAGATACCTCTGCCGTTGTAACTCTTTTGATTTGGAACTTCATATGATCTTTCTTTCAAACCAGTTGCTAATAAAACTGCGTCGAAGTTATAGAAATTAGCATCGGTAACAACTGAAAAAGTTCCATCTTCTTCTCTGGAAATAGATTCAACTTGTTCGTTAACTAAGTTGACTTTATATTTTTCCATTTGGGCTTGGAATGTATCAACCAAGTCTTGAATAGAACCGATAAAACCTGGGTAATTTTCAATTGCATGGGTGATATTAATCTTGCCACCAATCTTTTCTTTTTCAAAACAGACTGGATCAAAACCATATCTTCTTAAATAGATTGCCGCTGTGATTCCAGCAGGACCCATACCAACAATACCAATTTTATTTTTAATTACATTCTTTTCACTCATCTAAAAATACCTCCTCAATATCTTTATAAGTATTCACAAAGTAATCAGGTTTGATGTTTTCAGGAACTTTCTTCAAGCCCCAAGTTGTAAAGAGTGTCATGATATTTGCATTCTTACCTGCTAAGTAATCAGTTAATGAATCACCGATAATTGCAATTTCATCACTGTTGACTTTGAAGCGCTCCATAATCTTATAAACGCCTTCTGGATCTGGTTTAATCTTATTAACATCTTCAAGGCTAACTGCCATGGAAAAGTATTTATCTAAACCAAAGTGATGTAAGACAATTCCAGTAGGTTCTTTCTTCTTAGTAGTTAAGATTGCAAGGTAATATCCTGCTTCTTTCAACTTTTCTAAAACCTCAATTTCATGATCGTAAAGTCGTGAGTACTTACATGTATATTTTAAAGAAAAATCTCTGAAATCATCAGTTAATGCTTTCTTATCAATATTTGGGTAATATTCATCAAAAGTATCTGCAAGAGCAGGACCGGAGAATTGGATAAGTGTTGAAAGAGGGAAAATCTTTCCATCAAGATATTTCTCACAGAGATGAACGTGATTTAAAACAACGTACAAATCTGTATCCAAAGCTGTTCCGTCTAAGTCGAAGATAATCAATTTAATCTTGTCATTTCTTTTCTTGATCATCATCGAGTCCTTTCAGTGCTTTCGCTAATTCATCCTCCAAATCATCTGATGATTTGTCGTAAGTATTTTTATTAACTTCCTTTGTAGGTTTTACTTCTTTGATTGGTGAAGAAACTTCTTTTGTAGAAGTTGTAGCACCAGCGAATTCTTTAACATCTTCAAGTTCATCATGATGTTTTGTTTCATAGTCTCTTCTTAAGATGAAACGGATAAACTTGTTCTCTTTGATATAACCTTTCTTATGCAAATATCTAATAACGTGGTTTGCAATAAGCAAGATTAAACCAACTAAAATGAATGCTAAAGCCATTGAGAATGACTTCATCGAATCTTCGTTGGAACCCATGATGAATTGTTTATTTCTCATTGGTTCAAGGATCATTCTGATGATTCCGTAAGAAATGAAGTATAAGAAAGATAAGTCACCATACTTGTAGAATTTCTTAAAAATTCCTTTGTATCCGTAGACAATAAGGAAGAAGAAAGAAATGTTAAATAAGCCTTCAACAAAGAATAATGGTGTGCAGAAACCTAAGTTTCCACTTTCGATGTACATGTTATTTGTAATAAATGATGGTAAAAAGTTCCATGCTTCCGGGTTAACGGATCTACCAAAGACTTCTTGGTTAAAAAAGTTTCCCCATCTACCCATGGCTTGGGCAACTAAAATACCTGGAACAGCAAAGTCTGCTGCTCTTAAAAGTGAGCAATTTCTTCTTCTGAAAAATGCGAAGATTAAGCCGGAAGCAACACCTAAAATTGCTCCACCTTGAATAGCTAAACCACCACCACGAATATTGAATACTTCGTACCAAGGTTTACCAGCAAAGGATTTACTCCATTCTGCGATAACAAACCAAATTCTAGCACCGACGATGCCAAGAGGGAATGCAACAACAAAGATTGTTAAGAAGAAATCCCATGAAAAACCATCTTTTCTTGCGTAGAAAGAAGCGAGGAATAAAGCAACTAAAGCACCAGCTAAGATGCACATTGCATAGAATGTAATTCCGTAAACACCTTCAGCATAAGCAAGAAAATTAGGAGTAAAATTTAAAGAGTTTATCAAATTCATCCTATCTTCCTTTCTTGAAAATTTCCTGCATTCTCTTTTCGAATTCAAATGCAGAATCGTATCCGTAATCTTTCAATTTGAAGTTTGTAACTGCTGCTTCAACAATTTCTGCCATGCTTCTAGCTGCAGAAACAGGAAGTCTGACCAAAGGCCTTTTTACATCCAAAATATCGATGAATTCAGTCTTCATACCAAGTCTTTCAAGAGGTTCACCCTTCTTGAAAGGAACAAGTTGAATAGCGTATTTAATTTCAGTTGATTGACAGAGTGAGTTGATACCAAACATTCTACCGACATCGATGATACCGATACCTCTAACTTCCATCATAGAGAATAAAATATCTGGTGCTTTACCGATAAGTTGACCTCTAACAACAGTGACATCAACCTTATCGTCAGAAACTAAACGGTGACCTTTTTTGATAAGTTCAAGTGAAATTTCAGATTTACCGATACCGGATTCGCCTAAAAAGAGAACACCTTCACCATAAATTTCAAGTAAACAAGCGTGTAAGAATGTATGTGGAGCAAGTTTTTCAATTAAGTAGCTGACTAAGATAGACATCAAATTACCAGTGTTTTCATTTGAAGAGAAAACTGGGCAATCCATCTCCATACAGGCTTTCATGAAGATTTCAGGAACAGGATTATTGTGTGTGAAAATGATACCAGGACATTCTTTGCAAGCAATTTTCTTGGTATTTTCATAGATTTCTTTATCGGAAAGAGTTGCCATCAAAGATAACTCTTTGTTTCCGATTAAACATAATTTATCCTTTTGGTGATAGTTAAAAAAGCCATTTAATTCAAGTCCAGGTCTGTCGACTGAAACTCTTAAAATAGGTCTTTTTAAAGATTCTTTGGAACCGTAAAGCGTCTTAAAACCAAAGTGGTTTGCTAGTTCAAATATATTGATCATGATCTGCTCCTAAATTATGAAAATTATAACATTTAAAGAAATATAAAAATATTATTAAGATAGATAGTAGTAATAAATATATTATTTAAATCCATCTTAATAATATTTGATTAGGTTGTTAATTATAAATATATTATTTGCTCAAAGTCTTTTTGATGTATTGGCCAGTATAGCTTTCTGAAATTTCTGCTACTTGTTCAGGTGTTCCTGTTGCAATGACATTTCCACCCTTATCACCGCCTTCTGGACCTAAGTCAATAATGTAATCTGCACATTTAATTAAGTCCAAATTGTGCTCGATAACTAGGACAGTATTTCCGTTAGCAACAATACGATCTAAGATACTGATAAGTCTTTTAACATCTGCTGAATGTAAACCTGTTGTAGGTTCGTCAAGAATGTATAAAGTACCGATATCTGCACGTTTCTGCAATTCAGAGGCTAGTTTAACTCTTTGCGCTTCCCCACCAGACAGTGTGACAGAACTTTGACCTAACTTCATGTAGCCTAAACCGACATCAACTAAGGTTCTAAGTTTTCTTTCAATACTTGGAATATTCTTAAAGAATTCATAAGCTTCATCAATTCTCATTTCTAGAACGTCATAAATACTCTTATCTTTGTATTTAACTGCTAAAACATCTTGATTGTATCTCTTACCTTCGCAGACATCACAAGTAACGTAAACATCTGGTAAGAAGTTCATTTGAATTCTTTTAACGCCATCACCCCAACATGCTTCACATCTACCACCAGGAAGATTGAATGAAAACATGCTCTTTGTAATACCGTTAATCTGAGCATCTTGAGTTGAAGCAAATAAGGTACGAATATCATCGAAAACTCCGATATATGTAGCAGGGTTTGAACGAGGTGTCTTGCCGATTGGTTCTTGGGAAATATTAATTAACTTCTTAACTTTATTGGCACCAACAATTTGGCAGGTACCTTCAGTTTGAAGTTTATTCTTATTTAAAAAGTTGTATAAATTCTTGTAGATAACTTCAGTAACTAATGAAGATTTACCTGAACCAGAAACGCCGGTAACACAAACAAATGTTCCTAAAGGAATCTTAACATCGATATCTTTTAAATTATGGCAGTGGCATTTCTTAAAAGTAACAGTGTCATATGCTTCTCTTCTAAATTTAGGAACTTCAATCTTCTCTTTACCACTTAAATATCTACCTGTGATAGATTTATCACATGCGGCAACTTCTTCTGGTGTACCAGCAACAACAATTTCACCGCCGTGTTCACCAGCAAGAGGACCAACGTCAACAATAAAATCTGCAGCTCTCATTGTATCTTCGTCGTGTTCGACGACAATTAAAGAGTTACCTAAATCACGCATCTCTTTAAGTGTTGCAATGAGTCTGTCATTATCTCTTTGGTGCAAACCGATACTAGGTTCATCTAAAACGTACAAAACACCAGACAACTTGCTACCAATTTGTGTAGCAAGTCTAATTCTTTGGCTTTCACCACCAGAAAGAGTCATTGACATACGAGCTAAAGTTAAATATTCCAAACCAACATCAATTAAAAACTTAACTCTGTTTTTAATTTCAGTGATAACTAAAGCTGTGATTGTCTTTTGTTCTTGTGTGAATGTTTCAGGAAGTTTAGAAACAAATTCATAGAGTTTATCAAGTGACAAACAGCAAACTTCATAGATATTTAAACCACCAACTTTAACGGATAAAACTTCAGGTGATAATCTAGCACCATGACATGCAGTACAGATGGATTCAGACATGAATGTTTGATACCATTTCTTCATGCCTTCACTTTCAGTATTGTAGTAGAGTCTATCAATCTTAGTCTTAAAACCTTCGGATAAAGTCTTAACGTATTTACTACCATTTTTTGCTGTATAAGTAAAATTGGTAGGTTCTTCTGGACCATAGAAAATTCTCTCTTTTTGATAGTCTGTTAATTGGTTGAATGGAATGTTTTTATCGATGTTATAAAGTTCACAGATCTTATCAAGCTCAATTGCCCAAACGGTATCAGAAGTAGCATCTAACAACTTAATAGCACCTTTGTTGATGGACAAACTATCATCAGGAACAATCTTAGCAGGATCTGCTTCGATATTTAAACCTAAACCATTACATTGCTTACAGGAACCTAATGGATTGTTGAAAGAGAATAATCTAGGTTCAAGTGGTGGAACGGAAAACCCACATTCAGGACATGATAAATGTTCAGAGTAGAATGATTCACCTTCATCAGTCAAAACAATGACGTAGCCTTTGGAATAGTCAATTGCTAAACGTAACGAATCAAATAAACGATTATAGTTTTCTTCTTTTAAAACCATTCTATCGATAACAATATCGATAGAGTGTTTCTTATTCTTATCCAAGGTAGGAATTGCTTCTAATCTTTGAATTTCTGTTGAGTCAATTCTCATTCTTCTGAAGGATAAATCGAAATATTTCTTCAAGATTTCAGCATGAGTACCTTTTTCCTTATGAACAACTGGAGAAAGGATTGTGACTCTTGTACCTTCGCCAAGCTTTTTAACGTTATTGACAATTTGTTGGATGGTTGATTTTTCAATTTTGCACCCATCATTTGGACAATAACAAACACCAACTCTGGCAAAAAGTAATCTTAAGTAATCGTAAATTTCAGTTACGGTACCAACTGTTGATCTTGGATTATGAGAAGTAGTTTTCTGGTCAATAGAAATTGCAGGTGACAGACCTTCAATTGAATCAACATCTGGTTTTTCAAATGAACCTAAGAATTGTCTTGCGTATGAGGAAAGAGATTCGATATATCTTCTTTGACCTTCAGCAAAGATAGTATCAAAAGCTAAGGTTGATTTACCAGAGCCGGAGACTCCAGTGAAAACAACCAACTTATTTTTAGGTATAGTTACATCAATATTTTTTAAATTATTTTCTCTAGCACCTTTGATGATAATATCGTCATTCATTGCTGCAACCTCCTATAAAACTTCAATGTTCAAATGTTTCAATAAATCAAATGATTTTGCTTCAATATTTTCATCGTTTGAAGCAACATAATCTTTTAAGACTACAATTCTTGCATCTTTGCAGAATGTTCTTGTTAAAACTGCATTTGTAAAAACACAGATATCAGTTACAACACCACAAAAGTATATGTTGTTCTTATTTTGCAATTTCAAATACTCAGCAAGTTCAACACTTCCAAATGTATCCTTTTCAACAACTTTACTTTCACCGATTAAATTCTCTAAATCTTTGTAAAGTTTCCAACCTTCACTACCTTTAACGCAGTGAAGAACAGGCAAATTCTTTCCTTCAACTGTATTAAAGTATGAATGTTCTTCATGAGTATCCTTAGTAAAAACTACTTCAGACTCTTCTTTCTTGAAGTCTCTAATAAGTTCACAGATAGGTTTATAAATCTCTTCTGCTTTTTTAAAACCTAATGCTCCGTCGACAAAGTCTTTTTGCATGTCGACAACCACTAAAATTGAGTTTTTATAATCAATATCACTTATTTTCATCTTTTGTATCTTCTTCACCAAAATCTAAAATTGCCGTTTCTCCATCAGTTGAATTTTCTTCTTGCTCAACAATTGGATTAACTTCTTCTGCATTATTAACTTCTTTAGTTTCTTGAGTAGCATTTGGATCTTTTCTTTCAAGCTTCAAATCATCGTCAAGTTTAAGTGCACTTAAATCCAAATCGTCGGACTCAAGTTCGTCTGCGTTATTAACTGCATTCTTTTCTTGCTCAGACATAAGTTCTGCTGGAGAAAGTAATGGTTCATAATGTACTTTCTTTTTATTGTTGAATACGTCAAACTTATAAACAAAGAAACAGATGTTAAAAACTAAATAAAGGAATGTGAATAAACCGAATAAAATATTTCCAGCTGATGGTACTGTTGTAACAAAGTCGTTGTAATTTGCATTAGAAATATTTGCTGCAGAATATGGACCTTCAGCGCAATACATTGCAGCAAAAATGAGCAATGCATTAACAATTTGTGTACTTACTAATGATGTCTTAATAATTAAGTTTTCTCTAAATTTCTTAAATACTGTCTCTAAGACTAAAAGAACAACTTCACCAGCAAATAGAAGGAAAATAAAAACACCAAATGCAGTATATCCTCCATCAAATAAGAATTTTATGAAGTTATTTGAGTAAAGTAAGATGTCGCTACCTCCACTAACATCTTTGTAAAAATCAACTTTTGATGTAAAAAGAGTGACAAAAACTAAAACAAATGGAATGAAGTAGATTAGATATATTGGTGCAAATTTCATTTCGGTTTTAACTAATTTTCTAAATTTAGATTCTTTCATAATTTTCACCTTCTACTCTTTCTACTAAGCTAACTGATTCATCTGATGAGTTAACTTTATCTTCCCAACCACTTTGAAGTGGCAATACAATGCATAAAATAATCACAATCATACCAACAAAGCAGATGATTGCTGCAATTAAAATACCTAATTTTTCTTTCTTTCTATCAGAGAGTTCTCTTCCAGAAAGTTTCTTCTTTTTATTCTTATTTTCCATAACTTTAATATTTTATCAATTCTCAAATTTATATTTATAATATAAATTCTAGGAGCTTGTTTAACTTGAAGTCTGGATGATCATTGAGACAAGATTTAAATCAAATAAAAAGTTTGAAACTATAAATTTCATCAAAATTTATAAAACAATTTTAATAAATATATTAAAATTGCTAATTATAATTTTATTTCTTAATTCATTAAGATTTTCAAAAACTTCAATGCTACATTTTTTGGCTTTAAATTAAAAAATTATATAATAATAAAGATGAAGCACATTGAAAATAAACATAACACTGCTATTGAAGACTTACAACATGATTTAGAAGATGAAGAATTATTTGATTCACTCTCATCTTTGTTTAGACTTTATTCTGATCCAACAAGAATCAGAATCATTTATCTGCTTGCAGAAAAAAGCCTTTGCGTTCAAGATATCGCAAGTATTTTAAACGCAAAACAATCAAATACTTCTCATCAACTAGCTATCTTGAAAAGCAAAAATGTTGTTAAAGCAATTAGACAAGGTAAAAAAGTTTATTACACTTTATCAGATGAACACATCTCCTCAATACTTTCTTTAGGTATTGAACACGTTTGCGAAAAGAAAAAATCCTGATTAAGAATGCACTAAGGTTGAAGCAAATTCAACCTTTTTAAATTACACACAGACTATCAACAATGTATTTGTTACCCATAGGCAACATATATTTGATATACTCTTGCTATGGAAAAATATTTGTATACACTTTTAGGCTTATCAATCATATTTGTTTGTACAACATTAGGAAGCAGTGTTGTATTTTTCTTCAAGAAGAATATATCAGATAACATCA
The DNA here is from genome assembly GCA_905211645.1 of uncultured Caryophanales bacterium. GTDB lineage: Bacteria > Bacillota_I > Bacilli_A > RFN20 > CAG-288 > CAJMBK01. The sequence continues at coordinate 136,476 of CAJMBK010000003.1, forward strand.
AGAGAATCATATTAGGATTTTCATCGGGAATCATGGTATCCGCTTCAATCTTCTCTTTACTTCTTCCTGCGTTACAAAGTACTGACACTAACACCTATATGCCTGAGAAACTATTTTGGATCATTCCAACTGTATCATTCATATTTGGGTGTTTATTAATGTGGGGATTAGATAAAGTTGTTCCTCACATTCACAAAGAAAAAGAAGAAACAGAAGGCGTTAAAACTAATAAAATCTCAAGAGGAACCAAACTGTTTCTTGCTGTTACCTTGCATAATATTCCAGAAGGATTAAGTGTAGGTATCGCCTTTGGAAGTGCCTTAGCGATGAATAACGAAGCAATGTTATTCTCAGCCTTAATGTTAGCTTTAGGAATAGGAATTCAAAATGTTCCAGAAGGTGCTGCAGTTAGTTTGCCTTTATTGGATGAAGGTTACACCAAAACTAAAGCATTCCTATTTGGAACATTCTCCGGGCTAGTTGAACCTATTGCAGGAATATTTGGATTCCTACTTGCAGCATTCTTTAAAGATGTCATGCCTTTTGCTTTAGCACTTTCAGCAGGATGTATGATCTACGTTGTCATTGAAGATTTAATTCCTCAAGCACAACTTGATTCTATCAATCACTACGGAACTTGGTCATTCATCGTTGGGTTCGTAGTTATGATGATTTTGGATACTGCGATTTAAGAGAATTAATTTCCGCTTCAATCTTTGTTGTCAACCAGGTATCAATATCACCAAAAGTTTTAGAAATATACTGTATCAAATCGTCACTCATCTGATTTAAAGCTATCTCCTTCGCTTTGTTAAAAGCAGTGACTTGAGCTTCCTTATCAAATGAGTTTGTCTTTTTCAATGAATCAACATAAGTCTGAAAAATACACTTGATTGAATTAACAACAATTTCTGTTGCTTTAGATAAATTGTTTGATAAAGTATCATTGCTAATTTTGGAATTAATCCATTTAAAAAGTTTAACACCTAGCAAAGAACTCAAAGGACTTAAAATAGCAAGTTATATAATTGTTTATAATTGCTTTATTAAAAATTTATAATTTATTTGGTACGCTTTACAAAACAGTTTTAAAAGTCTCATATACCTAAAAAAAGAACTAACATCAGATTTGCCATCACAATCGTAAATTCTTACTATGAGATCTCCAGTCTTTTCATTATAGCCGAAGTTAATTTTTCCGATTTCGTATAATCTATCATTATTTAAATCAACAATTAAATTACAGATTTTATCAATATTTTCTTCAATTTCTTCATTAAATTTAAATAAATTAATTTGATATATCCAATGTTTTTTTGAAGAAATTATTTCGTTAGCCTTTTTTATTTTTTCCTTAATGAATCCATTATTCTTTTTCCTTTTTAATTTGCATTCATCAATGTCAATTTTTTTCATTGGAATTTCAGAAATTGTTTTTAAATGATGCTTATTTACAAAATAGACACTTATATCATCACAAGATTGGAATTGGCTGAAATTTATAGAAGGAGTTAATAGAATTTTTATTTTTTTTATTCTTAAATTTGCTCTATACCTTCGAATAACTTTTTTACCTACATAATTAACAAAGACAATTAAACTAAAACTGAGTGGGATAAGAATCGTAAAAAAACAAATTATTTCAAGGATAGCAGAATCTAAATAAAATGTGGGGATGATAGAAACAAATAATGCACAAATAAGTAAAACAAAAAATAAAATAAAAGTAATTATAATATTCATTAATATTCTTGTCATTCTGCTCATTTCATCACCCCACACTCACAATTTATTTATTAGCCATATATTCTAGCAACATTTCGTTGATTAGAATTATCACAAAATTCTTCAACAATCTTACTTAAGTAATAACTGCCTAAATCAATTGCAGCTCCAATGCCTGCGCTTGCCAAAGTCCCTTTTATAATTTTTTTGCCATACGACTTGGTGAAAAAACTTTTTACTTTTTTAGGTTTAAACCAGCCCGAATTGGTTTTAAGACTTGGGATTTTTGCTGATATAACTTTATCGGTAACAATATTGATAGTTCCGTCTATAGCTGTATCATAAGCAATATTTCCCAAAGATTTTAAAATATTATCACCACTTAATTCTTTTTCGCCACTAGCATAATCCCATATTTCGCCTGTAATCGATTCTGCAGCTGCTGAAGCATAACTCGCGGCAGCAACAGCAGTTCCACCTGTAGCACCAATTATAAATCCAGATACGGCACCACCAACAAAACTACTTGTTGCGTCTTTCCAATCTACCTTACCTTCAGTTGCAATGGAAGTCACTATAGAAGACACAGCATTAATAATTCCGCCAACTAGTGCGCTTAAACAAGCAAATAAAAGCCATTTACCTAATTTATCAATACCTACAATAGGATTGTTTCCGCAATAGGTATAATAATTTAATCCATCAAATTTGTCAAAAGATAAATTATATGGACTATCAGCATTCAGCCATCTACCCCATAAAGGAACATAATAACGAGTCTTACAATAATACATTGTAGATTCGCTATCGTAATAATAACCTTTATATCTAAATGGATTTAAGTAACCGATATCCGATGTTGATGAATCTTCAATTTTCTTAGTCAATCCCCAAGCATCGTAGTCATATTTTACAATAGTATTACCATTAATATCAGCAATTCCAAGAATATTTTGTAAACAATCCCTAAGATATAAGTATTTTTCTGTCTTATCCTTAATGAATCCATAAAGAGAACCATTCTCATCATACAAGAAATCAAATCTAGCTTTACTAGAAATTTCACTAATGAGCTTATCTCCATCATAGGTGTAATACCAAGTATTACCTTTATTATCAACTTTCTTAACTCTGAGACCTTGATCATTGTAGATATAATCATAAGATGTTCCACTAAGAGAAAGTTTTACTAATCTTCTACCTT